>JALWFW010000096.1:0-9127 GCA_027013865.1 Polyangiaceae bacterium | reverse complement strand
GCGATCTGGGAACCTCACTTCAGGAGAATGCCGTTCATGGTTCTGATTCTCCTGAAAGTGCTGCCCGCGAAATCTCAATAATGTTCTCCGGCCTCGAACTTCTCTAAAAAGCTAGTAAAATCAAATAGTTATAAGCGCTATCGTCGCTCTTGCCGTTTTTGTCTACTGCGCATGTTCCAGTATTCCCTGAGCAGCCATGCAGCGGCATGAGACGCTTTGATACGCCATTTCAGCGGGGATACTATGAGCACGGATAGTGCCACCCGTGGTCTGTCAGCCGGACTCAGACCCACGAACCATGTGTATAGTAGGTACTGCGGTTTTTTCCTGGCAAGGGTACCTGTCTTGCCACCGGCGCCTTCGGGTACCAAGGGTTTGCCATTACGCATGAAGAAACCTTCCCTGGCGGTTCCACGCACTACGGCCTGTTTCATCATGTTCCTTATGGTTGCAGCTTGTTCGGTGGTCAGAACAGGTTTTAGTGAGGGCGGCGAGGGCAGTTCAAGAGGAGTGGAGTCCCGGCTTGAGACCACTTCATCCACTATATGGGGAATTACTGGGGTGCCGTCACCCGCTATGATGCCTGCCATGAAAAGACCATGATACACACTAAGTGTAGTGTGACCGAATCCAGCAGCGGTTAGGGGCAGAGAGTAAGGATCCTTCGGATCCATCCGAATTTCTCCCATTTCCACAGGAAATTCGAAGGGAAGCGGAGGACCATAGCCGAATGCTGCAGCCGTCTGCTTGAATTCAGAGGGAGTGAGTCGTCTCGCGAGCTTCGCAAATACCTGATTCGTGGATTCTGCAAAAGCGGTCGTCAGATCCTGACACTGGTCGTCCTGGGGTGAGTCTTCCAGCCATTTCACCTGAAGACGTCCGTGTCCTCCCCGGTAGCAGGTTCTGGTCTGCGGTGAGATGCCTGCTTTGAGCAGTGCCGACACGGTGACGACTTTTATGACCGAGGCCGATGGAGCCCATGCTCTCAGGGTCATTTCCTCTATACTGAGGTTCGGCTCCCTTGATGAGTATCCTGCCATGACGAGCACGCGTCCGGACGGGATGTCCATCATCATTATCGCTCCATAGGGAACCTCGTAGCGTCCAAGCAGGGATGAAGCATATTTCTGGAGTCTGGGTATTAGGGTGTAGCGGACGATGTATCGCCCATGAATGTCCTGAAAATAGTGGCCGGAGCGCTCCGTGAGCTTACGCAAATCCAGATCCCTTAGCCACGGATACCTGTGTATGGAATAAGGTTTTACGACAGCAGTACCACGAGCAGTGTCCGTCTGGTGATCCATGTATGAAAGATACAGGCCAAGTATGATGACACCGGTGAAAGCCACCAGGAAAAGCCTGACCGGAGCATCGAAAACAGAGTGCCCGGGCATTACTCCTCCCCGTTGTTACTGGCGCTGGAAGTGTCTTTGTCGGATGCTGGATTTTCAGACGTCCTGTCCTGGCTATCTTCGGATGCTGCTGCACTGGAGCGGGGAGACTCTGAGGGCGTATCTTCGAACCATTCGTCGAATCCTTCCTCATCCATCTCCACGAGAGCTATATCGTCCTCTACGGCGCAGACGAACAGCATGTCTCTTAGTGCTCCGAATCTGGTGAATACCCGGGAACCGTATTTGTTGAATTCTGTGGGGGTGAATCCCATGATGACCAGATCTGCCTCTGAAGAGTGCTGCTCCACCATTTTTACGTATGTTGCGTGATCCCTGTACTGAAGGACTTCCACGTTTTTCCTGGAGATGGGAATTCTGCCCTTCTCCAGGAGTGCTTCCAGAACCTTGCGTTGAGAGTCGAGTTCCTGCTCAGGCATTGCCGCAAACACGGAGATCTCTGCATGGCGCCATTCAGGATGCGAGGAGATTATGTAGGACAGAAGAATCGTGAGATTTGCGGATTTGAACTCTTCCTTGGTGAACCAGATGTGGATCTTTTTACGGTAACCGCATGCATAATCGGAAGAGCGGTACACACATACATTGAAGTTGGTGGTTATTGCAAGTTTTACACCAGTGGATACCTCTGCCAGGGCTTCCCTCGATTTTATCTCGTCTTTGGAGAACTCCAGTATGAGGCCGTTGTTCTCCATGCCGGATATGCCTGGCACCTGAATTATCTGGGCCACTGCCGTCATGAAGGATGGGGAGACTATCGTGGCCGCGAACACACCGGAACGTGACGCTTCTGCCAAGTCAATGGTTTTTTTGAGTTCCTGGCGGGATATGCCGTAAGTGTTCCTGTCCAAAAGTCCCTTCACAAAGTGAAAATAGGTACCGAATCCATAACGGTGGGCAATCCAGCGCAGGATGTCGAAGGGAGCCCGTCTGTCGAAGGTCTTGTCGGATACGGCGATGAAGGAGGGACGCCAGTCAGTCGCCTTGAGGGTCGAATGCTGACGCTGTAGCCAGATCTGCAGATTTCTCGTTATCTGATAGAGCGCTCCCTTGAATAGAGCCGCCAGATCCCTTGAGTCAGAATTGGTTCTCTTGATGTTCCAGTACAGGAGGAGCATGAGGGACAGCGCCACCAGGGCAGCCGTGAACTGCATCATGAACATCATGACGAAGGAACCCACCGCTCCAATGAGGGAAATCCACCATTTTGTCCTGAATTTCGGTCTGTATGACGGATTTGCCGCCAGGTGCTCCAGGAATGATATGGCGCACAGAGCACCGTATGTGACCATGAAGAACTGGGACACGATGGAGGCTATGGAGTTCACGTTTCCGAGGATGATGATGGTGAATGTGAGAACCAGGGTGAATAGTGTAGCGTTACGAGGCTCGTTTTCCTCACCTATGCCGGCACTGAACCACCTGTTGAATGCAGAGGAGGGGAAAACGCCGTCCTTGGCAAGGGCCTGGAGCGTCCTGGGAGCGATGAGCAAGGAGCCTATGGCAGACGACAGTGTGGCTGCTGCCAGACCGATGGGAATGATGGGTCCCCATATCGCGATTTTGCCCATGATGAGCTCGTCGGTGGCGAGTTCCTGCGGGGAGGCGTTCATACCCAGTTTGAGGATGATGAGGATATACACGAGCATGCCGAAGAGTGTGGCAGCTAGGGTGCCACGGGGAATGGAAGTGGAGGGATCCCTGAGATCTCCCGACAGCCCTACTCCGGCGGTCATCCCCGTGAATGCCGGGAACACGATGGAGAAGACATAGGGCCATGGATGTTCACGAAGCCCCCAGAAATTGCGCCTGAGAGCCTGAAAGTCCCAGTAACCACCCATGAAGAACATAACCAAAGAGACAGCCAGGATGGATATGACGATGTAGAGCATTTTGATGCCCATGTCTGCCCCTTTCTTGAGCACCAGGATGGCCAGTATGAGGGCCATGGGCAGGGAAAACATGCGTGGATCCACTGACATGTGAAGGTAACGCTCTACGTAACCGTGAATCGGAGCGAAGGCCTGGGCAAAGGCGATGAGGTAGAAGGCTACGGATATGGCCTGGGACAGGTACAGGGATATACCGATGGCCGCGCCTATGTTTGGACCGAAGGAGCGGGAGATTATGAAATATTCGCCACCTCCCTCGACCTTCAGATTGGTGGCTATCTCAGAGATGGCCAGGGCAGTGGGGATGGTTATGGCGTGTCCCACCAGCACGATGAGTAGCGCTCCCCAGATGCCCTGCTGTCCCACCGCGTAGCCGAAACGGAGGAACATTATGGCACCGAGTATGGTACTTATGGCTGCAAGAAACACAGGCAGTGTTCCAAAACCGTGCCCGCGTTTTTTCTTTGCTGAATCAGACATCACAAAGCTCCTTGAATGCGGAGGAGTGCAAAAGACCTGAAGAATACTGCATCACGGAAGCAGCTCGGCTTCCAGCTTCTCAATGGTTTGCCTCACTTTGGGCAGTACCTCGTCTATGGGCCAGATCTCCCTGTCTTTGGAGCCGCGCAGGGAGAATTCCACCCCTCCATTTTTCAAGGTCTTCTTGGAAACCACCAGTCTGATGGGGATACCGCGCAGATCTGCGTCAGCAAACTGAACGCCGGCCTTCTCGTTACGATCGTCCCACAAAACTTCTATGCCGGCGGCTTCGAGCTCACGGTGAAGCCTTGCGGCTGTATCCCCTACGCCTTCCTTTTTCTGGTCGATGGCGCATATCTGCACCTGCCACGGAGCTATGGAAATGGGCCATATCGGGCCGTAATCGTCGTGGCTCTCTTCTATGACAGAAGCTAGGAGACGTCCGACTCCAATGCCGTAACATCCCATAATCATTGGTTTTTTCTTGCCGTCGTTGTCGAGATAGGTACAGCCCATTGGCTCTGAGTACTTGGTGCCCAACTGGAATATGTTGCCGATTTCTATGCCGCGCTCCATATTGAGGGGCTGGCCGCACAGAGGGCAGGGATCTCCCTGACGTACCGAAGCCACGTCAGCAGGTTCAACTTCACCTAGGTCGCGCTCCACATTGAAGCCGACTAGGTGATAACCCTCTTCATTGGCTCCGGTGACGAGATTGTTGACCACCGTGACACTCCGGTCCACCACCAGTGTGAACTTCGATGTGTCCAGACCCACGGGAGATGCATAACCCGGAACCGCTCCGGCTTCCTCGATTTCCTCGTCATGGGCGGGACGCAGCTCACCGGGACCCAGCACTTTACGCAGTTTCGTCTCGTTGACTTCGAGATCACCGCGTATCAGCACGAATACGAGACCCTTGTCCGAGTGTACGAAGAAAACGGCTTTGGCTGTTTTGGAATGGGGTACACCAAGGAAGGAGGCCACCTCTTCGATGGTCTTCTGTTCGGGAGTAGCCACTTTTTCGAGGGGTTTGGGCTCCTCTGGCTCTTCTGGCAAATTGGTATATGCCACCTCTTTGTTTGCTCTGTAGCCACAGTGGGGGCACAAAAGCAAGGTATCCTCTCCAGCTGGTGTGACCAGCATGAACTCGTGAGACACACCACCGCCCATTATCCCGGTGTCAGCACTGACGTCCACGACACGTCTGAGCCCTGCACGCTTGAATATGCGTACGTAAGCCTCATGGACTTTGCTGTAGTATTCTTCGAGGTCTTCCTGAGAGGTATGGAAGGAATAGGCATCCTTCATAGTGAATTCACGCACACGGATCAGACCGCCGCGAGCCCTGGGCTCATCCCTAAATTTCGTCTGAATCTGATACACCATCACAGGGAGCTGTTTGTAGGACTCCACCTCGGAGCGCACTATCTGTACTGCCGGCTCCTCATGAGTCATTCCCAGGAGAAGATCGTTGTCGGAGCGATCCTTGAAGCGAACCATCTCGTCGCCGATGGAATAATAGCGTCCGGACTCTTCCCACAGCTCCCGCGGCATAACTACGGGCATGAGAATTTCCTGTCCTCCGATGCGGTCCATCTCTTCACGGATTATGCGTTCTATCTTTGCGGTGATGCGCCGGGCGATGGGAAGCAGGGAATATATGCCTGAGGCCACCTGCCGTACATATGCTCCGCGCAGAAGGAATATATGGCTGGTCAGGGTCGCATCCCTGGGTGTCTCTCTTAGTGTCTTTCCTACCAGATGGGATACACGCATGCGGTACTCCTTTCACATGAGATGTGAGGCCATGTTATATGGTGAACCGGTATACTTTTCAACATTGCATGACACTGCAGGAGGGGTCTGGCGGATTCCAAGCAATGTCATAGGGGGGGAGGATATCGGGATCAACGGGTCCAGTAGGACCACAGCACTTGGCCGCTTTTTAGATCGAAGACCTTGATTCCGTCACTGTAAAAGCCTGCATAAAGCCTGCTGCCATGCAGTTCAAAGAGATCCAGTCCCGGACTTGAGCCACTGTCGAACACGTGCCTCCACATGATCTTCCCCGTTTTGCCGTCGATGGCGAGCAAGACGGCATTTCCTGTGATACTGCCTATTGATTTCTTTGATTTGTCTATATCGGTGACGATTAAGTAAGGATTGCCTTTCCAGACTACTGCTCCGATTTTACTTATGAAAAGTGTCTTGTAACGTAGACGGCGGTGGTACAGTTTTTCAGTTTTTTGCTTGGCTTTACTGTGTCTTGTGCGCCCCCATATCAGTTGGTGCCGGTTTTTCTTGTTCCTGTGTCTGTGCCGTGATGACTTTTTTGACGACTTTTTGGCTTTTTTCTTGGGCTGCGGAAGGATCTTGCGGGCCTCCAGGAATACCATCGAAGAACTATTGACCGTGAGTTGGTATATGAGCCCTGTGCCGGATTTCAGTTCCGCAGGAGATGATGAGTCTACATCGTATATATTGGTATCCAGTTCATATACTCTTTTGAATGGGCCTTTGGTAGTACATCCGGAAATTTTACGTCCTGGAGGGGCCAGATACGTGAAGGTGCCTCCTTTGTCTTTGAGAGCCACGCATCCCTTCCCTTGGGCGTAACTTTCGATGGAGTCTGCCGGATCTATGATACTGGTGAGTATTTGTATGTGTTTCCCGTCCTGTTGCAGAGCGAATATCTCGTACCGTCCATCATCTTTTTGGACTGCCATCATGGAGTAGGGCAGGCATAGATAATCTGATGGAAGCTCTTTGGCTCCGGAGTCGACCGTGGTCATTACTGAGCCGTCCCTACCGTTCAGAAGAACGACTTTGCGTTCATAACTGTAGAACAGCACGTCAGGAATCTGATCCCCGTCCGCATTTACTGTACAGTATCGGTATGGTTTGGGTCTTAGGAGCTTCCGAATAACGGTGCTTTGAAGTGCCCGTCTGACATCGGGTTTCATCATTAACACTGGCAAGACACCTACCAAAACGGAAAAAATGCTAACGAGTGTCACTATCCAGACGGCTTTCTTACTGGAATTCCTTTGAGCAGTAGGTGTTACCTGGACGTTTAGGGGAATATCAGGTTCCCGTACTGCTTCTTCGTCCCCCAAGTCGTAAGTCGTTCCGCAGTACGGACACGTCATGACGCGAGCACCCTCTTCGGGCTGAAGGTTTGCACCGCAGTTGCTGCATACGAGTGGTTTCATTGCTGCTCTCCATTGAATCCGGTATAAAAAACTATTCTCAATCTCATTTTCAGTAATGCCAGTTTTCAGTAATGCCAGAGCACTTTGCCCCTGGATGACAGATCCAACACGGTGACTCCATCGCCGTAAAAACCCGCATACAGCCTTCCGTCATGCACTTCCAGTAGAGCCAGACTCGGGCTTGGACCACTATCGAATACATGTTTCCACATGGGCTTGCCAGTTTTGCCGTCGATGGCCAGAAGCACGGCATCTCCTGTTATGTCGCCAGATGACTTTTTGGGTTCAGTGACGATGAGATAGGGATTACCCTTCCACAAAAGCGCTCCCACGTAACTGGTGAATAGTGTCTTGTAGTGAAGTCTGCGTCTGTACAGTTTTTTTGAGCCCGTGCGTGCTTCCAAGAATACCATGTAGGAACTGTTGGCCGTGATTCGGTATGTGGTGCCGTCATCTGACTTCAGTTCCGTTGGCTTGGTCTGTGATAGGATGTAGACATTGGTCGGGTTTTTGTAAACTGGCGTAAACCTGCCGTCAGTGTCGCATTCAGGGACCACCCGACCTGGGGGCACGATGTTTGTTTGTGTGCCTCCCTTGTCCTTAAGGGCTACGCATCCTTTGCCTTCGGCATATGATGTTATGGAGTCGGCCGGATCTATGATAGTGGTCAGGATTTCCGTATGTTCCCCATTTGGCTGCAGGCCGAATATCTCGTACCGTCCGTCATCCTTCTGGACCGCCATCATGGAGTGGGCCAGGCACAGGTAGACCGAAGGCAGCTCATCAGCCCCGGAATCTGCAGTGGCCATCACCGAGCCGTCCCTGCCGTTCAGAAGCACAACCCCTTTGTCATAAGTGTAAAGCAGTACGTCAGGAATCCTATCACCGTCAGCATTTACGGTGCAGTATCGGTATGGTCTGTGTCTGAATACCTTACTCAACTCTGGAATGACGTGGGTGAAGGCAGGAAGTAGTAGCAGTACGGGAGTGAGTGCTGCCAGGGTTGGTATGAACACCAAGACTGCGATGAGCCACTTGAAGGATTTGCTAGTCTTCCTCTTATGTTGAAGTACGGAAGTTGGTATGTCGGGCGCCTTTTGCGAACTACCATCACTCAGATCGTAGCTCGTTCCGCAGTATGGACATATGATGACGCTGGCTCCGTCTTCGGGTTGAAGACTTGCACCACAATTGTCGCACACCAGTCGTTTCATAGCTGTTCTCCGCGATGTTAGATGGAGACTAGCAGCATCCCCGCCGTCTTCAAAGTGCAATTGCCGTATCACGGTGCATTTTTGTGTCGATCTGTCATATCTCAGAAAATACTTGACACTATGACCTCTGTGTGTATAAATAACGCCCGCGTGACGCTCTGGGCGCGTAGCTCAGTGGGAGAGCACTACCTTGACACGGTAGGGGTCAGCAGTTCAATCCTGCTCGCGCCCACCAGACAGAAGGTCGGAAGAAATCTTCCGGCCTTTTTTGTTTTTCCGGGTATGTGCGTCCATGGTCACTCCTGCCTGGCGTGCACTCAAATCTCCTTGAAAATCACACGAAATACAGTAAATCCTTAAACCTCGAATGGAGATTGACATGTCAGAAAAATCACAGCACTCCGAACTGGAAACCCTGCGGCACAGTACAGCACATGTCCTGGCTACAGCGGTCAAGCGTCTGTTCCCTGAGGCCAGACTCGGTATCGGACCTGCCATAGATACCGGATTTTATTATGATTTCGACGTAGATCGTCCTTTCACAGATGAGGATCTGAAGCGTATAGAGGAAGAGATGGCCAAGGTCGTGAAGGAGAATCACCCCTTCGAGCGACTGGAGGTCACCAGAGAAGAGGCCCGTCGGATTCTCGAGGAAAGGGGCGAGACCTACAAACTAGAGCTCCTCGATGCCATTCCCGAAGGTGAGACTGTATCATTCTATAAAAATGGCGATTTCATGGATCTGTGCAGGGGACCTCACGTAAAGAGCACGGGCAGGATAAAGGCCTTCAAGCTCCTGAGCGTGGCAGGTGCCTACTGGCGCGGTGACGAGCACAACAAAATGCTTCAGCGTATCTACGGCACGGCCTTTGCCGACCGCAAGGAACTACGCAAGTACCTCACCATGCTGGAGG
>JALWFW010000094.1 GCA_027013865.1 Polyangiaceae bacterium | reverse complement strand
GCTGGCTGACTGGCTGGCTGGCTGGCTGGCTGGCTGACTGACTGACCTGCTGGCTTGCTGGCTGGTTCGCTGACTGACTAACTGACTGACTGACCTGCTGGCTGGCTGACTGGCTGGCTAGTTTCCAACCTGCCTGGCTCGCAGATTAACTGGCCGGCTTTCTGGCTTCCTGCCTGACTGTCTGACTCGCTTATTGACTGGTTGGCTGACTGACTGGCTGGTGGGCTGGCTTATTGCCTAAGTGACTGACTGACTGACTGACGGACTGACTGGCTGACTGACTGGCTGACTGACTGACTGACTGACTGACTGGCTGACTGACTGACTGACTGGCTGGCTGGTTGGCTGGCTGGCTGGCTGGTTAGCAGGCTGGTCGGCTGGCTCGCTGGCTGACTGGCTAGCTGGCTGGCTGGCTGGCTGGCTGGCTGACTAGCTGGCTGACTGACTGACTGACTGACTGACTGACTGACTGACTGACTGACTGACTGATTGACTGACTGACTGATAGAGTGAATAAATGACTGACTGACTGGCTGGCTGCTTGACTGGCTGGCTGGCTGGCTGACTGGCTGGCTGGCTGGCTGGCTGGCTGACTGACTGACCTGCTGGCTTGCTGGCTGGTTCGCTGACTGACTAACTGACTGACTGACCTGCTGGCTGGCTGACTGGCTGGCTAGTTTCCAACCTGCCTGGCTCGCAGATTAACTGGCCGGCTTCCTGGCTTCCTGCCTGACTGTCTGACTCGCTTATTGACTGGTTGGCTGACTGACTGGCTGGTGGGCTGGCTTATTGCCTAAGTGACTGACTGACTGAGTGACTGACTGACGGACTGACTGGCTGACTGACTGGCTGACTGAGTGACTGACTGGCTGACTGACTGGCTGACTGACTGACTGACTGACTGACTGACTGACTGACTGACTGACTGACTGACAGGCTGACCGCGTGGCTGGCTGGCTGACCGGGTGGCTGGCTAGCTGGCTGGTTGTTTGGTTGGCTAGCTGACTGGCTGTCTGGCTCTCTCGCTTATTGACTGGTTGGCTGATGGACTGGTTGGTTGGCTTGCTGCCTGGCTGACAGACTGGCTGGCTGATTGACTGATAGGCTGAATTACTGACTGACTGAATGACCGACTGACTGACTGACTGAATGAATGACTGACTGACAGAAAGACTGACTGACTGACTGACTGACTGACTGACTGACTGACTGACTGACTGACTGACTGACTGACTGACTGACTGGTTGGCTTGCTGGCTGGCTGGCTGGTTTGTGGGTGGCGGCTGGCAGGCAAGATGACCCTCTGATTGCTGGCTGACTGACGGACCGATTCAGTAACTGACAGACTGACTTACTGACTGACTGACACTGACTGATTGGCTGGCCTGGTGGCTGGCTGGGTGGCTGGCTGAATGACAGATTGACTATCTGACTAAATGACTGACTAACTGACTGACTGAATGAATGACTAACTGACTGGCTGACTAACTGACTTATTGACTGACTGACTGACTGACTAAATGACTGGCTGGCTGAGTGATTGACTGCCTGACTGACTGACTGG
>JALWFW010000093.1:454-1564 GCA_027013865.1 Polyangiaceae bacterium | reverse complement strand
GGATAAGTTGGAGAGTTGGACACACTACTACACTGATAGCAGAAATCCACTTGTAATTTTGTGACAGGAAATTAAAATCTCAAGCGTCAGAAGACAGCCATCAATTGATAGCCTTCTACTGGTGATCGTCGTACAAAGACGGGCGAGATTGTCGGCATGCTGATAACGCCTTCAGCTGTCTGCCAGCTCACTGTGGCCCTGGCTTCATTTTGCCACAAGTGAGATAATGCCCTAAACCTGTAATTGGATTCACCGGCTTGTGTACGAGTGACTTCCTGTCCCCGGCTGGTTTTATCTGGACGCCAGGAAACAGAGCACTGGACGCAGGAGGCTAGTTTATGACTGAAGACGCACAAAGCTTGGCACATAATGAAACACTACCATACAGCCAGTTCTGAATTGGGGCACGGTACCCAGAAAGAAAGGCCCGTGTGCATGCTGCATGCCAGCCAGCCCTAAGGAAACACTAACTACAATAATTATCAAGCAGTCTTTAATACAATGTGCAGCGTGTGTGTGTTTGTGTGCGTGCCTGCGTCTGTATAATCATTGTCAAATCTGGGACAATAATACGAGCCACTGTCCTGTGAGGAACAACTTTCTCTCATCAGTGCTATTGAAGAGAGAAGTGGCATTGACGTTCAAATGTAGCCTGCCAGTCATGTACAACAAACAAACAAACACACACACACACACACACACAAACACACAGAGAGACACAAACACAGAGAAAGACACAATCCGAAGCCGGTGTTTTCCTGAAGAGATGCAGCTCTATAAAGTGGCATAACTAGATGGCGGTGTGCTGGTAATGAGCCAGTCATGGTATGTGGTCTCCAGGGAGAATGGCGATATTACAGTGCCCGAGTGATGTACGACAGGCCTCTCGTCAGTGTTCTAACCCGTTAACAATCCACTTAAACCTTGCCGTCCCATCTCTCACCATCAACTCGGGCCAGCGCTGCTCTAATGGCCTTTAGATGTAAATCACTCCCGACAATGCACGCTCGCTCCACCCGGCCACACAATGCCGGCCGCCCGCTGCCAGGTAAGGCAAAAGGATTCGTGTCCGGCTCTCTTTAATTTCACTCATTTGACGCGTTCATACAT
>JALWFW010000093.1:0-444 GCA_027013865.1 Polyangiaceae bacterium | reverse complement strand
TTCATACATCAGGCCATTTCCCTCTCGGTGCTCCAGTCCAGGAAGTGGCCACCGGCCGAGACTGAGTCACAAGTTGTGTCATTTCTGGCGAGATGCAGCCATAAAATTAGCACCAGTTGAAGGAATCTGGCTTCAATCAATGCGGGCACTGGTAAGGCTTTGTCAAAGCAATATTACACGCGGGAGAGGTGTTACAACGGCGTATAACGCCACCACGAGCACTGGAGACCGTGGCCTGGCCAACAGTACCGGCGACAGAGGAATCTTTTTCGTGCAAGAGAAAAAACAAACAAAGGTTCAAAGACCAAAATAATCATTCTGACTGGAGGCTTGTTTTTATCTCCGCTGCTGCAAAGCGTTACATCAGATAAGACAACAAACAATTATCTAAGTGGCTGGCAATCATTCACACACACACACACACACACATGCACACATTCACAC
>JALWFW010000092.1 GCA_027013865.1 Polyangiaceae bacterium | reverse complement strand
GTACTGGACATGGGCTCGGAATTCACCAAGTGGATTTTGGTGGGTCCCGACGGCGACGTGGAGGACTTCGCATTGAACGGTCTGTGTGCCGCAGGTTCGGGCTCGTTCCTCGAGCAGCAGGCCGGCCGTCTCAATCTCAGCGTGGAGGAGATGGCGTCCCTGGCAGCCAAGGCTCACAAGGGTGCCACCATAGCTGGCCGCTGTTCGGTGTTCGCCAAGTCGGATATGATTCACCTCCAGCAGAAGGGCACTCCGGTGGAGGAAATCGTTTACGGTCTATGCCTTGCCCAGGTGAGGACCTTTGCCTCTCAGGTGCTTCAGGGCCGCGATTTGGAGCCTCCCATCGCCCTCATCGGCGGCGGTGCCATGAATCCCGGTCTGGTGCGTGCAGTGAAGGAATTCTACAAACTGGGCGACGACCAGGTACTGGTACACGAGCTGGCCATGTACATCAGTGCATTCGGCACGGCCCATCTGTCCATGTTCGAGGTTCAGGCCGATGACATCGGCATCATCTTCAGTGAGCGCAACGTGCGGCGTGGCTCGAAGATGTACCTGCCACCCTTGGGCCCCTACCGGGAGCGCGAGCGTCCAGCTGACGAGCAGCCACCTGTGGAGCTTGACGGCACCATAAAGGCGTATCTGGGTGTAGACGTGGGATCCGTGAGTACCAACCTGGTGCTACTGGACAAAAACCTCAACGTCCTGCACGGCGAATACCTCAAAACCAAGGGGCGCCCCATCGAGGTGCTCAAGGAGGGACTGCGGCGCATACGTGGCCGTTTCGGCGAATCCCTACAGATAATCGGCTGCGGAGCTACTGGATCAGGCCGGTATCTGGCATCGGCTCTCCTTGGCTGTGACGTGGTGAAGAACGAGATCACCGCCCAGCTCGTGTCATCGGCCCATTACCTGCCCGAGGTGGATACCATCTTTGAGATAGGCGGTCAGGATTCCAAGTACATCGCGGTGCGTGGCGGCCGCATGCTCGACTTCGAGATGAACAAGATCTGCGCTGCAGGTACGGGCTCCTTCCTGGAGGAACAGGCCGACAAGTTGGGGATATCCATCATCGGCGAGTTCGCATCTCTGGCAGAGAAAGGCGATGCCCCCGAGGATCTGGGCTCCCAGTGCACAGTGTTCATGGAGTCAGAGTTGGTTCTGGCCCAAAAACGTGGCGTGTCCATAGAGAACCTCACCGCTGGGCTGGCCTACTCCATTGCTCGCAACTATCTCGAGCGTGTGGTGTCCCACCGTCCCATTGGAAAGCACATAGTGTTCCAGGGTGGAACGGCATCCAATGCCGCTGTGGTGGCTGCTTTCGAGAAACTCCTGGACCGCAAGATAACCGTTCATCCCTACAACCGCATCTCCGGCGCCATCGGCATGGCTCTCATGGCTGCCAAGGCAGACATATCGGCTTCACGGTTCCGCGGATTTGAGCTGGACGACATCCCGGTTAACGTCGTCACTTTCGAGTGCAAGGCATGCTCCAACCGCTGCCAGGTGAGCCGTGTGAAAATCGGCAAGGACATGGTGTTCTTCGGAGACGCGTGCGATCTCTTCTCAGGCAAGGGCAAGGTGGAGGTGCGCCGGGACGCAGCGAATGCCGTGGACGGCAAGGATCTCCTGGAAATCCGGGATGTTCTGTTCAAATCCCATCTGCCCAAGATAACGCGCGGGGATCGGCCGAAAATCGGCGTACCCATTGGCTCGATAAACATAGATCTGGCCATTTTGTGGGCAAATATGCTGTGGGAGCTCGGTTATGAGCCCGTACTGTCCGATGCCTCGACTTCTGCAACCCTGGTGGAGGGAGTCAAGGGGCTGCCTCCTGAGTCATGCATGCCTCTCAAGCTGGCCGCAGGTCATGTGCGCGAGCTCCTCAGGAAAGTGGATCGCGTATTCTACCCGTCGGTCACCGAGCTGCCAGCCCGTGTGTCCGTCGAGTCCGGCAACCGCATGATGGGTAATGCAGATCAGTCTCACGTATGCGTGTTTGCTCAGCAGTTACCTCTGATGGTTCAGCGCCTCATTGGCAAAGACAAGGTGATGGTACCGCAGTTCTCCATAGACCCGGTTCAGGGTGGCAACCGCGAGGCGTGGCATGAGATTGCACGGGTTCTGGGCCGCAGGGCAGAGGACGTAGAGGCCGCCTTCCTGAAGGCTTTAGAAATATACAAACACTTCGAGGACGAGAAGGTACGTATAGGCCGAGAGGTACTCTCCCGCGGATTCGACAAGGCCGTTGTCCTCATAGGCAAGCCCTACAACGTGTACGACATGTATCTGAATATGGGCCTCGTACACCATCTTAAAAAGCTGGGTTACATGGTCATTCCCTTCGACTTTTTGCCCTTGCACGACGTCTCTCTTCCTTCCATGAAGGAGAACCTGGTGTGGCGGTTGAGCCGCGACGAGCTCCGGAGTGCCTACTATGTCCTGGGCGACGACAGACTCTATCCCGTACTCATTTCCAACTTTGGGTGCGGTCCTGATGCATTCACCTTCAAGCACATAGCCGACGTCCTGGGGGACAGGGTGTACCTGACTCTCGAGTTCGACGAGCTGCGTGGTGAGGCTGGAATGGTCACCCGTCTAGAGGCTTTCTCCGATGCCATCGAGGCCAGCGAACTGTCCAAGGCCGAGGCCAGGGCAAGGGGAGAGGAGAAGAAGGCCTCTGCGGTTCTGGTGGACAAACCCAAACCAGTGGATGTGGTGCGCCGCTACTTCGTCCCGTGGGTGGGTCCGCATACTTACGTGTTTGCCGGCATGTTGGAGGGCCTTTGGGGGCCTGACGTGGTTATCCTGCCGCCTCCGGATCACTCTTCCATGCGTCTTGGCGAGTCCATATCCACCGGCAAGGAATGCCACCCATTCCTCATCGTGGCCGGTGACGTCCTCAGACTGCTCAAGGACTGGGACGTCAAGGAAGGCGACGCGTTTTACTATCCTTCAACGGTGAGTCCGTGTCTTCTGACCCAGTACGGTGACGGTTACCGCCTGGCCGTCAAGGATCGCGGGGCTCCTTTGCAGATCCGTGACTACGCCGGATCAGAGGCCATGGATCTCTTTGGGCTGGAGGGTCTTTTGAGAATGTTCGAGGGCCTTTTGGCAGTGGACCATCTCATAACGCTCCAGTACACCTACAGACCTTACGAGCGTCTGCGTGGTTCTGTGGACTCCATCATGAACAAGGCCCTGTCCGACATCAGGGGCGAGCTGGCTCACAGACGTTCACCGTTCAAAGTCTTCCGCAGGGCCGTGCGCCAAATCACATCCGTGGACGTGGAGAACATGGGAACTAGGCCGGTGGTGGGTGTGACCGGCGATCTGTATACCCGTATGGTTCCGGAGAGCAACGCCCATCTGTTCGACAAGCTGGAGGACCTGGGTCTTCAGGTGTATCCCAGTCCCTATTTCGCTGGTTATCTCTATATAGATTCCCACTTCGCAGTGCGCAAATGGGCACGCCGTGGTCTGGCGAAGCCGACTCTGTGGGAGCTTACGGGAGTGGTGGCCATGGAATCCTCAAGGCAGCGTTATGAGGCCATTTTGCCGTCGTATCTGCGAAGGCTGGTGGTAGAGCCGGGCTATGAGGAAACCCTTAAACTGGCAGATCCATACATCGCCCCCAATTCCAATACCCTGGTGCTCACCACCGTGGCCAAGTTTGTGGATTTCGCCCGCAGAGGAGCCGACGGGGTAATAAATGCCATCGGAAACAACTGCATGGTTGGGATTGCTTCGGCTTCTGCGATGGAATTCATCAAGCGTGATTATGACGGTGTCCCCATGGTTACCATCATGTACGGCACGGAAGAAGGCGTGGCCGAGGAACTGAAGCTGGATACCTTCGTACATCAGGTTCATGCATTTCATCGCCGTAGGGCAACCCAGGACAGTACCACATCCAAGGTGATGAGAGGTTTTGTTCGATAATCGCATAACTTATTGATATTACTGCACTTTTATCTATATGAAAAATAGACGTTCCAAGTAAACCGCATCAGGGGAATTCCGAAAATGGCTGTATGACCTATTGGCATGCTTCGCGTCCTGCTGTTTTATTCAAATCTCTACACAGAGCTTTTGGTGTCTCCCTGATGGCCATGGAGAGGCTGTTTCCGGCGCACTGTGTCTCCTGTGGGGCCCGTACACCCGGTCACTCTCATCCCTTCTGTGAGCAGTGCCTTATTGGCACCTCGCTCCTGACTCCTGAGATGATATTCCTTCCCCGCCGGCGCATGGCTCCGGTTCGGGTGGCTGCCCTGTTCGAGTACGGTGCATCCGTGCGCAGGGCTATCACTGCAGGCAAGTACGGCGGAGAACCGTGGAGGCTTAGACAGTTGGGTCGGCTTTGTGCTCCCGTGGCCCGGATTTTTGAACCCAAAGTCCTAGTTCCCGTGCCGTCTGCAGCCTCGTCCCTGGTACGCCGCGGTTTTCATCCAGCATGGGAAGTGGCTGTTGGCATTGCTGACGAGCTTGGCGCGGATGTCGTGATGGTGGGTATGAGAAAACGAGGGTATCTAACGCAGGCCTCCTTGTCCGCTGCCCAACGCAGGCAGCTTGCGCCCTCCCAATTCGTGATCTCCCGGCTCCCCCGTGGTCCCTATCTGATAGTAGACGACGTCATCACCACCGGGGCAACAGTGTCAGCCTTTGCCACAGCCCTGGAACTTCATGGGGCCAAGGCTGCTATAGGAGCAGTATGTGTTGCGGCCTCTGTGTGAAACAGGCATCACCACGACATACATGTCATGGACAGTGAATCGTAACATGCTGATATAAAAGGATTTTTTGCGTGCCATTATCGTATGGCATGGCATCATACACAGATAAGGAGGTCTAC
>JALWFW010000091.1 GCA_027013865.1 Polyangiaceae bacterium | reverse complement strand
GTCTCCGGCGGCTGGTACAGCTGGATGGCTTCCTCGTCGGCGTACAGGGCGACCGACTTGCGTCGTAGCGACTCATTCTGCGAGCCGCGACGCCGGGATGTCCTGCTCTTCTTCCTGCTCAGCCGACGCGAGCTCTGCAAGTCGCCGTTCTGCCTTGATGACGCCGTGCCGTCCACGGTTTGGTTGGCTTCGTTCGATCTCGCCTGGTTGGTCCTGTTCTCCGACTCGCTGGTGTCGGTGACGTTGATCAGCAGCGGCGACTCCTCCCTCTTCTGGATCTCCTCCTTCGCCGTCGGCTCGGTCTTCGCTCGGAACTGGACCCGCGGCTCGCCGGCCGACGGTTCCTGCGACGACTCCGGAGTTCCCGTCGGCAGAGCCAGCGTGCCGTGACGTCGCGCTCGCTCCAGGTCCTCCTCGGTCCCGACCCAGTCGTCTTCCCGGAATGGCGACTTGCCCTTAAACCGGACTCCGTATTCCGGATCCAGATTGTCGTAGTCGGCGTCTACCGAGCCGCTGCTCAGTCCGAGACTTTTCGGCAGTTCCGTCGCCAGAACGCTGTTGACATCGGCGTCTCCGGGAACCTCGACCTCGGAGAGTACCTCCAGACCTTGCGGAGTCTCCCGACTGATTTTTATCAGCTTCTTGGTACACTTCACCGGACCTCGGATGATCTTCGTGTGTACTCTCCTGCCGTCGTCCAGCTGTCTGGATATCGTCGATATCTCGACGGTGTCCGGCTTCGCCGACTGCGCGCTCTCCGCGACCTGCAGCGTCTTGGTCTTGATGGCGCCGCTGTCCTTGACGATGTTGCCGAGATTGAGGCCGAATCCGGAGAACAGGTCGTCGATGTCTTCGTCGAGGTTGGCGGCGGCGTCGCCCAGCGCGAAGATGTTAGCGTCTCTGTCGTCGTCCGGATCGTGACCCAGATCCATGACAACCTGCGCCGCTCCGGAGGGATCGTAGCGAACGTTATCCATCGCCCGCGGCTAGACTGATGATCCCGATAATCCCGATGATCCCGATGACCCCGATGATGGCGTCACGGGTAATTAGGTCATAACCAGACCGAGTGTAGTCTCTTAACCAATCATCGTTCATAAACGATGTCACGTGTTACCGATACCGAACCGAACGCGAATCTGCCCGAGAGTGGGTCACGTGAGAATGTCAAGCTTTTGAGGAAACTTCCGCTTTCTGGAAAGCGTAATTATTTTGCGGGAGAAGAAGATCCTTGACGTATTGCAGTTGTTCTATTGGAGACTCCTGCCCGGACGTGCCATTGCCAGTAAGTTAAGCGAATTATGCCATATTCCAAACAAGGATTATCTGGAAAAGAAGAGAGACAGTTTGTACATGAACTTAGCTAAAGTGCGACAACAACAACAACAACAACAACAACAACAACAACAACAACATTTAGAGGAACGACACTAACAATGTTAGTGTATTTGGTGTTGGTGTGAACGAATATATTGATCAAGATTAATATGATGATGATGATGATGATAATGATGATGATGATGGTGATGATGATGATGATGATGATGATGATGATGATGATGATGATGAT
>JALWFW010000090.1 GCA_027013865.1 Polyangiaceae bacterium | reverse complement strand
GGACACCGGGCTGATGACGAAACAAATACTGCGGCCCGCGACCGATCAGGAAGTTGCTCAACTTCCGCTGGATGACGTCGTCGAAGCTGCCCGGAAGTCTCCTCGACGGTTCCGAGTGATCCTTTACCCGGATCACGTGTACTTGCGGCGAGGATCCACGTCTTGCCCGACTGCTGGCATCCGAACTATAAACAACTTGTTGTTGTTGTTGTTGTTGTTGTTGTTGTTGTTGTTGTTGTTGTTGTTGTGGCTGTGGTGTTTGCCCGCCATCCACCGGTGGGGCCGCTTCAGGAGTACTGACAGAGAAGCTGACACCCCTCGGACCCGAGCTGAATATCGTGGTACCCTGCGGTGTACTACAGGAAGGAGATCCGGGAGTGGCGCTATAGTACAGCGTGGCACCCGGAGTCGCGTTCCCATAGCAGGTGCTGCCATCTGAACTGCTGATGACGAACCGACTGCCGAGGTTGTCCGCCGAGCTGCTCCGTCCTGTGTTGGCGAGGTGTATCCCGGGATACTGCCGCTGCTGCTGGTCACCGTACGACGACGTCTCGATCCTGGACCGACGCGGCATCGTGTACGTCGGCGTCGTACAGCCGACGGGGGGCGTGGACGGCTGGTAGTAAAACTGCTGGTCGCCGCCAGAGGGCGACTCGCCCTCGCCGCCCGTCACCACCCTGATCCGGTACGTGCCGGGGCCCTGTGATGGCAGCCTGATCACCTGCGGCGTACCGGAGCCGACCACGTGACCCGCTCCCGACGTACCACCGATGACGCGGAACTGACCCGACGACTGTCTCTCCAACACCCGGACCTGCGGCACGCCGCCTGTTGACGTCACAGTTCTCACGCCCGACGGACCTATCCGGATGACCTGCTGGGGCTGACCCATTCCTTCACTCATCATCACCGTCTGTGGCATCACCAGGCGAAACACTCCAGAACTGCCGCCAGGATAGCCACCA
Organism: Polyangiaceae bacterium; assembly: GCA_027013865.1. Classification (GTDB taxonomy): domain Bacteria; phylum Myxococcota_A; class Polyangia; order HGW-17; family JALWFW01; genus JALWFW01. The sequence goes on along the minus strand of JALWFW010000090.1, from coordinate 605 downwards.
GATGGCGTTCCCTGTATAGTATTGTAGTTTGGATTCTGGCTCATGCTGACGTTTGTTTACTAATGACATGCAATATCCAAATCCAGAATTATACGTTTATCCTCAATAGAGCTATCCACTCCGTTTCGATTAAGCATGGATCCAGAACAGAATTATCGACAATATGCACTAACGATGATCCACACAACTAGTACGCCTATTACTGTACTATGCGTGTATTACTGTACTCTGCCAGTTATGTACGTACCGGAGTCCGACGTCCCACGCTCCTGGGAGCCCACAGAACTGATTCAGCGCTCCGTCGTAACTCCGGCTAAAACTGACTAAGCATCAGCACATGAAACACACACGTGTACCAACAACAAACAATACACAATATGCTACTGCTTCAGTCAGAACTCTACATCCAAAGGCCAAGAGTAGACAGTAAAGAACACTGTAAAAACATAAATGTTCTATACATATATACATATATATAAAAGCATACACCTAAGTGGCCGATCCTGAAAGATATTCAACTAGCAGTCGTTTTATCCATGAGACCCATCAAAAACCATTTGCTTTCTAAACAAAATTTATACTGTTAAACAACAACTCCGCCTCAA
>JALWFW010000089.1 GCA_027013865.1 Polyangiaceae bacterium | reverse complement strand
CCCAGCGGACGAGCCCAGCAGAGCGCCGGCGGCGGCAGACACCGCAGTATGTGCAAAGCGCGCGTTCTCATCCCGGGTGCGGGTGAGGTATTATGTGAGTTTCGGCGGATCTTCCACCACCCCCACTAGATGCGCGCGCGACACACCCAGCGGGCGGATCCCTGTGTCTCCTACGGTCCAGTCATAAAACCACCATATGCAGGATGCATGCCAAAGCATTCAAGAGCGCTGACAAGACTTATAACATGATGATATCAAAGGACTTTTGCGTACCATCTCGCAGCCACCCCGTCATGCGAGCTCGCACCTTTCATCTAAGTTGGACACCCCGCAGAAGGGCTCAAAACCGCTGACATACTGAAATAAAAGGGGAAACAGCGAAAAAGCGGCTGGTTTTAGCCGTGGCCACCCGCGGACACCCCACGAATACCCAAGTCGCGGCATCCTGAAATATCATAACTGGATTGCCCCGAGTGTAGGCAATGCCAAGGTCTACTCATTAGAACAGACAGGCCCAAGGAGGCACGCTGCCACCAGTCGCGTCGCACACTGGTGATGCGCGAAATTCATCGATGAAATCACACTGTTCGGTGTGATAACCCTCTGTGGCGTCTGACGTGACGTCAATCAGGAGTACACGGTCGGGATCGGGCTGCCATGATACTTCAGGGGCTTCTGGTAAGGAGGAAATGGCAAAAGAGGTCCACAGTCTCATCATGATATCAGACAGTGTGAAGTCTTCCTCCTCCAGAGGGCTGTAGTAAAGTTCGGGGGTACTCATGTTGCCGAAAACATACTTGAGTTCAGCCACGTGTGCGGCCCCCATACGCTCTCGGGTACCAAAGGAACGGGGAGGGACGCGGGTGAACACGTACCGGTAGACACCGGCTCCGCTCCGGGACATGGCCCGGGCATGGCGGCGGGCACCGCAGTGGAACATTATGTCAGAGAGCATGTGCTCGTAATACACCACGGCATCAGCGCCAGTGGCAGGGTCGCCCCAGAGCTCCACAGCGCGGGATGCCTGCTCGCCGAACCAGTCTGTCAAGAGATTGTGGAATTTATCCACCACGCCAGGGGTATTGTCGGCGGCCTCGAGTTTGTATCCCGACCTTATGCCCAGGGCCTGAAACACTCCGGACCATCGCCAGAAGGACATCTCGTTCGAGTTGGTGCCCGTGATTACCTCGTTGGCGTTCACCGTGCCGGATTCGATTAGGCGCAGCGGGGCATCAGGAAGCACGTAACCGTCGATGATGGGCTTGTACACGTTGTCGAACAGGAACGACGAGAATTCGGGATGTATCCTCCGGAAGATGTCCAAAACCGGAGCTGATCGCATGCATTCGAGTGGGCTCGCGTCCTGTGAGCACCCCAGGAGACCGGCGGCCTGGGCTCCCTGGTCGTGGGCCGAGATGGCCCCGGATCTGGGGTTGGCACTGTCCAGGGAGCGCATGGAATAGGTATCATCGCATGCTATGCTCTCGACGATGGCGCGGCTGAAAAGTCCACGAGCCTCAGGGGAACCCAAGAGTATGCACACCGAACCCGCGCCAGCTGATTCGCCGAACACCGTGATGTTGTCGGGATTGCCGCCGAACTGGCGTATGTTGTCCTTCACCCATCTGAGGGCTGCCATCTGGTCCATGATGCCGTAGTTGCCGGAGTGTCCCCCCTGTTCGCTCGTCAGATCCGCGTGGGCAAGATATCCCAGTACCCCGAGGCGGTACTGGATGGACACCACCACGATACCACGGGCGGCCAGATTTTTACCGTCATACCACGGTTCCACGGTGTAGCCGTACTGCCATGCTCCACCGTGTATCCATACCATGACAGGCAGGTTTGCACTGGTGGAATCAGCCGTGGTCCACACGTTGAGATACAGGCAGTCCTCGCTTCCTATGCAGCAGTCGTCACCTTCGCAGTCGGCCGGGCAGTCATCGGAGTAGATGGGACCGCGGCCCACTATTGAATCTAGGCTGGAACGCGGTTTTTGGGGACACATGGGCGGGAAAGCATCGGCATCTAGGGGATCGCTCCAGGGCTCGGGGGAGCTAGGAGGCGCCCACCTTCTTTTGCCTGTGGGGGGCGCTGCGTAGGGGATTGCCAGAAAGCTGGTCACTGTGCCATCTTTGGTGCCCTGAACAGGCCCGTATTGGGTGACCACCAGCCCGGCCTTAAGATTGGTGGTATAATGTAACCCTGTGGAATCATTGGAGTTATTAGTGTCTGTGCCATCGCCTGTCCCCGTGCCGTCATTGGTGCCGCTGTTGGTCGCGCTACCGTGCTTTGAGGTGTCACCGTCGTCGCATCCTGACGGAATGCCAGCCGTGCCGGCTGTCAGCACTAAGGCGAGTACCATGAGAAGTGAGCCCCTGAGCCTACCCGAAAGTGTGGTTCGGATGCGCTCAGAAGCTGGTTGCAACTGATTCGCGGCTGTCTGTGTGCCTGTGCCTGCCGTTGGTGCCGAATCAGGGCGCTCCTGCGTGGCCCTGTCGGTTGGCTTACGTTTTTTCAGCCCTGTGTATGTCATTAGAGGTACCTCCCGGTGATTACCACAGTGTTGCACATATTCAGGTGGGTTCAAGTCGCTTCTCTGGCTAGACGTCTATATCCAGGCAGGAACCAAATTTTAGCTGGCGGTAGCAGCAGGCATGACAAGGATTTAGCAGCAGGCATGACAAGGATTTAGCAGCAGGCATGACAAGGATTTAGCAGCAGGCAGACGCGCTTCATGTTATGGCATTGCTTTCCTGGAGCAGCTCTTTTATCATTCCATTTCAATGAGCATTCAGGAGTACAGTTATGAGCAAAGACGGGATTTCAAGAGTGAGGAGTTATTTTCTGACAAGAGGCGTTCCATCCTATCTTCTAGAGCCACTCAGAAGGGAGGATACCTCAGGTGGAACTACAGGGACGGACGATGATACTGATACGACTCAGAAAGCAGGCTATCTTACTTCCCAGGAAGCCGATGCCATCATCAGTGCTGTGAAAGAAGTTGAGAAGCAGAGGGACAGACAGAGTCTGCGGGATATCATAATCAATCTTACGTTGGCCATCATTTCGATGATTTTTTTGTTTCATTTTGTATATTACCACTTTATTTCTGATGATAAATGTGGTTACTCGATGTATTTTATTATTGGAATTTTTGTGTATCCTGGGTGGTTGGTTTTTGATTGTATTACTGGGCTTTTGAAGCGATTATGTTATCGGACTTTTAGAGTCTGGCTTGATGAATAGATACTATAAAGGAAATAACTATCCTAGGTAACGGCGATGTCTGAAAACAGAAAAACACCGGAAGACGTATGTTCCATATTCGACATGTCTCCTTTGAGGAGAGCAGAGGAAGACTATCTGGGCTACGACAGGGCAGCGGAGCGCATACTCGAGAACCTGAGAAAGAATTATTTTCCTCATCTTGGCACCCAGGGGGTGGTGATTGGCCTCGACGGTCCCTGGGGGATTGGCAAAAGCTCCTTTGCCAACATGATAGTGGAGAAGGCCACCCATGGCCTTTATGTATCCGAGAGGGAAGGCGGAGGGACTGCAGGGGAACACGGCCTTGTTCTGGCCATAAATCCGTGGCAGATGGACGAGCTTCCAACAGAGCGCATACTTTTGGAATTTCTGGAGGCCGTGTCCCAAAGGCTTCCTGAGGGTGACATGAGAAAGCGGCTCGAAAGTGAGCGAAGGTGGATGCTCTTAAGACTCGCCACCTCCATGTTCGCTGAACTTCCGTCCCTGTCATTTCTCAAGGCTGGTACGCACTTCATAGACATGTGGCGCCGCGACTCACTTGTTCCCACCGAATCATCCCTCCTCATATCAACGGGTTATTTATGGCTCAAACGAATGTTCAGGCAGGCATATATCGAGCAGGGCACAGGCGAGCCACTGATGTGGATAATACTCGACGACATAGACCGTCATCTTCTAGACCAGCAACTGAGACTAGTAAAACTCCTGGAGCTATTCAAGAATATTCCTGGAGTGGCAACTCTCATAACATTCAGAAGAGATCTTCTTGATCATATTGTTGGAGTTAAGTTCAGTGCTGAAAGAGAAAAGTACGATGAACTCAAACTGCAAGATTATATGGACAAGTACTTTTCAACATCATGGCGTCTTGATCCGCTCACTAAAGAGCAGTTTTCAGACTTTCTCAGCAGAATACTCAATGCACTTTATGAATGTGGAGATAATCCTGTAAGAAAACCCTACTTCTACGAGACCAGCGGACTTCCGGTGATGGACATGGTTCTTTCCGAGATACTGTACGAGCTTTGGAGGGATAGAATTGCAAATCCCAGAAAGATGAAACTCATTGCCAACAACATACGTTCAGAGCTCTCTTTGGAAGGCCTGACCATAAATCCACACGTTCTTTATCTCATGAATGCCGCCCGTGAGCTTGAAACGGAAGAGGGAAAGGAAGTTTTACTGGATTTGTATTTCAATATGCCCATGGCAAGAGGCTTTCATTACAGTCTGCCTTTAAGAGAGGTGGACGAGCCCAGTGCCATGAGTATGGCATATTTTCATTCTATTAGTTATTACTCCCGAAAACTTCTTGAACTATTAGAGAGACAGTCATTTGATTTTAGAGATGAAAGGTCGCTTATCCTTTTGCCGTATTTGAAGTTTATGGGTAGATTGCATGGTTTTCTGGATGATGATCATGAGAACTATTATATACTTTCGCTAAACATAGTGGGACGGCTTCAGAATTATTTTGCTATTGAAACAAATTTGTTGCCCGGCTCTCCACTTAAAAAATATAATTCCGCTGAACTCAAAAGACTGAAGGAAGATTTTTTAGGAGTAGTACAAGAATATAATGGCTA
>JALWFW010000088.1 GCA_027013865.1 Polyangiaceae bacterium | reverse complement strand
TGTCGAAAATTCCTCTTTTTCGGGGCTGTTTTCTGGCCGGTGCCGGAGGGGGAGGGGGAGGAGGTGCCATGGGCCCCGTATCTCTGGAGCCTCTGCTCTCATCAGACCTGACTGAGATTCTCTCGGCCATGTACCTGAGCAGTCCCACGGCAGCACCGAAGGTGACATCCTTGGCACTGTCGAAGGTAGTCCCCGGAACGGACGGATAACCGAGGCGGGTCCTGCGTCTGAACACCTCCCAGGCAAACCTCTCTAGCCCCCTGAGCCTGCTTCCCCCGCCAGTAAGTACCACCGTGGCCGAACTTGGTAGCTCGATGTTGTGTTTTGCGAGATCGTGCCGTATGACCGAAAAGATCTCCACCAGACGTGCGTGGATTATACGGGCCACCTCACCCTTCGTGGTCACCAGGGCGCCCTCGAGCTCCACACGCTCGTCAGGATCGTCCACATAATCGATATGGGCCGCCCCATGCTGCACCTTGAGCATCTCGGCCTCCTCGTCCAGACACTGAAGCACTGCGGCTATGTCATCGCTCAAGAGTTTACTTCCCGCAGCATAGGTAGCCGCGAAATGCACCACTCCATTCTTCATGAACAGTACGCTGGTGTTCTGGCTTCCCATATCGATGACGAGAGTACCCAGGCGTTTCTCCCGGTCACTCAGGACCGATCTCGTAACGGCAACCGGCGCGTATACAAATTTTGTCACGTTGAGCCCGGCCTCGTGGAATGTGCGTTTTATTACATCTATGGACTGCTTCTGCACGGTTATGAGCATGGCATCCACATCGAGACGCACGCCGTGCAGTCCCACGGGTTTATTGGTGGCTATGGCCTTGTCTACCATGAAGTTCCTCGGCATTGCATGGAGCACGTAGAGCTCTCTTTTGCTAGGGAAGCTCTGCACTGCCAGACTGAGCACCCTGTGCACATGGCTCTGCCTGACTATTTCCTCCTCCAGAGCGACCATGGCGTCGTTGTCGTACATACCCACACCCGGATCACTGAAAGCCACTGCCACGCTGTCCGGTCGTATACCGCATACGCTGTAGGCATCCTCCAAGACTTCGTTGAGTGCGTCGGCCACCTCACGCACATTGTATATGACACCATTACGGATACCGTCGGTCACGGCTGACACCGCTGCCAGTACACTCACCAGTCTACCGTCCACCACCTCACCGATGACGAGTTTCAGGGCATTGGAACCGAGATCCACCACTGCGATGTGGCTGTTCATCGGAAGATCCATCGACTGCGGTACGGTATCCATCTTCTGTGTCATGGCAGAGCCTCCTCCTGTCAGAGCACCGGTCACCTGAAAGCTGGCCGGAACGTCCGCACCCTTGCTGACTGAAAATATCCCGAGGGTATTCCCTGAGTGTCACCGGGGGTTACCGGACGTGGTATCTTTTTACCCCTGATCCCCGCAGCTCCGTATTTTATGGCAATTTTACCAACTAATTGATTTTATTGAACTTTTAGCGACACTTCATCTTTGGTCCTGATTTACTTCATCAGGATGGGAGACCACGGCCGTGCCTGGTTTGTCGGCTATGTCTATGTAGATAATGGTTTTTTTCTGCAGATCATCACGGATCGTCCGGTAGATCCGATCGAAGGTTTCCAGGCGCTGTTTCAGATCGCTTCCAGTGGATATGCGTACCTCCACCGGAACGCTGCGCAGTATGAAGGCTATCTCCATACCCATGTGACGCACCTCAGACATGGGAGGACGCGCAGGATTTTGCCTGTACGTCTCCATGAAGTCCAAAACCTCACGAAGGGGCAGGTCTGAATGATCGAGCTGTGACACCGAAAGACCGGTGATTACTGTAAGACCCCTCAGTTCGGAAGGGGAGGCCTTCTTGAAGACACGGCCCCTGCGACTCACCAGGAAAAAGCCGTGTTTCTCGATAAAGAGGGCTGCCGCCACCTCGTGTTCAACCACGTCGACGTGTATGGTGTCAGGCAGTGAACGCCAGGCCCGCGCATCCGCCACCCAGGGAATCTTCTTCACGCTCCCTGCCACATCGTCCATGCTGACCGTGAAGATGTTGCGTCCCACGTAGGGATCCGTGGCCTTTTTTATCTCCATGGAGAGATCGTGACGCATGGACGAGACCTCTATGGTACGAACATTAAAGGCCGGTGACGAAAGGAGATAATGACGCAGACCCAAGGCACCGCCCACTGTCACAGCCACGAATGCGAGACCCACCAGTCCCCTGAGCAGCATCGATTTGTGAGATGCGAAAAAAGTCCATAATTTCGATGAAATACGTGGAATTCGAATCCGCCGGTGTTTTTCCGGTTCTTCTGCATTCGCCGAGTTTTCCACGCTGTCTTCAGCAGAATACGGCTGGACAGACTCCTGAACCAGATCCGCGTCCAGAGGATCGTCCAACCACAGTTCCTCTACAGAGGTACTTCTCCTCCTATGGGATCCGGTGCTGGGATCCTTCGGATTCTGGCCGTCTCCGGTCATGGGAATCAGCCTCCACCAAGGAGCTCGAGCACCATGGGTCCCACTGATGTCACCGAACCTGCGCCAAGGGTGAGGATGATATCCCCCTCACGGGCGAAACGGGCCAAGGCCGAAGCCACGGTCTGGGGATCTCCAGGCACATGAATGGCACTGCCCATACCGTTTTGGGATATGGCCTGCACTAGGGCATCGGAATCCACTCCCGGAATCGGTGCTTCTCCGGCAGGATAAATGTCCATGACCCGAACCTCGTCAGCCGCAGAAAAACACCTTGCGAAATCCTGGAACAGAGCTCGGACACGTGAATAGCGGTGAGGCTGGAACAACGCAACTACCCTGCGTCCTGGGAAGGCCTGTCTGCACGCGTTCAGAACAGCCGAGATCTCGGTGGGATGGTGAGCATAATCATCCACCACCGTGACACCACCTGCCGTTCCTCTGACCGTGAAACGTCTGTCGACACCCGAAAACCCTTCCATGGCGCGTCTTATGTCGCTGAAAGGCACGTCGAGTTCCATCGCCACTGCCAGAGCTGCCAGGGCATTGCGGACGTTGTGCTCACCAAACATACGCAAGGACACGCGCCCCAGGGGTTTACCTGCCTTATGTACCTCGAAACTGGTGCCAGCCTCCTCCATACGAATGTCCGAGGCCATGTAATCAGCATCTGGAGACGTGCCGAAGGTCACGATACGGCGGTGAATGCCATCCATGATGGAACGGATGTTGCTGTCCCCGGCCCAGACCACGTTGAAGCCGTAAAACGGTACCAGGGACATGAAATCGGCAAACGTGCGCTTGAGCTCGTCCAAATCCCTGTAGTGGTCCATGTGTTCCGGATCGATGTTGGTTACGATGGTGGCCATGGGACGCAAGAAGAGAAAGGAACCGTCGCTCTCGTCGGCCTCCACCACCATCAGTTCTCCCGTGCCGTGCCTGGCATTGCTCCCGAAGGCGTTTATCTTGCCGCCTATGACCACTGTGGGATCGTAACCAGCGGTCTCTAAAATGGTGGCCACCATGGAGGTGGTGGTGGTCTTGCCGTGAGACCCTGCCACTGCGATACCCTTGGCAAAACGCATCAGTTCAGCCAGCATCTCGGCTCTGGGAATCACCGGCAGTCCCAAATCCCGGGCACGGACGAGTTCCGGATTGTCAGGACGCACGGCAGAGGAATAGACCACCACACTGGCCTGCTCCACATTGTCCGCACTGTGGCCGATGTCTATGTGCGCACCCAGCTCTTCAAGACGGCGCACCTGGTCATTCTTCCGCAGATCCGAGCCAGACACCTCGAAGTTGAGGCGTAGCATCAGTTCCGCGATTCCGCTCATACCTATGCCGCCGATTCCCACGAAGTGGATACGGCGCATCTTGTTTATGAATACACCTTCGGGTCTAAGCATATCTTCAACCGATTACACCGGACACCGCTTTTAGTCAACTGATTGACTCCCGGCAGAAAGAGCAGTGGGCTTATGCCGTACACGCCGCACCGTACCCGTCTGTGTTTCCCAGGATTCGTTGGCTTCTGGCAGTAGACGGTTCAATGAAATGCACCCATGTTTTGCCCATCGACGTCCTTCCCGTGAAAATGTCCGCCCGGAAAGACGTCCGATGACCGTCCGGACACATTCCGTTTACAGAGGAACGACATGCGTGTTCATATCCCCCTTATTCACATATCCGAAATACTGTTCGTCATGCTAATGACCGGAATCGTCACGCTGCCGGGCTGTAAATCCGAACGGGCCATAAGGAAGGCACCTGTTTCCATACCCTCTGTTCCTGACAGCGAAATAGACGCTGCACTGGCCATATTTTTCGACGCCCGGCAATTCTCGTCGTCACCACTGGCGCACGAGCTTCCCTCACTGAAGCGATTCAGTGCAAAGACGATGAGTCCACTGCTCAGAGGTCCGCTGCCCTCGTGTCTGGAGAGTCTGCCATCCAGGGGCTGGTTATTGATTCCACGCCAAAAGACGGTGGGGCCCGTGATGCTACTTGCCACGAAAGCCCGAAAGACCATAGACTGCCTCAGCAAATCACCCGGTTCCGTGAAGCTTCAGGGCTCCATCCAGGGTGCGGAAGTACAGGGAACCGCTTTTTTCGCCGTGAAAGACGGCACGCTTCTGGCACTGCCCACGGCCATGCTTACGAAGATCCATCCTGGCAAAGGTACTGCAGGGAGCGGCAAACTCCTCAAGCGGGACACCGGCCGTGCCTTCTTTGCCCTTCTGTTCAGCAGACTCAGCCTGGTGGGACCTGAAATGGAAAAAACGCTCAAGGCACTGTCCGTCCAGAACAAGGACATGGCCGAATGGCTGGTCAACCGTCATCCCGAGGCATCTGGAGCACTAATCCTGACCGCTGGAAAAGATCTGACCGTTACCGTCATGGTGGACATAGGTGAGGAAGAAGCTGCCTCTTACCTGGCCAAGAACATAAACTCATGGCTTACTAGGAGCGGATATACTGGCTCCGTCACCATGGACCACGGAACCGTCGAGCTGCTGTTCCACCTATCCCCCAAAACAGTGGACAGAATGCTCTCCACTTTCTTGACCCGTCTGAGGGCAGCAGCGGCGATAAGCAAAAAACATCAATAATTACAATGAGATGGCGCAAATACGGCTTTCACTTGGAAATCCCCCCAGATACCCCCCTGAAGGAAATCCCCTTCTGTGTGGTAGACACCGAGACTGCCTCGGCATGGAGCGGAGGACACCTCCTCGAGGTGGCTGCGGTACGCATACACCACGGTGAGATCACCGATGTCTGGGACACTCTGGTCAATCCGCAGACGACAATAGATCCCCAAACCACAGCGGTCCACGGAATCACGGCACTAGACGTACGCAGGGCTCCTCTCCTTCATAAAATCATACCCCTGCTGAGTAACAGGATGGCCGGACATGTCCTCGTGGCCCACAATGCACCATTCGATGAGGGCGTCCTATCCATATCCTACGCCAGAACCGAGATAACGCCTCCACGCCTGCCTTTCATAGACACTCTGAAGCTCGCCAGGACGCTGCTGGCCCTGGACTCCAACCGGCTGCAAGACGTTGCGCTGCACCTAAACGTGGCTTCCGATACATACCATCGTGCTGCCGCCGATGCCTTAGTCACGGCCCGCATACTCCTGTCCCTCATGGACCGTCTGGAACGGGAAGGGACTGGAGATCTCCAGAGCCTCGTACACGGATTCTCAACAGCAGTGCTCGGCCAGTCCATTGCCCCATTCGAGCCCCCTCATCGTCTACCTCAACTCATGCTGTCCATCTATGCCAGAGCCGAGGTAGAAATAATCTACAAATCCCACAGTGGTGAACACGCAATGCCTGTCAGGTTGCTCACCGCTTTCAAGTTCCGGGACGCCGACTACGTGGAAGCATGGCACATGTATTTCAAAAAACGGTTGACGCTGAGAGCTGATCGTATAATGAAGATTGGTCCGCTTCCCTGGCCGTGAGCACCATGAGAAGCGGCAGTGCAATCACTACACCGTGTGCTATCATAAACGGTGGAGGCTCTTATGCGCTTCTCATTACGTCTTGGCTTATATCTTATAGTTATCGTGCTTCTTCAGTCCTGCTCCGCCCAAAGTGGAGGAAGTACGGACACCGGACCCATCGACAGTACCAACGACGACACCAACTCAGACAACGACACGTGGAGTCAGCGCACCATATCACTGGTGGGCACCGAACCCATAACCTTAGGTGCACGCCAGGATGCTGACATCACGGTCAGAATCACCGACAGCGATAGCCCTGTCCAGGGTGCATACGTCTCATTCACCATAATGGGAGACGCCGGAGGTGCCATCCTCTCCAATGTCGGGGCCTACTCGGATGCCGAAGGATATGTGACCGTCCAACTCAGGGCCGGTGCGTCGAGCAGTGAGTTCAGGATCAAGGTGTCTTCCGAAGGTGCAGCCGATCTGTACCTGGACGTCATCGTGAGTGATACCGGATTCACGGAACTGGCCGTGGATGTCGTGTCCACGCTTCCCGAGGACACCCCCGACGCCAGTACCATATCGGTGGGGATCCTCTTCGACACCACATGTGAAAATCTGGACCCCTTCGACACTGATCTGCTCTACACACGCTACATGACCGAACTTCCTGAATCCGTATCATATCCCTCCCTTCCCGCACGACGTGAGGTCGTCATGGTACTGTCGGGGAAAAGTGGCTCTCATCCCCTCATGATGGGCTGCGTCCATGTCTCTGCAGAAGACATGACCCCCCACGCCACGGTACAGCGTTCCATGGATGTCCATCTATACGATCCACCGCTTCCGGACAGTGCCACATGTGTCTCGTCAGTGGACGCCTCTTCCATGAAGCCATGGCTCCATGATGAATACGCCTCTCTCATGGACATGGGTTCATGCCCCTACGGCATTGCGGATCGGCTGGTGGACGAGCTCGTGAAAAGAGGCTGGCAGTGCCTCGAGGACTACCGCATGCCCACCGACTCCCACGGCTGCCGTACGGCGGGAGGCACCGCAGAGGAAGTGACCGCTTCTTCCACGGCCCTGTCCTCGGTCCAGGATGCCCTGACCTGCCTGACTCAGAGCACCGACGGCACCCCCATATCTTCAATCATGCTGGGTATGACGGTCGACTGGATAGCTGCCAAATCCCCATTCGATGGTTCCGTGGTTCTCTCACTGGGGACTTTGGACGGTTCCGAAGCCTTCAAAAAAGTCGACATCGTGGCCAGGGGCCACAAAGTGGGCAATCACATCACCGTCGGACCCACCACTGAATCCCTAGACTGGAAGAGTGCCATCTCCACTTGGCTCACTGGTAGATGCCTCACTGGCATCGGACAACCCCTGGACGGCATGGCCATCATGGACTACCTGAGGGAACGCGTGGAAGCGGAGTCTATTTCCTATATTCAGTCTGCCCTGTGCGTGAACACGGACTGCTGCCCTTCCACAGAAGCTCTGGAAGATGCATGGTATGGCATACGTGACAGACAGTCGGAACGCAAAGACGAGTACTCCGGAACAGATACCTTCCTGGGAGGCTCCATGGATATCTCCGACTCGACCCACGATGCGAGCCCTGAAGGACTCGAGTGTACCGTAGACGTCCGGCTGCTTTTGGACTAAAAACGTATTTTCTGAAAGGAAGGGGCTTTCGGATGAAAAGAACGCTGTGCAACAATCCGTTCATCCCGGAACGAATTACCCTGGGCTCTCTGTCCATCGACTGGCAGAATCCGGTACTCATGGGAATCGTCAATGTCACACCCGACTCATTTTATGACGGCGGTAAGTGGACTACGACCGATGCCGCAGTGGCTCATGCCCTGGAATTAGCCCGCCACGGGGCCCATATCCTGGACATCGGTGGAGAATCCACCAGACCAGGCAGCGATCCGGTCCCTGCTGACGAGGAAATCCGCCGAACACGACCTGTGGTGGAGGAACTGGCCTCCAGAGGACTGGTCGTATCCATTGACACCATGAAATCACAGGTGGCCGAAGCTGCCCTGGAAGCCGGAGCACTCATCGTCAACGACGTCACCGGCGGACTGCACGACCCTGCCATACGCGAAGTGGCAGCAAGATACGGAGCCGTTTACATCGTCGGGCACATACGGGGCACCCCCAAAACCATGCAAAAGGACGTCCACTACGGAGATCTTTACGCCGAGGTGACCGAAGAACTCTCCCGCAGAGTGGACGAGGCCCTCGAAGCCGGTATCCAGCGCGCGCGTCTGTGGCTAGATCCCGGCATCGGGTTCGGCAAAACAGCCGAACAGAGTGCACTTCTCAACACTATGGCAGGACGCATGGCCGAAGAACTGGAGCTGCCCGTGCTCATAGGCCCCTCCAACAAATCATTCATAGGACACATAACCGGAGCCGACAAAGACGACCGTTTGCCGGGAACCATAGCCGCGTGCATCGCTGGATGGATGGCAGGAGCCCACGTTTTCAGGGTTCATGACGTACGCTCCCTGAATCAGGCCCTTGCCATATACGGTGCGGCCCTACATGACTGAAAAGATGTCCAGCATGAAGAAGTTCGCGCCTAACTTATTGATATTATTAATACTTTTCACTGCATGCACACCCAGAAAGAAGAATTCGGGTAAATACGGTGAATGTACCGTGAATGCGGACTGTCCCAGAGGAAAGGTCTGCATTTCCAACCTGTGCGACCCACCACCTGCCCCAGCAAAACAGCAGGTCGTCCCTCCTGTTCCCCATGGCATGGTCTACGTACCTGCAGGTCCCTTCGTGGCAGGAAGTCCACAGGGCAGAGGCACGGACATGGAACGGCCCCAGGGCTCCTTCACCGTACGTGCCTTTTTCATAGACGCCCGCGAGGTCACGGTGGCCCAGTATCTCCAGTGTACGGCCAGTGGAGTCTGCCCGGAGATCAAAGGACTCGGGACAAGACCTGCGCACGAGCCCGTATCCGGCATCACTGCTGCACAGGCCGAGGATTACTGCAGATATCATGGGGGTCGCCTGCCCACTGAACTGGAGTGGGAGAAAGCATGTCGCGGAACCGATGGAAGGCTATATCCCTGGGGCGACGCGGCGCCATCATGCACCACGGCCCTCATGGCAGACTGTCGAGTCACATACGACCCTGCCGAATGCAGAGGCCCTTCGCCATACGGAGCTTGCGACATGGCCGGCTCCTTGTGGGAATGGACCTCCACCAGACTGCCACCCTGGAACCGCAACCAGGATCCCCACAAAGAACGGGGCAAACTTGGCGCCAAGCCAGACGACTCTCCCCGTGCCCTTGCCGTCATACGCGGCGGTTCCCTGACCGATGGCCCCGGAGCCCTGCGCTGTGCCACACGTCTTGTGGTCCCACCTCAGATGGCCTCTCCCAATGTGGGGTTCCGTTGCGTCAAAGACGTCGACTCTGCCAAGAATCCGGTAAAACAGTGACCTACTGCCACTTTTTGTTTGACCCCGTATATGATGAGTGGTTAACTCACTGCGTCATAGGAGGAAATCATGTCCAAAATGGATATAAACAGCCTGAAGCAGACCATCATCGAAAAAATCGACCTCGACGAGCTCAAGGCCCGCGTCCTGGAGACAGGCGTTAAATTCATGTCACATCCGATGGTTCAAAAGGCTCTGGGACATCCGCTGGTGGGTAAGGCCATGGAAAAGGCCATGTCCACCCGAGACAAACTGGTGCGCACCTACGAGCTGTGGACTGAAAAAGAGTGACACAGCGCACAAATACCTGTTTCCACCATTCATCTATATGAATCATCAGAGGGTAATCACGGACACAGGAGAAGTATACTGTTCTCCGGCTTCACCAAGCCTGTGCAAAGTCACGTCTATACCCTCCCTGCTCTTTTCCACTCCCACCCACCTGCGTCCAAGGGTCGAAGCTGCTACTGCCGTGGTTCCCGATCCCATGAACAGGTCTGCCACGAGGTCCCCTGGCTGGGTGTGAGCCCTGATTATCCTTTCAAGGAGCGAAAGAGGCTTTTGTGTAGGATATCCGGTGTATTCACCAGATGCAGTGCGGGTACCAAAACCGGGTATGTCGTCCCATATTGCATCCACCGGACTTTTCGCCCCGTCGAGATAGTACTTCCGGTATTTGCGCCCCGTGCGGGATACGTGGATAAGTCCACGTGCCTCCAGTTCTGATATGCTTTTCTCTGAGTAATCACCCAGCTGGACTGCCTTGTAACGCCTGCCGTCAGGCTCCGTATAGCGGTATGCCCGCTTCTGCCCGTCGGTGAGCTGGCGCCATTCCATGGAAAAATCCCAACTATCGGGACTCTTAGAATACCACAGCAGCACATCTATGTTGCGTGGCCACTGCCTGGACCTGGCCTTGGCTCCTTTGCCGCCGGGATCACGCTTCCACACCACCATGGATCTGAAGCACCCAGGACCGAATATCTCGTCCAGGAGAATCCTCACCAGGTGCTCCATACGGTGATCCAGATGAACGTAAACCGAGCCACCTGCAGCCAGCATGGCGTGTGAAGACAGGAGCACCGGATACATGAACGAGAGATAGGCATCGGCATCGGCAGGATCGTCGTATATGACACGAGAGCCCTTACGTCCACGCCTGCCTTTATGAGAAAATGAATCCCCTGTTCCAAAGGGAGGATCCATGTATACGAGTTTCACCCGACCGTAAAGTTCCGAAGCCATCCGAGGAGCAGCGCAGACGACGTCTCCGTAAATAAGGAACGGAGGATCGGGTAAAAGCTTTTCCCTGGTGGGACCCCTACGAATTTGCTCTGTAACTTCTTGAAATAACTGCTCTTTTCCCTGCCAATACAACTGAGGCATATCCCGTGAACCTAATCTGGGTATTTCATTTTCAAATCTTCTGAATCACGGACGGAATTGGAACGAATTCCTGTTCAGGACAGGATCACTTGTCCGGACCACCAGGACCTTCTATGACCGGAGGCACCAGGAAGTAGACCTCGCGGGAATCGAGAAGTGCGCCACCAGCACCGTGGACCTCCACGATGGCCGTAAACATCTGCGGCTCATCCGTGGGTTCTACAGTATCGTTCTGCTTGGAATAGATCTTCCAGCATACTGCATGTCCCGGCAGGATACCTACGAATTTGTCTGGAGCTCCGTCACCATCGGAATCCGTTGTGTTGTATCCGGAAGGACAGGTGGAATCTCCTGACATGAATACCTCTATATGGTCGATGAACGCCTGGCGTGCATCCACTGGATTGCCCTGGGCATCCACATTGTTGGTTCCATCCAACACCATTGCCTCGACATCCTGGGGCATGTATGCACTGACAGCCTTGACTGCACACTTCATAGCCTGACCAGCCGTGGTACCCGTGCCGTTGATGATGGCGTAGTTCTGATAGAACACGTTGGAACCGAGTCCCTGACAGTCGGGAACGGAACTGAGGGCCGCAGGATCGATCTGCGGAACCAGGTGCTGGCCACCACTACTCACCATGTTCACTCCCTGACTCTGCAATTCTGCGTCATCCCCCGTGTAGATGAGAATGACACCCACGCCGTTGGCAGATATGGGATCGAAATATGATGTGCTGTAATATCCGCCCTGCTGCAAACTCTCGTCCGTAACCAGTATGGCCACCTTCAGGGCATCCTCTCGGTAACAGCCCTTACCTATGCGGTTCGGGAAGCCTGCACAGGAATCCTGAAGAGAGTCCCAGACGGCTCCCACGCCATATTCGGTGCCGCCATCGGCATTGGTGGGCAGTTTGTTGTAGGTACACTGGCTGTCAGGCCCTGGATCCGAAGGCACGTTGTTGTCGTCTATGGACTTGGCGAGACAGAACGTGCTGTCACAGTCACGGCCTTCATAGGTGCCACCGAACACCTCGACTCCACTCTCCACAGACGGTATGCACCCGGTCGTATTGGGATCTTCGCCTGCATCGCAGATGAGATCCTCGAGCAGTGACGCCAGTGTGTTGCGGATGGAGTTTATCTCGTCACTCATGGACCCGGAGATGTCCTCCGTGAACATGATATCCAGAGACTTGAAGGAGGTGGAAAAGTCCAGGACGTCCTCGGAGGGTTCCTGGAGCTCCATGTAAGGCTCCATGAACACGAAGTCTCCTCTGGTGCGCGGGTTGTCGGAAGCGTTGGCGGGATCCGTGCCGGCGGCCTGTTCAATCATGTCGGATACACCGTCACCGTCGGTGTCTTCCTTGGTAGGATCGCTCTCACCGGGGTCCACCACTCCATTATGGTTGGCGTCCTCTAAATCGTCACGCAACCCGTCGTTGTCGGAGTCGACGTCATAGACATCAGGATAACCGTCACCGTCGGAATCCCGCGGGCGTTCGGCAAGATCTCCGTTGGTCCCCCGTTCTGCAGAGTCTGGAATCCCGTCACCATCGGAGTCCAGATCCATGTAATTGGGGATACCGTCACCGTCAGGGTCCTGATTCTTCTCATAGACGTCAGCTATGCCGTCGTTGTCAGAATCCGGGTCGTTGTAGTCTGGAATGAGATCCGACGGTTCGTAGTTGCCGTCGGTGTTCCTTGGATTGTAGGGATCCCCTCCGATTTCGGTTTTGTCGATAATGCCGTCGCCGTCGTTGTCCGTATCCCGGTAATTGGGATAACCGTCTCCGTCGAGATCACTTATGCCCTCACTCTTGTCCGGAATGCCGTTGTCGTCCGAATCAGTGTCCCTGTAATCCGGAACATCGTCGGCATCGGTGTCCACCGGAGGGGTTGACGGGTCGTCGTCTCCCGCTTCCACACTGTCCGGAATACCGTCGTTGTCGGAATCCTCGTCCTGGTAATCCGGAATACCATCGCCATCGGTGTCCATCCTCTCTTCCTGACCCTCGTCCTCGTTGCAGATCGTATCGGAATCGTAGTCTCTGCACACACCATTGGAGGGGCCTCCAGTCTCTCCTCCTGGAGAACACCCATAGGCGAGCATAGCACTTACTGCCAGGAATATGAATAACCTGCGCATTTTCAAACCTCCGTGGACATATCTCACGTAGATTGTAATATAGCATGATATCAGTTAAAAACATCGGACATATGGTCCATGCACTGCAGTATTGATTACCGGAGGATTTCGACATGCTCGCCCGCAATTCCGCCTTCACACATACCATCCGATATGCTCTTGTCCTACTGTCGACGGTAACTACCATCACTGCCTCTGGATGCATGCGCGGCAGCCAAAATGCCAGTGATGCCAAAACGCAAAGCATCCCTGTGAAGGCATGTGCCTCTACTCCTTCTCCTGGATACTATGCCGGTCAGGACACCGGCTCTACACACATCCCCATGATAGGCGAGATGACTGCCCGTAACTTCATGGATCATCTGGCTGCTGGCGACTTGAGACGCGCTTGTCTACTCATGGACGACACGGTCAACTTCGACGGAACCGTGGTAAGAGGACATGACCGGGTTTCTGCCAGGCTATCCGAGATCATGAAACGGACAGGTGGTAACGTTCAGTGGCGATACATACGTATCATTCCGGGAAGTGAAGCACTCCAGAAATTCGGTCCCCTGCCCCGACGCCTGGCTGGTATTGATCTAAGAAATGCCATCGTGGCCCTTGGACGCCGTCCTTCCGGAGGACTGGCCGTGATTTTTGTCGACAAAGGAGACGACCGCTGGCGCGTAACCGCTATGACTGATTAAAAGATTAATGATTTCAACATATTACCATGGAGAGCCATCATGACTCTGAAAAAGGCTTATTTCGCAGGCGGGTGCTTTTGGGGAGTGGAATACCACTTCCAGAAAATGGCAGGAGTCAAGGATGCTGTCTCGGGCTACATGGGAGGCAGCACCGACGAGCCCACCTATGAAGACGTATGCACGGGCACCACAGGGCACTATGAAGTCGTGGAAGTGACCTACGACCCTGACGAGATCTCTTACAGGGATTTGGCCCGTCTGTTCTTCGAGATTCACGATCCCACCCAGGAAGACGGTCAGGGACCGGACATCGGGGCTCAGTACAGATCAGCCATCTTCTACACCGACGAAGAACAACTGGAAACAGTCGAATCCCTCATAATGACCTTGAAACTTCGCGGATTTGACGTGAAAACCAGACTCATTCCCGCAGGAAGGTTCTGGAAAGCCGAGGAATATCACCAGGACTACTACGAACGTCGTGGAGGACTCCCGTACTGTCACGTGCGGGTGAAACGTTTCGACTGACTGCGCAGGCATCAGTCAGACCGGCAGGTTCCGTCAGTCAGTCTGCTGGGATGCCTCCTCCACCACCTTGCCCGTGAATCTTATGCCCATACCCGAAAATCCGCCCACAGCGCCGTCTCCTTGATAGTCCAGATAGGCATGGGAGCGTACGACACCCTCCAGCATCATTGGAATGTCGTCGCCAAACCGGACCACCACCTTTTCACCCAAAGGGATCCTGTCATGGGTGTGAATCATGACTCCACCCTCTGACAAATTCAGGGCCACCCCTTCGATTATTCCATGAGTCAGTGAGTGAACCTCCACTGGCATCCAAACTTCCATTCTTCTGTGACGGCGCCTGTCAGTCATGCTCTTCAGCCTCCTTCCTCACCCCCTCAGTATTACATACTGCTACAATGAAGTCAAATGTAGGATATTTATCTACACGAGCGGGTGAGCCTGTCTACAATGACGTTAAGAAGAAGCTGTCCATCGGAAGAAGGTAATATCCAGCCGTCGTCGGAAATCATGAGAAGACCCAGATTCCTGAGCTCATCCATAGCATCAGGACAGTGCTCCACCAGGTGGTCCAGACGCACTCCGCCAAGATACCGCAAGGCCGTCATGACTGCCTCATCCAAGATCTGATCATCCGTAAGCCGCTCCACTTCCACGGCCCAAGGCGGCACAGTGTCCGTCCACTGTCCTGACACGGCATATCGTTCCGGAGGGAACGGATCATACCAGCGGAATCTGCCCCAGCGGCTCCCGGCACCTGCGCCCATACCCAGATAGTCTCCACCGCTCCAGTAAAGCAGATTGTGGGCACTTTCTCGTCCCGGCCTGGCATAATTGGAGATCTCGTAATGCCAGTAACCTGCTGCAAGAAGACGCTGCTCCACCATGGAGTACATGGAGGCCCACTCGTCCTCACCGGGCACCTGCATCCCCCACTGTACCAGGGTATGAAGCGGCGTTCCCTCCACCACCATGAGTCCGTAATAGGAAATGTGATCCGGATTCAGGGACACCACTGTGTCAATGTCCCTGGCGAGCACATCGCGATCCTGATCCGGAAGCGCAAACATCATGTCTACGGTGATCTCCGGCACACCGGCGTCCCTCAGCACACCCACCGCCTCTGCGGGCCGTCTCGCACTGCGA
>JALWFW010000087.1 GCA_027013865.1 Polyangiaceae bacterium | reverse complement strand
CAGGTGTGGGGACTTGCAGAACGGCTCTGCTCACTTTTGGGGGGCAAGGGCATCGAGGAAATACTCGTCGCTCTCAAAGACTTCCGTAGCCTGGTGGAAGTCGAGATAGTGGACATATATGGCCACCTCCTGACGCCCATAATCTTCTATTAGATCACGGGCCTTACCCTTGAGGACATCCTCAGGAATGGTCTTCATGAAGGTCTCGTCCGTCTCGCCCTTCTTGTGCTTCACCTCTAGGAGCTCCAAGTAATCGATGAGCATCTGACGTCTGTGCTGAAGCAGCCATTCATAAATGAGTGAAGACGCTACGGCCTCGTTACCCTCCTTCATGGCCTCGAGGGCGCGTTCCTTCCACATCTTCTTACGCTTGGCATTGGAGAGTATCGAGGTGGGAATCTTGGTAGGGACACGTCCTGCCAGGAGGACGCGCTTGAACTCCCCTGACGTCAACTCTCCAAACATCTCATCTACCTTGTTTTCTCCTGCGTGTTCTAAAATATCCAACGGTCTCATGGCCAGCCACCATACAGTCACTCGTCCTGAAAATCAACTGTGTATGATCATACCCCGCGTACATGCTTCATTTCCGGAAGTTCCGTTCCATCGTATCTGGTCCCCGAACTTATTTGTCATAATAAATGATTATCAGGAAGATAATGTTCGAACTAGCTCTTATTCAAGATAGTTATGAGAATAATTTGTTATATTTATTGTAAACTACTGTACATTGTTTGACTCCACAATCCCTCATTCCACCATCCCAAATTCATCAGGCAAAAAAACAACTGGGCACCCCGTAAAGCACTTAATCACCATGTCTGGCAAAAAATCTTTTATTTCAGTCAGTTACGCTTTCGTAAAAAATCATGACTCCATACCGACAAGCATCTTGCGAATCTGATACTTTTCATACACACGACACAAAAACCAATATATTGCCCTAAGCAAAAATACCAAATACAACATGTTGACAAATTGACAATTCGTTCCATTAATAACGATTTATTTTGCTGAAAAAAAAGATCTTTTCTCTTTACAAGGAAATCGAGAACCATAGTCTCATACTGATCCATTCAGTATATTCCATTGAGAATATACTTCACTGAGGATTACCTGAAGCGTAGGAGACTGGCTGTATAATGGGCGAATTCCTGACCCCATCGGAAGTGGAAGACCTTGAGGCGAGATATCCCGGAGGAATCACTTCTGCCGAGGTGATCAAAATATTCAGAGAACACGGAATACGCCTCAGCGAAGCAACTTTCCGCAAGTACGTCCAACTTGGTCTCCTGCCAAGGAGCAGGCGGGTGGGGGCAAAGGGGAAACACCGCGGTTCCAAGGGGCTGTACCCGGCATCTGTGATTGGAAAGATAAACAGAATCAAAAAGATGCTGGCAGATGGTCTGACTCTGGAGGATATCGTCAGAGCTTCCAGGCGGTTTGCCGAGAAAATCAACGGCATAGACGAGGGACTGCAGGAACTGTTCACTGAGATGGAACAGGAACTGTCAGCACCTCATATAGATCCCGGACTGAAATTCAATGTGGAGGAAGGGCTGCGAAGAGCCAGACAGACTGCAGATTCCCTCATCAGGACCCTTGAAAACATAGAGGAAAATCTGACTTCCCCCAGGGTGACACTGTAGATGGAACTCACACCACCGGTACGGCATGGAGGATATACGGCATGACCAGAAAAAGAACCACTCACAACAAGGAACCACAGTCCCACGATCTGCCTGTTTTTCTGGAACATGAGGAAAAAGGCCCCGAAGAGGAAGGAACGAAGGGAACCGGTAGGGCCAGTACGAAACTCATCATCCGCAGGATGGAGGAAATCGCCCCCCTTCTCGTGACTACTCAGACCCGTCAGAGGGGACGGTGGAAACAGTCTGTAGTGGACGAGCTCGAGGCAATACTGCGTGAGTACCCTCTGCCTTCGATGCGGGGAGAATGCCGTTACGGTGTCAGACCGTGCCCTTACACCACCTGCAGATATCATCTGATATCCAAAGATCCGCGCGAAGAAAACGAGAAGGTTCGTCCCAATTACCCAAACTTAGAGAGTATGCCGATGACCTGTTCGCTGGATCTGGCCGAAAACGTCGGAATCATCACCCGTGAAACCGAAAACGACCATGCAGTGGCAGCCCATTATCTCAGGGTGACACGCGAACGTTCCCGGCAGCTGTTCAAACAGGCCATGGAAAAGTTGCGTACTGCCCTCGAAGAGAAGGGAATCACCATGAGTGACGTGGAACATCTGTTCAGATCCGGCGAAGATACCCTATCAGATCTGGTGGCTCCAGGTTCCGGAACGGTGAAGATACGCCGTAACGTCCGTAGACAGTCAACCGACGACTGGCCGGACGAGTTGGATACGAATGCACTGGGGCTTATCGAGGAATCCAGCCTGCAGGACCTGCCATCCATTCCCGAGGATTACGGGGAGAACTCGCTGTTCAGTTAAACGCGTCGGGCATACGCCACGAGAAAGATTCAGTCATACCGTACTGTCAGAACCGTGATATCTGATCCAGGCCCAAGATCTGAAGGGGAAATGAAGAGTCTCCCACCCACTGTCTGAGTGCTGCGGCAGCATGTTTGGAAAGCCATGGAAGCTGTCCGCCTGCGGAAATCGTATCGAGTTCACTACCCAAAAACGGAAGTAAAAGATAGGCCTCTCCGTAGCGTCCAGCAGCATGCCGGAATGTCTCCACCTTTGAGACCAACTCCCTGCGCATACCACTTATGGGAGTTCTTATGGCCTTGAGCTCGAGGAAAAAGGCCCGTCCATCGGGATAGATTCCCACTATGTCGTATTCGCCAGCAGGCATCGACGGATTCTTGCGGGCAGCGAGGACGACATTCTTCCACAACGGGAGATCCGACATACTCGAGATGGCATGGGATACCATCGCCTCGAACAGGATGCCCGTCTTCCAGGATCCAAGACAGTGAACGAGGCTGTCTGGAAGACGGAAATCCTGAAATTTGGGATATTGCCTGTTCTCAACCATGCCACCGATACCACCACGGGATACTGGATCAGTGAATTTTTTCACGAATTCCTTCAGTGCCAGTCTACCCTCCTGTGTCTCCATAAATTCAGTAGTTACCAGAAGATCCGATACCTCTGCCCCCTGCAGGGCAGCAAACACCATAGTGCGCAGTTCCTTGGCCGCCTTGGCTGCCCCGTTGCGTATCCCAGCTCTCTGAAGCTCGTGGAATCCCTGTTTCATGGCCTCCACGAGCACGTCGTGCGACAGGAAAGTAGACGTCAGATCCCGCAATTCCTCAAGACCCAGCGACTCTATGGCCACCTTACCCGGTCCTCTACGTGCCCGCCGCGGGTGACGAGCAAAAAAACCGCGGGCCACAGGATTGTCGATAGCCAAATCATAGAGATTTCGAAGAATCCTGAGTACTCCGGAATGACATCCGTTTCCGTCAGGAAGAAGACTGGAAGAGCGAATCAAGCTATAACCGTGCAGACTGACGAGTTCCCTGAGGGATATCTCGAAACGGAGCTCTTCCACCTCCTCCATGGCCATGGGAGTCTCCCAGGATATCCGCCTCACTCCACGGACAGCCGGATCCGCATACAATACCGTAACGGCCACAGGGCGCTCACCTCTAGACAGGGCTCTAGTCACGTAAAGGAGCAGACCCAGCCTGTGTATCGCGAGTCCCCCCGTGAAGTCCACCAGTACGTCCAGGGATCCCTCATCCAGCACCCCCTCGAGCTCCTCGTCCAAGTATGAAACTACGTCCCAGGCAGAGGCTGCGTCATCGATGTCCACTACCTTTATCGCAGGACGGGGGTCGAGTCCGCGCAAAAAGGAGACAAAGGAACTCTTCCACCCTTCCCTCTGACTGGTTTCAGTGGCTAGCACCACTATGAGATCGATGGGAGTACGCCTGTGTTCATGGTGGGCGACTATTGCAATGGCCTCCACCTGAGGCGTGGATATCGTCAGCAAAATGCGTCTGTAGTCGATATGTTCCTTGTCTGTCATTCTTTAGGTCTTATAATCAGCTCCCGTGATGGGTCTCGTGTTTCTCAGTATAATCCTGCAGTCTTCCATTCCCAGGATCACGTATGCATACACACTGCATGAAAGACGTGCAACCCGCAAATATTACATCACTATCACGGAGGATGGCCGTCTGACATATGGGCAACAGGTGGAAAATGCCGAACCCAGGGAAGAACGCCTCCCATCGGATGCATCTCTAGCCGAAAAGGTATTTATGGCCCTCAAAAATCCAACGGGTTTCTGCGGCTCACCACGCAACGGGACACTCACCATCACCAGAGCCTCTGGCACGGTGACCAAGGTGGATCTCTCGAATCCCGATGCACTTCATGCCTACGGACGGGTGGTGACTCTCCTCGACCGGCGTCTGCACCCGGACTTCCCGGTCATATCGGAAGATTGTATCCCTTTGGCGCCACCATCGTCGTCCGAGGTACTGAAGTCAGGTGCTGAAGTGAAAAAACTGGCTCCCGAACACGGTGCCCGTTCACCACGACCATTCATAAAAAAAATCATATCTGCCACAGATGAGGACAGGGCACTGTCATATCTCTACGAGATAGTGTCCACTAAGGGTTCTGATCCGTTCTTCGCGCGTCATCTCCTCGCCACACAGCCATATTCACAGGAAGCCGCCGACGTAGCGGACTTTTATCCAGCACCGGCGATATACGGGGCAAGTACGCGGAAAGAAAGGTGTAACCTATTGAAATCACTAAAGAAAATTAAATCTAAGCAATTATATTTTTACAGGGCTCTTTTGTATCTCAGGATTTACTCATTTGGCCCTGCCGCAGCTCAGATGCGCCGCTACTTCTCCTGGAT
>JALWFW010000086.1 GCA_027013865.1 Polyangiaceae bacterium | reverse complement strand
AGATCTGAAGACGTTAATATAATAACGCCAGTTCAAAATTTCTGACTACCGTTAACATAAAATATCTGCTAAATATAACACAACAGGTAAACAGAGATAAACAAAAACTCTATTAGCAGCGTTTCTTCTGCTATGGTTATGGTTTACAAATAGCACACTTACAAAATAACTAACACGATGTGTACTGGCAACCACCTGAAACTAATACGCGGCGAAATCCCTACTAAAGCGAGAGTTATCTTTTAAATGACAACAGAAATCCAAATGTCAGTAATCAGGTTTTTTTCATAACTGCAAACTGATTGGTTCCAGAATTCAACACCTGTTTAAGAACTTGAATATTGCGCCCAGTCCGCCACCAACCAGTAAAACTACACCAATAAGTGTTTTGGGCGCCAAACAACGGCGGACACAGAATACTATAAAACGCCTGATTTGTGCAGTGGAGCGCGGCATACCACCACCACAATATCATCACCGACTTTGGACATTGTTGATTCAATGCTTGAGTGCACCTTTTTGAAACTTCCAAGTTTCGGACGCATCAATCTATTAACTATTTTCATCGGCTGAGCATCGATGGCATCACTGACACCAGGCCATTTCGATCGCCGCTCAGTTTGGTTTTTGGTTCGGTGTAATTTTCGAGACGACCAGGTGTACAAATTAGCGGACTACGAGGCAAATCGCCCAAACGACAACGTTTCTTGAACAAGATGGCGACAACTAGTCAGACTACACGTGAATTCGGTCGCTTACCTGCAAAGCTATCGACCCTGCGAGTGTATCTTCCCGACAGGACGATCACTAACTATCACAAACGTGTTCCACAAAGCTGGCAAAGAAATCCGCAATGTCGAAATCACTTTGCTACAAAGTTTTTTCCTATCCGCTCTCACAAACCAAACACGGCAGACATATTCTTTTCTTTGTGGATTCGCATCACTTCTACACGAATCGTGTATCGCTCCGCGTGTCTGAAGTTCCCCGGCCTATTTACATTTGTGGCGGAAGGTTACAAACAAAATATTGCTACAAACAGCTAAAGGTTTGCAATTGTATTCCACAAAGAACGAATTCACGTCAAAACAAACCACAGAGCACGAGATTATGCCATGTTTATGGTTGGGGAACTATATTCCGTATCGCCAGGCGCTAACGCCGAACATTGAGTGATGCGGTTTGTGTTTTCCTGGCGAGCTTCATTCATTTGAGTGACAGTCAGTGACCCAGCAATTGACATGGCCCATTTAACGCAGCCAATCAGCTTGCACCATTTCTTCGGCTCGCATGTTCTTGTGTGTATGCGTACGCGTGCACGCACACACTAACACACACTCGAAGGGTGTTTTGAAAAGGAACTGTGGTGCTGGTTTGGCCAAATACTATAATTCGAATTGAATGCTAGTTCAAACAACGAAAGCAGTACTTAAATAAATAAATAACACCTATTCTTATGTCCACCCAAATTACATTTGAAATGTTTTGAGCTAACTTTTGTCACTCTAAATATCAAATTTAGATTAGCAAAAGCTAGCTACAAAAACAAAAAAAGTGGTTTTCATTAGTGTCTACA
>JALWFW010000085.1 GCA_027013865.1 Polyangiaceae bacterium | reverse complement strand
GCTTTATACAGTAACCAATATACGCAATGAACACACTCTGACAGGTAATTCATCGACAAGTCTTCAGCGGTATTTCCACAGGTGGTCACTGATCGGGTGTAAGAGCTATTTGAGACTATCGCAGCTGCTAAAAGGGGGAAAAAAGCTTATTTACAGCCAGTTAAATACTTTGGCCATATGCTACGCTGAAATTGAACATTTTGGGGCCATTTATTTCGAAGCAGCCAGTTTTGGTGAAACGGCTCAGGCAAAAGAGTTCGACGTCCCTATTAAATTCGAACAAGTCTTTCGTATTTACACAACGCTCGTTAAATAGCAAACCGGTTCACGTAATCTCGTCTCGAGACATACAAGACGGCATAAATAAATAACGACCAGACGGCTTTTCAGAGAGCAAATATTATTCTGAACTGGATTCAGATCGCCGTCAACTTACATCGATCAATCAAAATCAGCTGGGAAAAAACCTTACCATTGTCAGGCACTGGGACATAAAGGCGAGCAACCAATGAATGGCATTGAGTGAAGATTATGAATCATTGAAATGTCGTTCAGGCTTGAAGAGAGAAAATAAAAAATAAAAACTCTTCACACACACACACACACACACACATACATATATATATATATATATATCATTGCGGATGATCAATTTAACATACAGTGCCTATCCCTCCCCACAGAGAACTTCCGATTGTTCTGGGCGCAGAAAAATAAACTAGTAAACAATCGGTAAAGAATACAGCGCAGTTTAAAAAGACACAAAATCCAACTCTTCTGTCTAGTGTTACCAATCCTAGAACGTTTTGCATTTAACCATGTACCAAAAATGTATCAGTTTAAATGGGTTGGAGGGCGTATTTATAACCGTGAAGTATCAATACACGCACGAAAACGTATCGTTCTATGGTCCAGATACGCGGAGCCGTTTGCCATTCACAAGATCGATCGATCGATCAAAAACAATGGGCGGAGACCTGCCCAAGCTGAATAGCTGAGTCTGTGTACTGCGGGCCAGTTCATGCGATGCCACATGCGTAAAGATAGCAGATCGACCGACTCGTGAACATCGAAATCGCAGTATTTCTTTGTGCGCATAAACATCACATTAAGTAGTTATGCTGAACAATCTCCAAAGGCAAAGATAAATAAAAGTTTAGTTCCTGAATCATTTACTGATGACCAAAATCGCATGGTGAATCGCCGATTCTGCGTTCATCACATCCTTGAATAATGAAGCGAAATGAAACGAGAAACCCCAGCAACTCGCCCGCATTTCAACTGGCCACCTGAATCCATGCCATCCATTCTCTTGTGCATGGGAAAACCCGCTGACGTCATAAACTCACAACAGCAGGCCTATTTAAAAGCGGGTAAATTGGTAATATATTTAGCTAATAGCAACCCCTTCTAAGCAAGTATATCACAGGCGTATTGACTTATGAAGACGCGAGAAATATTTACAAATATGGTTACATTACTGTCTTTTTGAAATATATTAGACAAGAGTTTGCATGATTAATCAAGCATGTTCAGTAACTGAGATACAACTACCGCGGTGTGTTGATATAAAATGTATA
>JALWFW010000084.1 GCA_027013865.1 Polyangiaceae bacterium | reverse complement strand
GTGTGTATATATATATATATATATATATATAATGTTAGATGTGTATGTGTGTGTGTGTGTGTGTGTGTGTGTGTAATTTAGATGTTCGTAGAACAACAACAGCAGTAATAACGTTAATAATAATAATAATAATAATATAACCTACTTTGCACCATGTCTGTAACAGGAGTTATCTCAGTTTTATGCAATGTAGCACTTACACCTATCTGACACCTGTAAACAGGTAATTACGCAGGCACTCTCTCACACAAAATATTTTTTTACTGCCATATATTAAGTATGCACGTGTAGATGTCAGAGGATATATGGGCACCCTGGTGTTGCAGATAGGAAGACAATAACATAGGCACTCTGGTCTAGTATACAAACATGTATACACACACACACACACACACACACATATGTACACAAACACATATACACACACACACACACACAAAAGCGCACGAATATGTACATTTATAAGTAGGAATGCTGCATGTGTTCATTCGTTATGGTGTGTGTGTGTGTGTGCGTGTGTGTTTTTGTATATATATATATATATATATATATGGGATCCTGGATTAAACTTCGGATAAAAAGTTTCCTGCGTTTTTAGATTTGAAATTACATTCCGTTAACCATCTTAGCAATTTATATATAGGCTGAGGTTCATATATGGAGATCGTATTATGTTTCCATTATCGTCATAACGTTTCCCTGTCATACAGGCTGAGGTAGACGCCTTGATAGAGATGGTCTCGCGACTAAAGAACGAGAAGAGCCTCTACAAGACACAGGTCCGCCGACTCTATCACTTGCTCAAGGAATATAAACATAGGCTTCCCATCAACAGTCTACCAGTGTACCTAGTGGCCGAGACTCCAGAACGAGAGGAGGCGCCAGATAATCCGGAGCTTCTTCCAGCAATCGGGGGGCTTCCTATACCGGACACACCGGGAGAGTGTCCGGGAGGTGGCGCTGCTGGCAACAATAACAACAACATCATTTGGCAGGACCTGTCGTCGACGAGTGCCTACTCATCGTCAAGGACGATCCCGAACAACGAATCTCCGGATACCAGGTCCGACTTTGACTCGGCCTCCTGCGATCCAGACTTGGCGCGATTGGCTGACGCTAGCGGCTACGGCTGCGCACTTGTGTCGCAGAGCCGGAAGGCTAGCACGGTCACCACGTATCTGTCGAACACTTCCGAGACAAACAGCTGGACTGGCGACGGCTCGGACGGAATGGAGGATGACCTACTGCGATACGCAAAAAGCCATGACGTCATCAGCGCTTCCGTACCGAACTGCATGACGTCACCGGTCTCTGATTATTCCTCGTACCAGGATAGTCTTCCCATTGAGCAGGACGAGCTGGATCCGCGGCCTGGCGGCGACCAGCACGCCAGTAGGACTGGCCTTGTTCTGGATCTGGTAGACAACGACGCCGAGATCCCGAAGCAATCTCCGCCGGATCCTCCGGATGAAGAAGACGAATTGGACGACTACTTACTTGATGGGATAGAAGGTGAAGTATCAGGTATATTTAAAGATTACGATAAAGTTGAGACAATTATAGAAGTGTAAAAACATAGA
>JALWFW010000082.1 GCA_027013865.1 Polyangiaceae bacterium | reverse complement strand
CGGTCGGATGGATGATTGGAACCGGTTGGAACTGGTTGGAAGTTGTTGGAACCGGTTGGAACCGGTTGGATGGATAAGCGGAACCTGTAGAAACCTGCTGGAACAGGTTGGAACCGGGTGGAATCGGTTGGAACCGGTTGGAACCAGCTGGATGGATAGGAGGAACAGGTTGGTACCGGTTGGAACCGGTTGGCACCAGTTGGAATCGGTTGGATGGATAAGTGGAACCTGTTGGAACCTGTTGGAACCTGTTGGAACCTGTTGGAACCGGCTGGATGGACGGCTGGAACCGGTTGGAACCGGATGGAACTGTTTGGAACCGTTTGGAACCGGTTGGAACCGGTTGGCACCGCCTGGAACCAGTTGGATGGTTGGACCCGGTTGGAACCGGCTGGAACCGGTTGGATGGATGGATGAAAGGAACAGGTTGCAGCTGTTTGGATCCGGTTGGAATCAGTTGGAGCGGGTTGGAACCGGTTGGGACCGGCTGGATGGATGGTTGGAACAGGCTGGAACCGGATGGAACCGGTTGATATCAGTTGGAACCGGTTTGTTGGATGGTTGGAATCGGTTGGATGGATGGTTGGAACCAGTTGGAACCGGCTGGAACAGGTTGGAACTGTATAGAACTGGTTCGAATCGGTTGGAACCGGTTGGCACCGCTTGGAACCGGTTGGAACCGATTGGGAGTATGGTTGGGACCGGCTTGAACTGGTAGGAACTGGTTGGATGGATGATTGGAACCAGATGAAACTGGTTCGAACGTTTTGGAACCGGTTTGAACCGGTTGGGAGTGTTTGGAACCGGTTGGAACCAGTTGGATGGGTGGATGGATTGGTGGATGAATGGTTGGAACCGGTTGGTTGGATGGATGGATGGTTGGAAACAGTTGGATGGATGGATGAATGGAACCGGTTGGAACCGGTTGGAACCAGTTGGAACCGGTTGGAACCAGTTGGATGCATGGCTGGAACGGGTTGGAACCGGTTGGAACCAGCTGGAGCCTGTTGGAACCGGCTGGATGGATGGCTGGAACAGGCTGGAACCGGTTGGAACCGGTTGTAACTGGTTGGATGGATGGTTGGAACCGGTTGGAACGATTTGGATCTGGTTGAAACCGGTTGGAACCGGTTGAAACTGGTTGGATGGATGGTTGGAACCGGTTGGAGGGATGGTTGGAACCATTTGGAACCGATTGGAACTATTTGGAACCGGTTGGAGCCAGTTGGAGCCAGCTGGATGGATGGCTGGAACCGGCTGGAACCGGTCAGAACCAGCTGGAGGTGGTTGGAACTAGTTCCAACCGGCTGGCACCGGTTGGAACCGGTTGGATGGATGGTTGGAACCGCTTGAATGGATGGTTGGAACTGGTTGGAACTTGTTGAAGTGGTTGGAAGCGGTTGGAACCGGTTGGATGGATAAGTGGAAACTGTTGGGACCTATTGGAAACGGTTGGAATCGGATGGATGGATAGTTTCCAACTGGCTGGATCCTGCTGGAACCGGTTGGAACTGTTTGGAACCGGTTGGAACGGGTTGGCACCCGTCGGCACCAGTTGGAACTGGTTGGAAGTGGTTGTAACCGGTTGAAACCG
>JALWFW010000081.1 GCA_027013865.1 Polyangiaceae bacterium | reverse complement strand
GAAACCGGGGATCTTGGCCAGCTCCTCGGGATCCGCCTTGGCGAGATCCTGCACTGAACGCCATCCCAGTTTGTACAGGGTCTCGGCCAGATCGTCGTCCACGCCCTCGATGGAGGCAATCTGCTGCTTGCGGTATTCCTCCTCCTGACGGACCTTGCTCTCGGAGTAGATGTTTATGGTCCAGCCCGTAAGCTGGGAGGCCAGTTTGACGTTCTGACCCCTGGAGCCTATGGCCAGGGACAGGTGGTTGTCGGGGATGATGAGATCCATGACCCTCTCGCCCTTGGCCACTATGACCTTGCTCACCTGGGCCGGAGCTATGGCATTGCAGACGTAGCGCACCGGCTCGGGATCGTAGGGTATGACGTCCACCTTCTCGCCCTTGAGCGCCATGGAGATGTTCTTGACCCGCTCGCCCTTGATACCGACGCAGGCGCCCACGGGATCCACGTCGCGGTCGCTGGAGGACACAGCCACCTTGGTCTTGGAACCGGGATCCCTGGCAATGGCCTCTATGGTGACGATTTTCTGATAGATTTCAGGCACTTCCATCTCAAAGAGCTTCTTGACGAAGTCTGTGGAACGCCTTGAGACAATGATGTAGGTACCCCTGCGGCGACGGCGGCGGCGTCCTTTCCTTGCGCGCTCGTGCTCCAGGGGATCCTCGTCCTTGGTGACCCTGAGAACCAGAGCCGTTATCTTCTCGCCTGGTCTGTACGACTCCGTGGGCACCTGCTCCTTGGGGGGAAGCACGGCCTCTGCACGTCCCAGGGACACTATGATGGAGCCCTCGGAGAAACGGCGCACCGTACCGGTGATGATTTCCCCTTCCTTGGCCTTAAATTCACGGAATATGGACTCCTGCTCGGCATCCATGAGGCGCTTCTTGAACACGTTTTTGGCCTCGTGGACGGCTATCCTGCCAAACTGTGCCCGCTGGGCGTCTATGGAGAGCAGATCACCGTATTTCTGGGTCTGCTGTTTTGCGAGTTCCTCTTCCTCGTCATGGTAGTAAATCCTGAAGACCAGCTCCTGGCCGGCCTCGACGTTTATGCCGTGGGCCTGGGCATCTTCCACGCTGCAGCTCACCCCCGGGACCGTCTCTCCCACCACCACATCGAGTATCAGGTAAAGCTCCACCTGACCTGTCTTGGGGTTGTAGCGGGCCTCGAGTTTCTTCTCCCTGCCGAACTGTTTCCGGGCTGCGCCCAGTATTGCGTCCTCCAGCATCTCCACGAGAACTTCCTTGTCTATGTTCTTCTCGCGGCTTATTTGGGTTATGAGTTCATCGAGGTTTATCTTCTGCATTCAGAACCTCCTAAATGAGTCCGTCAGGGAGCTCGTATATAACCCTGCCGTCCTCAATGTCTTCATATTTGAGTTCCATGTCCGTGCCGTCCACATCCAATACCACCACCCCGTCCCGGGTTTCCTTTATGATACCCCTGAAACGTCTGCGTCCCGTGGCATCGGGATGTTTCATGACGACATTGACCCTGGAACCGCGAAGCCTGCCGTACTGCTCGTAAGTGAAAATCCTCCGGTCCAGTCCCGGAGATGACACCTCCAGGCTGTATGCAAAGGGGATGGGATCCTCGACATCCAGTGCAGGGGACAAAAGGCGGCTCACGGACGTCACGCCCCTGAGATCGACCCCACCAGGAGCATCTATGTATATTCTGAGCACCGGTTTGCCTCTGTTGGTGCCGAACTCCATGCCCCACAGCTCATAGCCTGCTCCCTTCACTATGGGAGCGACTATTTTCCGGATGCGCTGCATGTCAGGTTTTTTCATGTCTGAAATCCTCATCACACGGTGATTTCACCATCACCCAATGTCCTTCGGACAGATTCCCGTCAGATACCGGCAGTCCATCACAGGGCAGCAGAAGAGCAAGCCACCTGCTCAGTCCCCTGCCCTTCCCTGCCTTGGATTGCATGCCATGTTTAGTGTTGATTGAACGGCTTGTCAAGAACAATTAGGGTGCAAAATCCCACGGAACATAGACTGGTGTGGCACTGTCTGTCGTGCTCCCGTCTCCAAGCTGGCCAGAGTTGTTATGGCCCCAGCATTTGGCATGTCCATCTGAAAGCATCGCACACGTGTGCCAGTCCCCTGCACTTACCTGCACGGGAGTCTCTATGCCCACCACATACACCGGCGTGTGCCTCTCTGTCGTGCTCCCGTCTCCAAGCTGGCCATACCAGTTATTACCCCAGCATTTGGCATGTCCATCTGTAAGCACCGCACACGTGTGATAACTCCCTGCACTCACCTGCGAGGCATTCGTGATGCCAGCCACTTCTACTGGCGTGTGCCTCTCTGTCGTGCTCCCGTCTCCAAGCTGGCCATACCAGTTATTACCCCAGCATTTGGCATGTCCATCTGTAAGTACCGCACAGGTGTGATTGTACCCTGCACTTACCTGCTTGACATTCATGAGGCCATCCACTTCTACCGGCGTGTATCTGTCCGTGGTGCTCCCATCTCCCAGCTGGCCATGGTTGTTCAAACCCCAGCATTTGGCATGTCCATCTGTAAGCACCGCACAGGTGTGATACTCTCCTGCACTTACCTGCTTGGCAGTCGTTATGCCTACCACTTCCACCGGTGTGTGCCTATCTGTCGTGCTCCCATCTCCCAGCTGGCCAGCCACGTTACCCCCCCAGCATTTCGCATGTCCATCTGAAAGCGCCGCACACGTGTGAGCGCCCCTTGCACTTACCTGCTTGGCAGTCGTTATGCCTACCACTTCCACTGGTGTGTGCCTGGTTGTCGTGCTTCCGTCTCCAAGCTGGCCATAATAGTTATAACCCCAGCATTTCGCGTGCCCATCTGAAATCACCGCACAGGTGTGATACCACCCTGCACTTATCTGCACGGCATTCGTGATGCCAACCACTTCTACCAGTGTGTGCCTGTCTTGCGTGCTCCCATCTCCCAACTGACCTTTATTGTTGTCCCCCCAGCACCTTACCGTCCCGTCCGAGATGAGCGCACAGGTATGATAGTATCCTGCCGCAATCTGAACAATGTAAAGGTTGCACACATACTGAGTGTGGTCCACCTCGGAATCGTCGAGCTGGCCGTCACCGTCATCATCCACGCCTGTCTCTATCTTCACTCCTCCTCTGGGACACACACCACCCCACTCGGCATTGGTAGCCCGCATCACCATGTTACCGCCATGGCACACGTAACGCGTAGACGTTATCTCACTCGCATCCAGCACTCCGTCATCGTCAGTGTCCGTTCCAGTCCCTATCTTATAACCCCCTGCCGGGCAGTTGCTTCCAGCCGGCTCTTCGGTCGTCTCCACCAGTGCACCGTGTCCGTCCGCGCCATCGGCCCCTGCCTTGCCGTTACACACGTAACGCGTAGACGTTATCTCACTCGCGTCCAGCACTCCGTCGTCGTCCAAATCAACCCCACTGTCTATGCGGTAGCCTCCGGCGGGGCAGTTGCCCCCCGCAGGCTCGGCCGTCGTCTCAACCAAGGCACTGTGGCCGTCCGCGCCATCGGCTCCGGCCTCACCGTTACACACGTAACGCGTTGCCGTAACCTCCCCCGAGTCCAGCACTCCGTTGCGGTTGGAATCGAGACCAGTGTCTATGCGGTAACCCCCGGCCGAGCACACACCACCCGCAGGCTCGTCGGTCATGGCAAACAGGCTGTCAAACCCGGGCTCGCCAGGCTCGCCATTACACACCACCGATGTCTGCGTTATCTCGCCCTCATCCAGGTATCCGTTGCCGTCAAGGTCCAGGCCGCTGTGGACCAGCCGCCCGCCGTACGCACAGTCACCAGCGCCGGCATCCTCCTGACGCACAAGGGTGGTAAGGCCATCCGTGCCGTTACACACGTAACTCGTGCTCTGCACCTCACCGGGTTGGAGCATGCCGTCTGCGTTGGTGTCCACTCCCGTGCGTATGGCCTGACCTCCTGCAGGGCAGTTTGACCCCGCTGGCTCGGCCACCACGCTCACCAGAGTGGTCTGTGCCTGCCCGTCCACACCGTTACACACGTAACTCGTGCTGTCTATCTCGTCTGGATCCAAAACCCCGTTGCCGTTGTCGTCGGTGCCGCTGTCTATGCGGGTGCCTCCGGCCGGGCAGTTACCACCCGCAGGCTCGGCCGTGGTCTTTATGAGTGCGTCCTGGCCGTCTGTGCCGTCCTGGCCGGACTCGCCGTTACACACGTAACTCGTACTCTTAACTTCCGTGGCATCGAGGACGCCATTGCCGTTGACATCGGCTCCCGTGTGTATGGCCACCCCGCCAAAAGGACAGTTGTCTCCCGCAGGTTCTGCCTGTGTGCTCACGAGTGTGCCCAGGGCATCCGAGCCCGAACCGGAACCCGAGGTGTCTTCACACCCCGACAGCACCACACCCAAAAATAACATCACTGCAATACCGCGTTTCATAACGCTCCTCCTTCTGTGTTTCACTTGCCACAAAGAGTCACACCCGTGACTGTGTGTTTTTTAGTTTTTTCCGACAGTTGGTCAAATCATCCATCTCAGCCCCTACACCCACACGCGTTTACGAGCCCTTCACAAGTAAGCAGTTCTATCCCATTTTGGGACAGCCGACGGTGTGGCTTTAGAGTCTACCATGCTGGAACGGGATTCTAACCATTACTGGCCGTTAATCTATTTCCGGGAAATGCCAAACATACACTCCTCTGCGAAACAGTGGCCTAATCCCGGCCTTCCCAGTGAATCAAAAATGGCACCACGAGGCCGGTTCGAGAGGTCTGGGAACGAGGCGCATCACTAGCTTGGCGTTCCTCCGGCGTACCCTCGCTTTCAGGCCTCGCCCTGAAGTGTGGCCGTTATGACGCCAGGCCCCATCACGTGATCCTGGTGGACTACTTATCTGGAAACGTCCATGACTTCAGCCAGCCATCAGGGGTCATTCCAGGCCGCGATCCGTCATGGTGCTTTACCCGTTGT
>JALWFW010000080.1 GCA_027013865.1 Polyangiaceae bacterium | reverse complement strand
ATACACGTCTGGGCTGGCATGAAGGCACCCCTGCCCTTGCCTCAAGTTTCGTCCTTCGCTGTATCACTGCCTGGCTTCAGGAAGTGTAACGGCCAAAAGTCCGTAATCGTATAATCTCCTGTATAATCTATCCAAAATTGTATATAATCCTCCGAAGTTCGCTCCTTTACTGGAGATACATCATGAGTTCTCGGAAGGGTCTCTCATACGCACTTCTCGTCTCAGCCGTCTTTGTCCTACTCACTGCCTGCGACGATGATGGGAATACTGACACACCACAGTCAATGTGTGGCAACGGAATCATGGAGGCAGGAGAAGAATGCGACGGCAACGACATTCCAAGTGATATCAACTGCCTCAGTACCGAACAGAGAATGGGGAACGTAAGCTGTTCGCCTTCCTGTACCGTCGACTTCTCTCAGTGTTACGGCGGTGTGTGCGGTGACGGAACTGCCCAGAAGGGTCTGGACGAATGCGACGGCACAGACTTTGCCGGACAGACATGCCAGTCCCTGGGGTATTACGGCGGACAGTTAGCATGCAGGGAAAACTGCCAGTTCGACCTCTCTGACTGCGAATCCCATGGATGGTGCGGAGATCAGAAGGTGCAAGGTGCGTACGAGCAGTGCGACGGCACGGACTTCGCCGGGCAGACATGCCAGTCTTTCGGCTATGAAGGCGGGCAGTTGGCATGCGGGCAAAACTGCATACTGGATCTGTCGGGATGCACTGGATTCATAAACTGCGGTGACGGTACGGTTCAGGCGCCCTACGAGCAGTGTGACGGTACGAACCTCGCCGGACAGACATGCCAGTCCTTGGGGTATCACGGCGGACAGTTGGCATGTTCCAGTGACTGCAGGCTGGATCTCACCGGCTGCGCAACACACGGTCTGTGTGGCGATGGCATAATGCAGGGAGCATACGAGCAGTGCGACGGCACGGACTTCGCCGGACAGACATGCCAGTCCCTGGGGTATTACGGTGGATACCTTACATGTTCCGCTGACTGTACCATCGACACATCCACATGCGAGGCATCGGGATGGTGTGGTGACGGAATCATCCAAAGACAGCATGAAGAATGTGACGGCAGTGACACAGACGGCCGTGACTGCTCATACTTTGGATTCAACCCAGGGCCCATTGTATGCAGCGGAAACTGCAATTTTGATGTAACTAGTTGTTCTAATTATGGTTTTTTGCGATGACGGCATATTCGATCCAGGATATGAGCCATGTGATGGAACCGCCTTCGAATCATGGGATGGTATGTGTATACAGTGCTCCCATGCAGACATGTGGACCGTAGTGGACGCGACTCCGGTGAAACTGACCTACAATACCATATACATGACATAAGACGGCACGGTGTATGTGGCAGGAACGGCGGCTGGTAGCTACGTCCCTGGTACTGGAAGGGGCCAGCTCGACTACATAGTAGACACATACACCCCTGAAGGTGTTGAAGGTGTGTTGGTACGCTCCATCCAGTGGGGAACACAACATAATGAATCCCCTCAATACATAGAAAAGGACGGGTCAGCATTGCTGGTACTGGGCAGAGACATCACCAATACCACCATCACCATGTACAGGATTACCGAAGACGGGTCGGTCCTTGACAGCACTACGTATCAGCTCCTGGGACACGGCGGTTCCTTCTTTGAGGCAAAACATGGCCCCGGAGATCTCATATATATGGCCGGGCAGTACTACACCCAAAGCAGCAACGGTTCAATCAGTACACCCTTCTTTGCCCTCATAGATCCCCACGGTCTGCAGGTGGTTAACGAGTGGTCAGTGATCCCTGACAGCGGTGAAGTGGATCTGTTCTGCATGGATGTGGACGGCTCCGGAAATATTTATGCAGGGGGCAGAACCAATGGGACGGTCACTGCATCCGCTACTCTCACCGGCCATCTGGACGCCATCATCATCAAGTTCGATACGGCGACCGGCCAGATGGTATGGTCCCGTCAGTGGGGAGTGAGCGGCACCAACTCGGTTGTATCAGCCATACGCCTGAAAGATGACCTACTTTACGTGGGCGGTCAGAAATACAAACCGTATGTCGGCGTCTTCTCACCGGATACAGGAGATGAGCTATCATCATTCACCATTCCCATACAGTGGGTGGTGCGTTCCATTGCCACGGACGACGACGGTCTTATCGTACTTATTCCAGGTATAAGCACTACGGTCGAACACCCAGTTGTGGGAGAGTCGGATTTTCTCATCAGGAAATATGCCTATGGCGACCTTCTATCTACGAATCCCCAGCCGGTGTGGTCATTTCAGAGTAGCAGCCCTGAATCACTGCAGATTGACTATTCCAGCCAGATGATTCTGTTTGGTCATTCCCTTTTCATCGCAGCCACCAACAGCTCGAGAAATCAGCCGACCCTCTCTCGGACCAGGGCAATCTTGTACTACGTGTGGCCCGAAATCTGAAAAACTCAGTCTGAGACTCACCAATACACACTTCTGTCGGCAGGTACGGAAAAGGTCTTGATTTTTTCTGCAGGAGGGTGTTTTAATTCCCGTCAGCTTAAAAGGGGCCCTTTTGGGCTCACCTGCTGAAAAGGAGGCTGAGATGCCGGCACTCAACGGTCTTGGACGTCACATCATTGCCGAACTTTATGAATGTGATCCTGCTCTGCTGGATGATTTCGACTTCCTCAAAGAGCTCAGTCTGGAGGCAGTACGCCGAAGCGGGGCCACCATAATGAGCCATCATTTCAAGTCATTCGAACCCGTTGGTGTCAGTGGAGTGGTGGTCATAGCCGAAAGTCATCTCTCCTTTCATACCTGGCCCGAACACGGCTACATGGCCCTCGACTACTTCACCTGCGGTGAGGACGTAGACATCCAGCTCACCGTGGATCTCATTAAAGAGGCCGTCAGGTGCAAACGCATCGTACAGAGCATGCATGACCGTGGTGAGGAGCTGGCAGGAGCGCCGCATTGTATAGTGGATCTAGGCACATCCCCGGAATCCCGCAGCGAGCTTCCCTACCCAGTACGTCCCCTTCAGAAGGCCGGGACCGTTGAGCTCTGGATCTCAGAGCACCACCTCGACTCCAAGACCGAACAGCCTCTCCTTGGCTTCTCCTACCTCAGCACAGAGGAATTCGTCAGTCGCAGTACACAATTCCAAAAAGCCGTCATCGCGTACAATCCGGTATACGGCAAGATGCTGTTCCTGGACGGCTACATGATGACGACTGAACGGGACGAGTTCGTATATCATGAGATGCTCTCCCACGTACCCATGATGCTGGTGAAGGATCCACGTAAGGTACTCATCATCGGAGGCGGCGATCTCGGTCTTGCACTTCGGGTAATGGAGCATCCCACGGTCGAACGCGTGGATCTCGTGGAAATCGATGGCGACGTAATCGAGTTGGCAAAGGAACACTTCCCTAAATTCGCCCGTGCCGCTGCCGATCCCCGTCTGCACATCCATATAGAAGACGGCGCCAGATTCGTCAGGGAAGCCCCTGATGCCACCTATGACGTCATTTTGGTGGACTCCACGGATCCCATCGGCCCCGGTAG
Source organism: Polyangiaceae bacterium (assembly GCA_027013865.1). GTDB lineage: Bacteria > Myxococcota_A > Polyangia > HGW-17 > JALWFW01 > JALWFW01. The sequence goes on along the minus strand of JALWFW010000080.1, from coordinate 1,398 downwards.
GGTACTGTTCGAAATTCCCTTCTACGAGAACATTCGCCGTATACTCACTCAGGACGGTGTCATGGCTGCCCAGTCTCTGTCTCCGTGGGTGCAGGCCGAAGAGCAGCGCTGGATGTACGCCAACCTGGGTAGGGCCTTCCCCTACGTAAACACCTATGTGGCCACTGTTCCCACATATCCAGGAGGTCAGTGGACCTTTGCCCTGTGCTCGTCCAAGAACATCGACATCCGCAAGTTCGACACCGAGAGGGCCGAGCGTATTGCCGAGAAAACTCAGTACTACACTACCGACATCCAGACTGCGGCTTTCTCCTTGCCAGCTTTCATAAAGGACAACACAGTGAACGTAGCCATTCGTTCCAGAAATGTCCGCGGCGAGATGATTGCTTAAAAACTCAATAATTTCAATAAGTTACATATAATCATCTTTTACTCTTTCCCGAATCGTTCATGTGGGGTAGTTATCAGCTGCAGCATTGGCATACGTGGCGCGGCAGGCAGCACAGTACATGAATGCCCCGACAGGCGCCATATCCATACAGAGAGGTGAGAGATGCGCGATTTCAGAGTTCTGCTTCATTTGCCCCCAGAAGCAATTGTCGCCCTTGAAAAAGGAAACATGAAAAGAGTGGGAGGCACCATAATGGAATGGACCGGCCCGGATGAAAAACCCAGGGTCGCCTGGCTCATCAGGGAACTGTCCACCACACCGGGACTGTTCGCCAATTCCGAGGTACCCAGGCCAGCAGACTGGAACTACGGACTCCTCCCGGCAGGTCTGGCATCAGGTATAGACCGGACCCTCCTAGAGAGAATCAGTTCCATCGAGGAAGTGGCACGTCCCGTCTGGGAGCGTTTTGAAGGATCCCTGTCCCATCATGAGCACGTGGTGCAGCTTCTTCAGGAGATGGGTCACAAAGAACAGGCCTCAGCCTTGGAAGACATCATCAGGGATCTGGAAGCAGGGACACGCCAGGACGATCCTGACACGAGTGCCTCACTTCTGGCCGATGCCACGGGTTATGCCCTGGAAATAATGGAAATACTGGAAGAGGCCATAGACAATCCCGAAGATTACGAGGCCGAGCATGACCTTTACCTCTCCCCTCTGGGAGAACTGGTCCATGAGGCCAATGAGAATCTGGCTCTTCTGGAGGCGTACGCATTCGTCGCCGGAGTTCTGGTAAGGGTACTGGCAGAATCGGGCAGGCTCGAACTGGGCATGGGGGCGGCTGCTGCTGCTGCTGAATATCTCGCTCCCCTGATGGCACCGGAGGCTTCTGCCGTACTCCTGGTGGAGTCCGGAAATTCCTTCATGTCCAAGCTCCGTCAGGCAGCACGCAACGGATTTAACAGGGCCATGAAGAAGTTTTTCGGCATGAATATACCCGAGACTGA
>JALWFW010000079.1 GCA_027013865.1 Polyangiaceae bacterium | reverse complement strand
AGTTATACCCGCATAAAACTTAATTATATCAATGAGTTATGCCAAACTCCCCGGAGTCGCCCCGCCTCGTGCAGGATGTCTGGCACACATATTGGATCTCTGCCTTCGGAGGTGTCATATGCCCGTCATGGCGCTCCTCATTCTTCTTGCAGGACCGCTCGATAAATACGCCAGTGTCGTAACCCTCGAGTTCAACACAGGCAACCGTGCCGTTTCATACCGCCAGGGTTTCGAGGGGCGCAGTTTCTACGTGAAGGTGGCAGGAAGACCCTACCCGGCCTTCTTTACCGACGAGGTTCCCAAATGGCTTGGGGCATGGCGCATCGTTCCTCTGAGCGGCCCGGCTTTCGAGTTCGAGCTCGTATTCCCTCACCAGTACTTCGAAATCCGCGTCAGGCGTACTGCCAGTGGCCTTGCCGTCACCTTTGGCAGGCTGCGCCCCGAATACGTGGCAAAAGACATGGCCCGCTCCTTTCTGGCCCAAAAACTGCCCCTGCCCGAAGTACGACTCATGAAGCCATTCCCCAGAATAGAACGACTCATTGCCCGACGCCGCTTCGAGCAGGCAAAGAGGATTCTCGAGGAACTCCCCATCGGTTACGGCAACGGTCTGCGTGGCCTGCGTCTCGGTGATCTCCAACTTCTAGAGGGAAAAATAGCCACTGCCGTACGCTCCTACAAAGGCGTGGTGCAGCGTTTCGGTAACCTCTACTTTGCAGCCCTGACCCGCACCAGACTCATTGCCGTGCAAGCCCTCATATACAGGAAGTTCCCTGCCATGAACTCCCTCGACGGAACCCTTCAGTCCATTCGACCCAAGAGCCTGCAGGAACTGGCCCGCCGCAAGGTTGCCCTAGCCTATGAAGGCGTCAACAAACTGACAGAGGCGCTTCACATCCTAGAGCCACTCGGTATGGCTGCCGGTCGCATGAGGCAGCACATCGTGTCCTCCCTCATAAAATACAGCCTGGTATCAGGGGAATATGCCCAGGTAGGGGTCTATGCCACCCGTTATGCAGACATACTCAGGCACCATCCGCGCAGAATCATCCTCGATATGTACGTTGCCGAGTCCTTTCTGGCCATGCACAGACCCGAAGCCGTGATCCCACTGCTCCAGCAGGATCTCAAACTCCTGGGCAAGTGGAAGAAGGGAGACCCCCTGGCAGAACGCGGTTTTGCATACCTCGCCCAGGCCTTTTGCATGGCCGGAAGATGGCTCCAATGCGAGGGATCCACCCGTTATTACCTGGAAAACCGCCGTAAGGGAGCACCCCACGAGGGGGTAATGTGGGAATGGTATGCCTCGGCTTTGGAACACAAGGGTGTTCACGACAAAGCCCATGTATTCTACCTGACGGCCATCCGTTCCTTCTGGAACGAATCCCGCGCCGTCTCTCTCGCCCTGCGCCTAGCCCACGATTCAGTAGAATCCAGACCACGTTGGGCCCTGGACTACCTCGACGCCATGCTTCGCCTCAACCCGGATCCCAAGGATGCCGAACACGCTGTGCTCATCGCATACAGGGCGCTTCAGAAACTGGGAAACATAGACCGCGCACCCATATACTTCGCATATCTGAGACACCCGAGCGCCCGTGTACTCGTGCGTCATTCCGAGCTTTTGGCCCGCATGGGCGACGTGGGCAAGGAACTGCTCTTCCTCGAGGCTGCCTCCACCATGAACGGACCGTGGGCCGAGATAGCCCTTGCCAGGCTGCAGTACCTGCGTGACAGGGAACAGTTTATGAAAGTTGGCAAGGATCATGCATTAGAATCCGGCAGGAGGTAGGACCATGGCAGATCTCTTCTCCACCATATCTGTCGAAGAAAGGATGCTCACGTACCACATGAACCGGCAGAACGTCCTGGCCTCCAACCTGGCCAACGTAGACACTCCGGGATTCATCCCCAAAGACCTCGCTCCTCCAGAAGAGGAGGCTCCCGACTTTGGACACGTTCTGAGGACCCATGAGAATCACATAGACGGTCCCCTGGATGACGGCCAGCCAAAAGAACGCCTTTTCGACGACCCTGATCCCAACCCAGCACCGGACGGCAATGCCGTGGATCTCGACCGTGAGATGGCCAAAATAGCCGCCAACAGCCTGAAGTTCGAGGCCATCACGACCTTGGTCAACCGCAAACTGGCCATGCTCAGGTATGCAGCAGCAGATGCGAAGTAAGGAGGAGATCCATGAAACTCAACACCTTCACAGCCATGGAGATAACGGCTTCCGGACTCAGCGCCCAGCGGGTCAGGCTCAACCTCACGGCCTCCAACATCGCCAATGCCGAAACCACGCGAACACCTCAGGGTGGGCCGTACAGACGCAAGGATCCCATATTTCAGACAGCGGATGTCCGGCAGCACCCTGCTGAAGACATACTGGACAGTGACAGCGAGTTCGACAGCTTCCTCGACGCCTCCATGAACCTGGAGAACGGAGATTCTGCTGGAGACACCATGGAAGAACGGCAGGTGACGGGAGTTAAGGTGTCCGGCATAGCCGAGGATCCCAGCCCTCCGCGTATGAAATACGATCCAGGGCACCCGGATGCCGATGCCAACGGTTACGTTGCCATGCCAAACGTCAACGTCGTGGAAGAGATGGTCAACATGATAAGCGCATCCAGGGCATACGAGGCAGGCGTCACGGTCCTCCAGTCCGTCAAGGGCATGGCACGCAACGCCATCAACATAGGGAGGTGATGAGCCATGACCACCATCAGCAGCCCCACTGATCCGATCCTCTCGATGCCCGTAGGCGCAAGGACTTACATAAACCTGCCCCCATCATCCGATGATGTCGGTGTGTCCCGCGACGTACACAGAGCCTTCGACCAGGGCGTCACCGGAGTCACGGAGAACGTGCCAGACGTGGGAGGACGTATTCCTGATGTCACATCTGACGGAGTGGACAGTCCGCACCGGGTGGACATCGGCGGAACGATTCGTTCACCAGAGAACGAATCCCCGGCAACTGGTATAGAGTCCTTCTCACAGGCTCTTACCGAGGCCATGGGAGCCGTAAACAACGTCCAGATGAGCGCAGATACTCAGGCACAAAAATTCGCGGCCGGAAAGAAGATGCAGATCCACGAGACCATGTTGGCCATGGAAAAGGCGTCCATCACGCTGAAATTTCTGGGCTCCGTACGCAACAGGATGCTCGAGGCATACCAGGAGATCATGAGGATGAACGTGTAGGAAGTACTGGCGGAGCGACAGAATACTGACACTCCGGCGCATGGTTCTCCGGGAGGCACTCCATGAATGAAAAACTGACTCAGATGAAGGAACAGATTCTCAAGGTCTGGAACGAGCTGGACTGGTGGCGGCGGGGTCTCATCATAGGGAGCATACTCGCGGTGATGGGCGGAGCCATGTGGATCGCCCTTGCACCTAGGAGCGTGGACTACGGCGTGCTGTTCACCGACCTGGATCCAGAGCAGGGCGGCAAAATCACCGAAACTCTGCGGGAGCGCGGAATCCCGTACAAGGTGACCAGCGGTGGAAGCACCATCATGGTACCACGCGGACGGGTCTACGATTTGAGGCTCGATCTCGCCAGCAAGGGCATCACATCCCCCGGTGGCGTGGGATTCGAGCTCTTCGACAAGGATCAGTTCGGTGTGACGGACTTCGTTCAGAAACTCAACTACCGCAGAGCCCTGGAAGGGGAACTCGGCCGCACCATCTCAGCCATCCGCTCCATAAAGAAGGCGCGGGTACACCTCGTACTCCCCGAGAAAAGGCTCTTTCAGACCGACGATGATGACGCCAGCGCATCAGTGGTGGTGGAACTCAAACCCGGACGCCGCCTTTCACGAACATCAGTCATGGGGATACAAAACCTGGTGGCATCGGCAGTACGTGGACTTCAGGCGCGAAAGGTGCACATCGTCGACACCGAAGGCAACGTGCTAGCCGGTCCTGAGATGGACACCCTTGCAAAAAAACAGCCCACACCGCTACAGATTCAGCAGAAAGCCGAACGGAAACTGGAGAACAAACTGAAAAGCATGCTGGAACAGGTCATGGGTAAGGGTAAGGTGGCCGTTCAGGTGTCCCTGGAGATGGACTTTACCAAAAAAGAGGCCATGGAGGAGGTGTACAATCCCGACAGCCAGGTTGCCCGTTCCGAAAAAAAACAAATCGAACGCCGGGGAGTAGGCAATGCAGGCACCAAGGGCATACCCGGAGCCAGGGCCAACCTGCCTGGAGGTCCCAAACCAAACACCACAAAGGGCGGAGCATACAAAGAAGTCGTCAAACAGCTGGTCAATTACGAGATTGATAAAAAAGTCACCAAAATCGTTGATCCTGTAGGGAAACGCAAGCGTATATCCGTGGCTGTCATAGTAGACGGCACCTACACCAAAGACAAAAAGGGCAACCTGACGTTCAAACCTCTGCCCAGGGAGGAACTCGACAAACTGCGCCGTCTGGTTCAAAAGGCCGTGGGTTATCAGGACAAGGCCGGGGATCAGGTGGAGGTGGAGTCCCTGCCCTTCCGGAGAATGGACATCATGACCGCCTCTGCCGAAGACGCGGCCGCATCTGTGGAACGCAAACTGTGGTGGATGAAGTATGCGGGTTATGGACTTGCCGTACTCCTGGCCTTGGTGGTGCTGGTACTACTGGGCTGGCCCAAGTACAAACAGTGGAAGGCGATGCGCGCCCGTGAACTAGCCATCCTAGCCCAGATGGAGAGCCCCGAGTTCAGCCCCACGCCCATAAAGGTAATAGAAGAACACCTCGAACAGCCCGTACTGGCCGAAAGTACGGCCCAGCCGGTCCTCATCGCTGGCATGCAGGACGAGGATGAAGAACCGCCAGCCGTCGCCCAGTTCGAGCAGATCCGGGAGACCGTCCTGCAGATCGTCGACTCGGATCCTGACCGCACCGTGGCCGTGCTGCGTCACTGGATCATGGCTGACGCAAAAAAGTAATGACCTTTCGAGTCTCTTGCTCCGGACCGGACCCGAAGCGTCTGCACTGGTCCGTCTCCAACCGAACATCCCGTACACTGAAGGAGCAACTAGGACAGGACACGACAGGACACGACAGTCATCCACTACCCCCTGCTACTTATAGACCGATAATACTGTCCGGACTCAGACTCCGAAACGTTCCAGCTCATCCAAAAGAGCGCTGGCATCCTGTGGAAGGTCATGACCTGCTGCAAGCATACGCAGCATGGAACGGGTCAAGACCCCTTTGAGAGATACCAGGGTAGAAGAGAACCTACGCGCCTCGACCTGACCCAGCGGCACTTTAGTGGCCCTGTACGGTACAACTGCCGACGGCGCGCACAAAAACCAGGTGGGACAAGGAAATTCCATCGACTCTGGCAAAGCGCATGCCTTCAGATACGCACTTCCCAAAAGCACCAGTTGGATATCGCACCCGTCCTCACGCAGGAAAGACTGTACGTCATCCGGTATATCCAGCTCCCGGGCCAGACGCGCAACCCGTCCGGCAGACATGCCCGAAAAAGTGGCATCGTAGGGAACTATACGCACTGGTTCCAAAGAGCCCAGCCTCTCCGGAACTAGGCCATAACCCGCGGAGACGATGCCCACCTCTGCTCTTCCGCCGGCATCGCGGTATTCCCTAACTCCCTGCATCACCCTCACGTGATGAAGTCCCGAGTAGAGATCCGCGACCGCACACATATCTAACCCATTGAAATTATTGACATTTTTACCCTGATGCCAAGCGGTTCTAAAAGTACCAGATACCTGCCACACCTCTTCAGGACCCAAAACGGCAGGCCTGGTCTTCCTTGCAGTGCACGGAGTGAGTATGCGAACGGAGGGAAGCATTCTGAGTGCTGCGGCTATCTCCCGTCCACCGGGCCAAAACCTTCACGCCACCAGCTCGTCACAGCAAAGGCGTTGTGGTTGTGAATGCTCTCCGCGTTTTCGGCACGCACCTCGTACCAAATGATGCGCTCGTCGGCCCGAAGGAGCACCGCAGCATTGCGTACCATGTCCTCCACGAAAACCGGATGATCATAGGCGTACATGGTCACGTGCCGCTCATCCTCCCTCTTAAGCAGCGGGAATATGGGGGAAGAACCGCACTTTTCGGCCAGTTCGATGAGCTCCTCGAGCCATATCATCTCGAAGTCGTCGTTGCCCTTGTGCCTGGGACGGACCTTGATGGTGATGAGTCCCCTCTGATTGTGGGCACCGTAATCACTCACCGCCTTGGAGCAGGGACACAGGCTGGTCACCGGCACTTCCACGATGGTCACGAAGTCTATGTCGTCACCGTTGGCCGTGACTTCGAACCCTCCCTCGTAATCCGTGAGGGCTGTGGCCCCAGTCACAGGAGCATGTTTCTCTATGAAGTACGGGAAACCAACGGATATGTGAGCCTTAGCGGCATGGAGACGGTTCTGTATCTCCCGCACGATGTCAGTGAGGGAATCCGCTGTGATGTCGTGACGGTATTTCCCCATTATCTCCACGAAACGGCTCATGTGTGTGCCCCTGAATTCCTTGGGCAGGTCCACCGACATGGTGACCTCGGCCACGGTGTGCTGAGTTCCGCGTTCACGGTCCCGCAGCATTATGGGGCATCTTATCTTGGTGACTCCCACGTGATCTATGGGAACCTCCCGGTTGTCGAACTGGCTCTGTACGTCTTCCATCTTTATAACTCCGCGTCAGATACGGCACCTGTGCACGGGGAACCCCGCACCAGACACCCTTGGGTTACTCGTCCTCTCCGTGATAATGGCACCACGAGGTCTCTGTCTCGTACACCGTCACCCTGTAAAGTCCGGGAAGGGCAGGGGCCAACCTGCGCCATATCCAGCGAGACAGGATTTCGCTGGTACCGTCCTCGAGACCCGGGATCTCGTTGAGGTAGGTGTGGTCCAGCTCCTCGGCTATGGGGCGGGCCACTTTGGATATGTCTCCGAAATCCATGAACCAGGCTCTCTCATCGGCCACTTCGCCACGCACCTCCACCTCGAATTTAAATGAATGTCCGTGAAGATTGCGGCATTTGTGGCCTTCGGGAGCCTTGGGAAGGCGGTGTGCTGCTTCAAAACCGTAACGCTTTACCAGTCGTACCTGCATGTCATGACCTCCGGGAATACATCCCATATATTATGATGCACGGCATGAGGACCATGCTCTTCGATTGCCATCACTGCATTCCGATGTGCTTGTGCAGCTGGATCTGCAGCCTGGCTCCGGGGATACGGGCCTCTGACAGCCATTGGGCCAACTGCGCTGCCTCAAGCATGTCCTCCACCGGCGAGAAGAGCACCGACACTGGAACCGGGCCATGCCATGCATCTCTCATCCGGGCGCGTGCCATCAGTAATTCAGATTCCCCCGCCCGGGTGCGCCTTAAATACGCATTCTCGGCTGATAAGTCAAAACCTGAAAGATATTCGTCCAGGATCCCGAGGGCGTAATCGAAATCGCGACGGTCTGCCACGGGAAACTTGATTTCATCGCCGGGCAAAATGTATTGTAAGTTATTGAAATAATTGGACTTTTCTTCACCAGAAGATGGAGGTTTGACGTCTATTATCACCACAGCACGCCCATCCACGTCCTGAATGGGCACAGAGCCAGACGTCTCCACGAGAACCTTATAGCCTGCATCGCACAGCCGGGAGATCAGCGAAAACACCTCTTTTTGAAGGAGAGGCTCTCCGCCGGTGATCTCCACCAGGTTTACGCCCCTTGCCGCCACCTCCTCCATGATGTCGTCTTCCTCCATTGCTGTTCCCGGTGAATCCCAGGTCTCTTTGGTGTCGCACCAGACACATCTGAGATTACAGCCCGCCAGTCTTATGAACGTGCACTGAAGGCCCTGATACGTGCTCTCTCCTTGGATGGACGTAAATATCTCGAACACGCGCAGCATGGCGCGATGATAGCTGAGAAGACACACATGTCAATGAGGCATTGAGACTCTTAATTGCATTTTTATGCCTGTCGGCGAGAAGGCATAATCATCCCTCAGAGTCGGCCGCAAAACACTGACAGCCAGTCGATTTTGGAACAGGCTTCCCCTGTCATCCCATCTCTGACGTAGCGTCTGGATATACGAAAGGCTGTAACCGTCCAGCAAAAGCATTGCATCAACATAAACATTGCATCAACATAAACATTGCGTTAACACAAATATTAAATATATCTTGAACAGTCGACTCACGGGTCTGAATCAAGACAGCGTACCATAAGGAGTGGAGTGATGAAGTGGTTCTGGAATATGTCTCTCAAGTGGAAATTGTTTATTCCGATGACCATCATAGGACTTGGAGTGATGTTCATGATGCTCCATGAGCTGTCCAAAGGCTTCTCCCGCCTGAAGGCCAGTCAAGGGGAGGAAAACCCCGAATCCACTCTGCAGGTCATTGAACAGCTCACCAAAGATACCGGCAAAACGAATCTCATTATAGCCGCTGCCCTTGCCTCTGATCCGCGAATCATCGGTATTTACATGAAGTCGAGTACACGTGATGCAAGCGGGAACCCCGTAATGTCCGTGACGGACGCCAAAACCGCACTCGATTCCATCATGTCTCTGCTGATACGACGGACCGCAGGCAGTCCGGTCTTCATCCAGTTCCACCGTACCGGCCCGCGAACGCTCTGGAAATCGTGGAAGTCGGGAAAAACCGATCCGACTCGTGTTCTGAAGTTCAGGAAAACCGTGCTCACCGCCCAGAAAAACGGCCGGACAGTGACCGGAGTGGAGATGACCCGGGCCGGACTCATGGTTACGGCCGTGGTTCCTGTCATGAAGGATGATCTCATTTTCGGCAGCGTGGAGGTGATGACGCCCTTCATGCAGATAATGCGGCAGTACGCGTCATCCTCCGGATCCGGATGCCACTTGCTTCTCACCCAAAGCGCCGCCAGCATGGCCGTAACTCCGTCACCCGAAAAAATCACGGACAGTATGGTACTGGCAGGGGCGGTAGGACAGAACACCGAACCCGGCAGTCTCAGGGTTCTTCTTACCCGCGCTGGCAAGGACTCCTTCATAGCGCAGATGCTGACACGCCCCGTATCCAAGAAAATCGGCAGCACCATGGTACGAGCCATCCCCATGAAGGATTACTCGGGTTCGGCTCTGGGAGCACTCGTAATCACTAGACATGCCATGGAATTTTCCGGTGTACTCAATTCCATGTACCGGCACCTAGGAGCGCAGTTCCTGGGTCTGCTGCTGCTTTTCCTCGGTCTCCTCGCCCTACTGTTCTATCGGGGCATCCTGACACCACTCAATCAGATGCGTCAACGCATGGATGAGATAAGACAAGAGAAGAAGGCCACCCTCATGGAGATACAGGCAATGGACGAGGTGGGAGAGGTGGCATCGGCCTTCAACAGCATGCTGTCCGCGATCATGGAGGATTACGAACGTTCCAGAAAAGTGGGCACACTGCTCGAAAACCTTCCAATGCCTTATTTCACCGTCAACAGCAATCTGGAGATCGACTTTGCCAACAGAGCATTCCTGGATCTGGTCGGTGAAGAAGGTCTGGAGTCCATACGGGGCAAGAAAAAGTGTCACGAGATCATAAAGACACCCAACTGCGGCACTTCGGCATGTCCTGCACGCCGGTTCTACGAGGGGCTCAGTGCCTCGCCCGGAAGGCAGATGGTCGAGATTCAGGGCACCTCACTACCCATGCTCGTATCGCCATTCAACATAAAACACGACTCAGTTCAGACCGTCGGCATATTCATGCTGGAACGCAGGGGAGCACGTGAGACTTACGACAGACTCAGTGACACTAGTATCGTGCTGGAGGATGTCGCCCAGTCCATTCGTAGCGCCATATCCCACATGACGGAAATGGCCTCGTCAATGGAGGGTGATGCCGACAACATGAACTCAAAGGTGGAAGAGCTCGCTTCTCACCTGTCCACCATTGCAGCAGCAGCCGAGGAGATGAGCGTTTCCGTGGCTACGGCCGCCAATGCCGTCGAACAGATCAATATGGCCATAAACAGTGTGGCTCAAAACGCTGCTCATGGTTCCCGGATATCCGATACAGTGTACGAAGACGTACGAAAAGCCACCGAAGGCATGGACAGGCTCATGGAGGCGGCCCAGTCCATCGGCAAGATATCGGATCTCATCGGAGACATAGCCGATCAGACGAACCTCCTGGCCCTCAATGCCACCATAGAGGCCGTCAGTGCAGGAGAGGCAGGACGCGGTTTCGCCGTGGTGGCCGGAGAAGTGAAGTCCCTGGCCAGTCAGACTAGTGAAGCCACCCAACAGATAGCCCAAGAGATAGAAACCATGCAGAATCTGGCCCGTAGTTCCTACGAGAGCGTCCATGCCATCTCGGATATAATGGAGGAACTCAAGAGCGTCACCCAGGCCATCGCAGCGGCCGTGGAGGAACAGACTGCCATGGTGCGTGAGATTTCCGACGTCATGAACGGAACTTCCAATGCAGCGCAGGACGTGTCGGAAAGCGTCCAGAACGCTTCTATCAATGCCGAGGACGCACGCACCAGTGCTTCGGAACTGGCCAGGGCCATGGTGCAGGCTGCACGTGCTCTACAGGACATATCAGGCAAGACCTCACATCTCTTCCAACTCTCTGAAGATCTCCATGAACTGGTACAAAAATTCCGCTTTGCGGAAAGAGATGGTAACTAGTTGAAATAACTGCACTTTCAAGCATCTCTCAAAAAACGTCGTACTATGCGAAATTATTTTCTACCACTTGATTCCAGGTGACTTTCCGTGTATATATGCCCCTCGCCTTCCGGCTTATTTACGGCGGAGGGCCTGTGGAGGTGTGTGATGCCGAAAAAGGGGATACATCCTATTTACAAGAAGGCGACGATAACTTGTGCATGCGGTAATGTGGTGGAGACCTACTCCACCAAGGGTTCCTATACCGTCGATATATGCGCCGCATGTCATCCCTTCTACACCGGCAAGCAGAAGGTTGTTCGTGCCAAAGGCCGTGTGGAAAAATTCAACCAGAAATACGCCAAATTCTTCAAGAAAGACGAGAACGGCAGCGATCAGTAATTCCACCGTCTGTTCCGCGAATCACGTCAGCCGCATTATTTTTTCACCTGTTGAGTGTATTTGGTTTGGGGGTGTGGTACAGCCGACAGTCGGGTCATTACCGCTGTTTAGAGACTGTATGGATGTCATTGCAGGTGGCATAGGAAACCATATGCGGTACGTTGCATCACAGGAAGGGTGAAGGAGAACACCATGGCACAATCCGTTTCAACAGGCCGCGTCGGACGCAAACGAATCGCTAGAATCATCACAGGTCCCCTGTCACTGGCAGAGAAGGTGGCATCCGTGGGTGGTCAGGCCGTCATGGAAGGAGTCATGATGCGCACTCCAAAGGCTTTCGTCACTGCCGTGCGCACACCCGACAGCAGCGTTGCCATACACGAGCAGGACTGGAAGCCGCTGTGGGAAGGCTGGAAGTGGGCACGCTGGCCGTTCATACGCGGCGCTTTCGTGCTCATCGAAACCATCTACAACGGTATGAGTGCCCTCGCCTTCAGTGCCAGAGTGGCAGGCGAGGAGGACGAGCAGCTGTCAGACCGGGAGATGGCCATCACAACGGCTATCTCCGTGGTGTTCGCCCTCGGGCTTTTCGTTTTCGTACCCCACTTCATTGCCACCCTGTTTGGCCTCTCAACGTCGTCGGCCTCGTTCCATATCGTTGACGGCATTGCCAAGGTATTGATTTTATTGGGTTATTTGTGGGGCATATCCCTGATTCCCGATGTCAAACGCATCTACAGGTATCACGGTGCCGAGCACAAGTCCATCTACGCATACGAGCACGACGCCCCCCTCACCGTCGAGGGAGCACGCCCCATGTCGCGTTTTCATCCGCGCTGCGGCACCACGTTCCTGCTTTTCGTGGTGGTGATCTCCATCATAATATTCGCCGTGACCCTCAAATGGCAGCTGACAAAGCCGGGATGGCTGGACAACCTCGTCAAGATAGCCATCAAGGTGCCCCTCATGCTCCCGGTGGCCGGTATATCCTACGAGCTCATACGCCTTGGGGGCAAATACCCCGAGGCGTGGTGGATGAAGCCCATCGTCACCCCCGGACTGTGGCTGCAGCGCCTCACCACTGCCGAACCCGAAGACGACATACTCGAAGTGGGCCTCATCTCACTGAAACGCGCCCTCGACATAGAAGAAGGCAGGGTCACTGCCCGTACTGACGAGGACTTCTTCACCGTCAGCGGGCTGGATTCCCTCGACAGTGCCGGTGAATCTCCTTCCCTACACGATGAATCCCCTGCATCCGGCACCCCTGTCGCTGCTCCATAATATGAACGGGCTGCAATAAGCCGGGTCATATATATTGCAGAAATACTAACCAGGCATCTGAGAGGATGAATTCTCGTAGACAGGAGACGACGGATGAAGATACACAGACATGACGGATACGGATTTGCCAGACTGGTGCCCCTGGCCTTCAAAAATGCCCAGGTCTTCGGGCTCGATCCCGACGGTCGGGTGCTCGTCTTCATGGATGACGGTCTCTTCCGCATCGAACGGGGCGCAGACGGTGTACTTTACAGCGACGGTACCAACGTGGTGCTCATAAACAGCGAGGGACGCTTGGGCTATTCGAAGGGCACTGATCTAGACTTCTTTGCGGAAAAGACCCTGGAGCGGGACGAACGTTTCACCGCAGTCCCGGTTCAGGAGACCGGCAACCTCGCGGCAGAGCTAGACAGCACCGTATGGACGCCAGATGACATCATGGCCCTGGGCTACGTAATATCCATGAACCTCGAGGGGATGGGGGCTCTCATGGGCTCTCCCCTGTGGGTCATGGATCTCGGGTCAGGGCACCACGATCACTCCAGCGAACCGGCTCCGGCAGCCACTCCAGTCGGCTCGGGATCACACCACGACTACATGAAGAGCGGCCCCGAAGGCTATACCCTTACCTTTCGCGGTTTTGCCCCTCCCATACTGGACTGGCTCGAGGAGCTTATCACCAAGGCTGAGCAGGAACTTTTGAATTAATAAAATTTTCCCTTTGATTTTAGGCAGTTACAAGAAAATTAGTTATCGCCGTGGTGGTGGTCGTGGTCATGGTGGTGGTCGTGGTCATGGTGATGATGGTCGTGCATGGACGCATATGCGGCATCCACCATCTGGGTTATGCGGGCACCGCGCAGCTGATTGAGCAGGGTCAGATACTTGACCATGCGATCCCATGAGGGGCGGTCGTTCTCGAACATGTCCTTCATATCGGCATCCTCTCCCATGGAGAAGACGAGGGTTTCCAGATCCACGCCAAAATCTACGATGGAGTTTAGTACCATCTCGTTGCCGTATATGGACAGGAATGTGAGTTCCTTGTCGTAATCGGATTCGATCAGTTGATTGACGAACTCATCGGGGAGCTGGTCCCAGGGGCTTTCGCGGTCTGCGATGCGATCCAGACTCACGCACCAGGGGGTGGAATTGAGGACTTCCCTGACCACGGGAATCATCTGCTCTGCAGCAGGGCCGTTGACGATGTTCTCGCGCTCAAAGGCTATGAGTGCAAAATTGCTTCCTTCCCATTGGGATATTTTCATGATGTTCTCCTTTCAGAAGTTTCACGGCTCTTCATAGCAGGCCCCATGCCAGGAATCAAAAAAATTTCCCTCTGACTGCAGTTGTTGGGCTGTTTACTTCATGTGTTGGATTCCATCAGAAGTCATGTACGGCACTCATGGCATGGGGAGGCTTCCCAGCGGCGTGCCATCAGACGTGAAATGCTGAGCAAAGACACCAGCATTACTGCCATCCTGCTCGTCGCTGTTCCACACCACCACGAACCGGCCATCTGGACCCATCGTCACAGCTGGGCTGCTCTGAGAGTAAGCATCGTAGGTATTCACCCTGAACTCCGAGTTCAGCACGCTGCCATCTGCATTATATCGCTTCACATATATGCCGTCGGTGGTACCATCATAAATACTGGCCCATACAATGGCGAATCTGCCTGTTCCGTCCATGGCCACATCCGGATGGCTCTGATCTCCGTCGGTATAGTCATTCACAGAAAATTCTCCTCCCACCGGATTGCTATCCGCATCGAATATCTGACCGTAAATATTATCGATGATGCTTCCTTCCTGGCCATCACTCTGCCATACCACCACGAATCGACCGGTATCATCAACTGCCACCCTGGGAAGGGTCTGATCTCCACCAGTATAGGAATTTATGAGGAATTCGCTCCCCACCGGACTGCCGTTCGCATCGAACATCTGACCGTAAATATCATACTGATAGCCATTCTGATCTCCCTGCCACACCACAACGAAACTTCCATCAGGTCCCATGGCAACGTTCGGAGCCTCCTGATCGCCCGACACCGTGGTGTTCACCTGGAATTCAGCGCCAACGGGGTTGCCGTCCGCATCATATAACTGGCCGTAAATGCCACCATTGCTGCCATCCTGAGCATAACTCTGCCACACTACAACGAAGCGGCCATCTGGAGCCATGGCAACACTCGGTACCTTCTGGAGGTTTTCCGTGGTGGTGTTCACCAGGAACTCAGAACCCACCGGATTGCCATCCGCATCGTACCTCTGGCCATAAACGCCGAACCTGTCACCGTCCTGATCATAGCTCTGCCACACCACAACGAAGCGGCCGGTAGAGTCCATGGCAACCTGTGGGGCAGACTGTACATCCGTTGTGTAGGTGTTCACCTGGAATTCAGAACCCACCGGATTGCCGTCCGCATCGTACCTCTGGCCATAAATGCCCCATTCACTACCATCCTGATCATAACTCTGCCATACCACCACGAACCGACCGGTAGAGTCCATGGCAACTCTCGGATAGTACTGATTGCCGGTTGTGTAGGTGTTCACCTGGAATTCAGACACATGACATTCATTGCAGCCATCCCACGCCACGTCATTGCCGTCGTCACATTCCTCTCCTGGATCCACAACTCCATTGCCGCAGTTGCCCTCGGATCCACCACCATCACCACACTCACCAAGGTTGAACGTACAGTCAGGTGCACACTTGAGAGTGCCACCACTGTAGCCAAAATCCTTGCATGTCTTTCCGCCCAGTTCTGAAAGATCGCACTCTTCTCCAGCATCCTGCTGGATTATGCCATCTCCACACCTGCCCACTGCTTCGCACTCCGAAAGATCATACTTACACTGGGCAGTGCAGGTCACTGTTCCGGCTTGATATCCCAGATTCTCACACCTCGTGATCCCCCCGAGATCCATGCCGTCGCATTCCTCTCCGGGATCCACAACTCCATTACCACACAGTTCCGAGTTTACTCCACTGTTACCACTCCCATCGTCGTCGTCCCCTGAGCATCCCTGCACCAGAAGTCCAAGCACCAGAACAAATCCCAACATGCTGGTTTTACTTATAGCCCAAAGTCTCCTGATTTTCATGATCCTTCCTCCTGACAGGGTGGTATTATAGCACAGGTATTTCTAAATTAGGATAAAAAATCAGGTAAATATGTTTTATTGACACCTAAATCAAGTATATGCGCCCGTCTGTCATACCGTGATTCACAGCATCTCCTTCAGCAACTGCTTACCTCATAATCGCCCTGCCTTCCTGAATAAAAGGAATGATCAAGGCGCTCGAGTTCTCCCGTTATATGCCAATGCCCCTGACCAGACCCATCCAATACGCAATACGCCATCCCCTG
>JALWFW010000078.1 GCA_027013865.1 Polyangiaceae bacterium | reverse complement strand
GCCGCCGCCGCCGTCGACGAGACCGGAAGCGGGCTTATCGCCGCCGCCGCCGGTGGCCGGAGTGCGCACGCGCGGCTACGACCCGATCGAGCGGGCCGGAAGTGCCGACAGGCGGCGCCAGGTGGCGCGCGCCGGCTCGCAGGACCGGCTCAGTCGGGATCGGTCACGTGACCGGTCGCGTTACTCGTCGCCGATGCTCAACAACGCCCGTCCGGATCGGCGACCCTGTATCGACAGACATCCGGCTGCCATCGCCAGATCGGTCTCCTCTTCCAACCTGCCGAACGGCTTCAAGCCGCGTCAGAGCCGCGGCTCACGCGACAGGACGCGTGACCTGCGGCCGACTCCCGGCACGCGGTCGGCGGTACACAGCGAACACAGCGACTCGGACGATGAAGACGATTGGTGCTAGTGCCCGTGTATTCCTCCTGTCTACCACAACGCGTCTCTGTCTCGCCAGTCCGTCTGTTCGCGTGTCGCCGTACGCGCCTGTCTTGCGAGTGCCCGTTAGTGTCGTCAGCGTCGTCCTCGTTGTTGTTGTTGTTGTTGTCTAGTGACTCGGGGCCTGGGGGCCTAGATCTACGTGTTTACATACGCCAAGCTGACCAATCAGAGGCCTCCATGCATACTACACCACCGGCGACATGTTCATCTATTGGCCAATCGGATACGCCATATTATAGATGTTATCATCTTCATCATTAAGATTATAATTATGATTATTTATTATTATCATTATCATTATTATTATGAATATCATTACTACTACTACTACTACTAGCACTACGATCATTACTGTTCATATTATTAGTATTAATATAGTTGCTCCCGTTATGGTCACGTGACGCCGGCCAACACCACGTGACGTATAGAGACATACACAGGCTAATGTTTCACATCCACGCCGTCGGTGAGCACCAGAGGGCGCTGTACAACGTGTCATCCCGTCAGTGTGGCGGGCGTGACGTCATCACCGGCTACGGCGCCATCTAGCCTCATTCTGAGCTTGCTATATGTTTTATGCTCAGGAATCAGCGGAACCAGTTCTGTCTACACACAGACACACACACACACACAGACATACACACACACACACACACACGCATACATACATACACTCATAAACACACAGACATCAGCAGTATGAGACGAATTCGACCGAACATCAAAAGCCAAAAAAGCGATCGACAACGGAAGTGACGCCATTTTGTATGATATTCTTTTCTCGTTTTAGTTGTTTGTCTGACAATTTTTAACTTGTGATTATCTCAAATCAAAAATTCCTTACTGTGTATCCATGGTAACAGTTGTTTTGGGCGCATAATTCGCGGTTAGGGAAAAAAGAACTCAACCGAAATATGACGTCAATTGTGATACAGGTACCACGTGCTGTATGTGTTTTGTAAATAGAAGCTCTTATTTCGTCGGTCAACTCGCTGATTGGTCGAAAACACTTCAGCCACGCATGCGCCTTGAACGACTTTCTAATTAAACGTCAACGAAGTAAACAGTCAAAGATGGCGCCACCAGAACCGATAAAACCGCGGGCAGCCGCCAGGGGGCATCGTCAAAACCAGAAACTGTCACGTGCTCAAATGTTGTCACTTGTCC
>JALWFW010000077.1 GCA_027013865.1 Polyangiaceae bacterium | reverse complement strand
GCTAGAATACCAGCCAGACAAAAAGCCAGCAGACCGGCCAGACGATCTGCCAGAAGACCAGCCAGACGACCTGTCATAGTACCAGCCAGAAGACAAGCCAGAAGACAGGCCAGAATTGCAGCAAGACTACTACCAGACGAAAAGCCTGATAAACTGCCAGACGACCTGCTAAACTACCAACCAGACGACCTGCCAGGCGACCAGCAAGAAGATCTGCCAGACGACCAGCAACAAGACCAACCAGACGACCTGACATTCGCCGAGCTAGACTACCAGCCAGAATACCTGCCACAGGACCAGCCAAACGACCTTTCAAACAACCAGCCAGAAGACAAGCTAGACGACCTGCCACACGACCAACCAATCGACCATTCACACGACCACCCAGAAGACAAGCCAGAAGACAAGCCAGCAGACCACCAAGACTACCTGCCAACCAACCAGCCAGACGACCATCCAGACGACCGGCAAGTCGATCTGCCAGAAGACCAACCAGACGACCGGCCAGTCGACCACATAAAGAACTAGCCAGCTGACCTGCCACACGACCAATCAGAAGACCAGCCAGAAGACTTGCCAGACGACCACGTAGACTACCAGCCAGACCATGAGCCAGAATACTAGACAGATCACCAGCCAGTAGTCCTGCCAGACGAGCAGCCATGAGACAATCCAGACGACCTGACAGATGACCAGCCAGAAGACAAGACAGAAGATCAACAAGAAGACCAGCCAGTTACCTACTAGAAGACCAACTAGATTATCAGCCAAACGACCTTCCAGACGTCGAGCCAGAAGACCATACAGTCCAGCAGCCAGAAGACCAGGCAGACTACCTTCCAAACGAGGATCCAGAAGACCAGCCAGACGACGAGCCAGTCGACCAGCCAGAAGACCAACCGGCCGACCTGCAAGTCGACCAGCTAGTCCACCAGTTAGACGACCTACCACACGACCAGCCAGACGACCTGTCAGACTACCAGCCAGAAGACAAGCCAGAAGACAGGCCAGAAGACCACCAAGACTACTACCAGACCACCACCCAGATAAACCGCCAGACAACCTGCTAGTAGACCAGCCGGACGACCAGCCAGACGACCCTCAAGAAGACCAGCCAGAAGACCAGCCACACAACCTAACAGACGGCCTGCCAGTCGGCGAGCTAAAGAACCACCCATAGGACTTTTCACACGACCAGTCAGAAGACAAGCCAGAAGACAACGCAGAAGACAGGCAAAGATACTGCCAGACGACCAGCCAGACAACCTGCAAGACGACCTGCTAGAATTCCACCCAGACGACCATCCAGAAGACCATCCAGACGCCCTGGCAGACGACCAGATAGATATCCAGCAAGACGACAAGCTAGACCAACAGCTAGACAGCCAACAAGACGAGCAGCCAGACTACGAGCCAGACGACCAGTCAGAAGACCAGCCAGACGACCTGCCAAACGACTAGCAGAAGACCTGCCAAACAAACTGCCAGACGACCAAGTAGACTACCAGCCAGCCGACCTGCCACACGACCAGCCACATGACCTGTTAGACGACCAGACAGAAGACAAACCAGAAGACAATCCAGCAGACCACCAAGACTACCTGCCAGAGGACCA
>JALWFW010000076.1 GCA_027013865.1 Polyangiaceae bacterium | reverse complement strand
TGGGCATGGGGCTCTATGGCAATGACCCTAAAGCCCACTTCCCGGGAGAGATCCCACAGCGGCACCGTCAGCGCTCCAAGACCGGCTCCTACCTCGATGACCGTGTCACCGGGCTGTGGATCCAGTGCCTGAATGATACGCCCTATGACTCCTCTGTTGCGCAGGTAATGCTGGCCCCAACTGCCGCTGGGTCTAAACATCACTCGCCTCCCGTGGTCGAAGCCGCTGGAGCAGGAACCAGGTCGTCCTTCTCGCCCTTACCTTCCCTGTCCTTGGTTCCATCGGATCCGGAATCATCCGAAGTGTCTTTTTCGGATTCACCGTCGTCTTCTTCGGGCCCGGCCTCTTCGGGATCTTTCGTGCTGCCCTCACGCTCGTCCTCGAATATCTGGGCCAGGGCCTCCTTGGTAGGCGGCTTTGTCATGAGACTCACCACCACCAGAAGCACGAGAGACGTGCCAAAGGCAAAGAACACGGTTGGGATGCCCCAGGGATCACCGGATTCTATGATTCCGGGACAGCACACAGGAGCGATCAGTTCGAAGAACACTGCCACGGCAGCCCCACCGAAGATGGAGGCGAGGCCACCCCACTTCGTAGCTCGTTTCCATGCCAAAGCAGCCACGAGAGCGGGAGTTATGGCCACGCCATAGAGGGTGTAAGCGAAGTAGGAGTACCTGAGAACCGATACCACCTCTCCATTTGCCGTTGGGATCCACACCACCAGGTAGGCCACGAGACCGAGTAGAACGACGAATATCTTCTGGAGTATGACCACCCACTTGTCACTCAGATCAGGGGAGATGAACCGCTGCACGATGTCATGGATGAGGTTGGACGACGGGCTGAACAGGTAGTTCATACCAGTGGAGAGTACCACCGCTGCAGCTGCAGCCAAGAGCAGGAAACCGATGAGCAGTCCCAGGCCACCACCACGGACCAGATCGTCGGCGGACTGAAGGACTATGGCCCGGCCCGACAGTCCGGCACTGGACTGCTGGAACGCCTCAGGCGAAGCAAATGCCTGAGCATCGAGGGATCTTTTCCATGTGAGCAGGGCCATGACTTCCTGATCCCTGCGTAACTTGCCAGTGGCAGTCTCGTCATCAAGGATGTGCTGTAATTTCTGCTGGAGTACCTTCTTCATGGTCTGGGGATCACTCCAGGCCAGGCGGTTCTCGCTCACCAGCGTGGCAACTTCCTTCTTGAGCTTCTGGTGAGCATCGAAGGTCTGAAGCTCGGGCCAGTGCCTGGAGGCTCCGAAAATGGCTATGGCTATGATGACCGTCTCCACCACCACTGTCCCCATGACCCACAGTGCCACGGCTTTCTTGGCATCCTGAGGGGTCTTGGCGCTGTAGAACTTCTGGTACATGCTCTGTACCCCCATGAGCAAAAGGAGGGTCGAAAGCATGTAACCGCCGGCCTTCAGTGCCGGATATTTGCCGAAGTCTCCGGCAAACACCTGAAAATGCGTGGGCGGGAGCTGCTGTACTGGTGCGCTCAGTCCACCCGCGCCGATGATCACCAAAGGCAGGGACAGCAAAGAGGCGGTGACTATGACCACGCCGTTGGGCAGGTCTGTGTGGGCAACTGCCATCATACCGCCCAGAGCGGTGAATCCGATGACGAACAAAGCGGTATAGGTTATGCCCTGGGGCTCGGGGATGCCTGCCGTGATGTTGAGAATGAAGCCTCCAGCCAAAAACTGGTAGGCCACTATGGTCGTGAAGGCCACCACCAGGGTTACGGCAGCGAGCAGGCGTGACACCGGCCCATACCGCACCTCGAGGATGTCACCTATGGTGTACTTGCCAAAGGATCGTATGCGTGCTGCCAGGAAATAGATGAGCAGAATGCCTATCCACGCTCCAGCAGGAAGCCACATGGAGCTCCAACCCGCTCTAGATGCATACTCGGCACCGGCGATGAAGGATCCTGAGCCAATCCACGTGCAGATGAGGGTGAATACCATCTTGTTGACCCCCAGGGACCTTCCAGCCAGGAGAAAGTCGTCGCTGGATTTGACCCTGCGGGCCACATAGAAGTTGAGAACCATGAGTCCTGCCAGGTATGCCAGTATCACAGCCAGGGATATATGCTCCACGGTGTACCTCCTAGTATATGGGATGCCTGCCACGATGCCGGAGGGGCTCCGGACGGCTTCCGGGCGCCAAGTAAAGCGCATAAACCGCATATTGACAAGTGACACATGTAGTGCGTGTCCAAAAGGCACTGTTGTGTTACACTTCCGGGCCATGAGACAGCCCGTGAAATCAGTGATTCTTTCAGTCGTGCTTCTTGCTCTCACCGTTCCCGTGCCGGCCACGGCCCAGGGAGCGCTCAAGATTCATGACACTGCGGACACGGCCGTCATGGCTGCGGGAGCTGCGGTATGGGCCGCCGGCGAGTTCTTCAAGGAGGATCTTGCCCCCGAGACATGCCGCTGGTGCGCCACAAACGACCTGGATGAGGGTGTACGTAGTGCCGTCAGGTGGGACTCGCACCGCTCATGGGCAGCCAGGGGCAGTGATTTCGCCCTTGGAAGTCTGGTCCTGACCGCCGGACTCATGGCCCAGTACCGTTCGGAAGAGACGGGTGACGGTCTGGCCGGAGGCATGGTTGTGCTCGAGTCCGTCGCAGTGTCGGCTCTCATCAATCAGGTGGTGAAATTTTCAGTGGGAAGACAGCGCCCCTACGTGAGAACACTCGAAGACCCCGACTCGGTGTCCAGGGACCGCAACCTGTCCTTTTATTCCGGGCACACATCCACGGCATTTGCCGCAGCAGTGGCAGGAGCATGGGCCTATCAACTGGAGGACGGTCCTCATCCCGAATTCATGTGGGCCGGCCTTCTGTCGGGGGCACTCCTGGTGGGGTATCTGCGCATCGCTGCAGACAAACACTACTTTACGGACGTCCTCACGGGAGCCATCATAGGTTCCGCCGTGGCCTGGGGCACGGTCCGCATGCACAAGAGCTCCTCACCACGGGACGACTCACCTCAGCCCTATGCCATGTTCATACCGTCGCACATGCTGATGATTGGTTTCACCATGGCCTTCTGATTCAGGGCCATCCCCGTTCAAGGGTCGTTACCCCTAATGTTAACGTAACACATTGTAATCATTAATAAATTCGACTACTTTAATCATGCATGTCCATTACGAGTACGACAAGACCGGGTGCTGAGCAACCAGAAATGGCAGTGGGGCCGAAAGCCAGTACCGGAGAGTAATACTCAGCCGGACACGGAAATCGAAGTACCCAGCGACACCGCATCCCTGCAAGCCACGGCTAGTGAAGAATTTCTCCGCAGCAGTGGGGCTGCTCTCACACATCTTGCCTTTCGTGCCGTTTTATGAAAATGTTCACCCTGGAGGTGAAACAGATGACCGTAAAAAAGGCCAGTTATGATTTCGGACCCACTGATGTCCAGCTTCTTTATATGACCGTAGGTGAAGCTCTGGAGCGCGCTGCAGAGCAGTATCCCGATCATGAGGCTCTGGTGTCCCGTCACCAGGACAGACGCTTTACATACAGGGAGTTCAATGAGATTACCACCCAGCTCGCCAATGCCCTTTTGGAGCTCGGTATAAAGCGCGGCGACAAGGTGGGGATGTGGTCCCCCAACAACTGGGAATGGGTGGCAGTCCAGTTCGCCACGGCCAAAATCGGTGCAGTGCTGGTGAACATCAACCCCGCATACCGTACCCATGAGCTCCAGTACGCCCTGAACCAGTCCGAGACCACCACCCTCATCCTCCTGGAGGAGTTCAAGAGCTCCAAGTACAAGGAGATGGTCCAGGAGCTGTGCCCCGAGATCCATGACTCAGAGCCCGGACATATCCAGTGCGCTAAGATTCCCAAACTGCGCAACGTCATTCTCATATCCGAGAACGACACCCCTGGCATGTTCAACTTCTACAAGGTACTCGAGGAGGGCAAGAAACACGATGCATCCAGGGTGCACGAGATCATGGCTCACCTCGACCCCGACGACGACATCAACATACAGTACACTTCCGGTACCACCGGATTCCCCAAGGGCGTCACCCTGACCCACTTCAATATCCTCAACAACGGCTATCACGTGGGACAGATAATGAAGTTCACGGACAAGGACCGTCTGTGCATCCCCGTGCCCTTCTACCACTGCTTCGGTATGGTCATGTCAAACCTCACCTGCGTGACCCACGGCGCCACCATGGTGATTCCGGGCCCGATATTCAAGCCTGACGAGGTTCTTCAGACCGTCCAGGACGAGAAATGCACGGCCCTTCACGGCGTGCCAACCATGTTCATAGCCGAACTTAACCTCCCCAGCTTCTCGGAGTACAACCTGGAGCATCTTCGTACTGGTATCATGGCCGGAGCGCCCTGCCCCATCGATACCATGCAGGACGTCATGGAGAAGATGCACATGACCGACGTGTGCATCGCCTACGGACAGACAGAGGCGTCTCCGGTGACCACCATGACCCGCATCGAGGACTCCGTGGAGCGTCGCGTATCCACTGTGGGCCAGGTAATGCCGTGGCAGGAGCTCAAGATCATCGACCCCGACACTGGTGAAACCGTCCCCAGAGGCGTACAGGGCGAAATATGCTTCCGCGGTTACAACATCATGAACCGCTACTACAACAACCCCGAGGCCACGGCCGAAGCCATAGACTCCAGGCGCTGGCTCCATTCCGGTGACATCGGTGTCATGGACGACGAGGGTTACGTGAAGATAACGGGCCGCATCAAGGAGATGGTCATACGAGGCGGTGAGAACATCTACCCGCGCGAGATAGAGGAGTTCCTCAAGACCAACGACAAGATCATGGACGTCTACGTAATTGGTGTACCTGACATCAAGTACGGCGAGGAGCTCATGGCCTGGGTCATTCTCAAGGAGGGCGAGAGCGCCACCGAAGACGAGATGCGGGCGTTTTGCAAGGGCAAGATAACCCACTTCAAGATTCCGCGTTACTGGAAGTTCCTTAGGTC
>JALWFW010000075.1 GCA_027013865.1 Polyangiaceae bacterium | reverse complement strand
GACTGCTGTGCATGCTGCTGTAACGGCAAACTGGACGATGGTGAGCAGTGCGATGACGGCAACAACGTACCGGGAGGCGGCTGTTCGGCAGGCTGCACAGACGAAGACGGTACCGCCACCTGCGGTAACGGCATTCTTGAGCCCGGAGAAATCTGCGAGCCCAAAATAGAGTACACCGAGGGCAGATGTGCAGAAGACTGTACATGGGCCTGGCTGTGCGGTGACGATATCTGCTCATCCGATGCCGGAGAATCATGCGAACTTTGCCCCCAGGACTGCTGTCCAAACTGCGGTAATTACGTGGTGGAGCCAGGTTCAGAGCAGTGCGACACGGATGATTTGCAGGGCATGACATGTGAAGACCTCGGCTATGATGGAGGCACACTGGGCTGTACTGATCTATGCAGGTTCGATACGTCCCAGTGCACCGGACAGGGACCAGTATGCGGCAACGGCGTAGTGGAGATGGGAGAGCAGTGTGACGGAGGCGAACTTGCAGGCAACAACTGCTACAGTCTCGGATATGCTGACGGAACCCTGTTTTGCAATCCTGACTGCACCTTCAATACTTCCGCCTGTTCTGGACAGTTCATCTATCTGGATGAACACTTCGATGATCCGTATTCGATTCACGGCTGGAACATGACAGGCTATTGGGAACGCGGAAAGCCTTCAAACGTAGGTCCACGTACCGCGTTCGACGGTCCCATGTGCGTCGGCACCAACATAGATGGCTACGGTCCTGATAATTCATCCTACGATTCACCAGACGCACTGTATTCCCCCGTCTTCCATGTTCCTGCAGATTCCACACCTGCGGTGACAGTCTGGGCATGGTGTGATCTTTACAACAGCAGCTCTGCAGACGAGGGCTGGACCATCGAGTATTCCATAGACGGCGGTCAGACATGGCTCTCCGGAGACGAGCCCAATCCAGCCCAGGACAAAACCGTAAGCAGCAGAAAATACTGGAACGACAACTGTGGCAACGACTGGAACGTATATACTGTGATGCTTCCAAGGGCTCCAGGACATGACGTACAGATTCGCATCAAGGCCATCTTCGATCACTACTCAGACAAGGCCGGCGTTTACGTGGATGCCATCCAGGCGGTGTCCCGGAATCGAATCCCTCTGACCTTCAGCATTCCCACCCAGCTCGGAATGGCTACGGTTAATCGCGAATGGAGCAGAACCATTGCCGTATGGGGAGGCTCTGGTAACTATCAGTTCACCCGTATTTCCGGAACCAACGACTCCTGGCTCACCTTGGATACCGTCACTGGTGTCTTAAGTGGAACCCCCTCTGCCAATGATCTCGGCAACGGCTCCATCACCATAAAGGCGATAGACACCAACAATCCGCAAAACACCACCACAGCCACCTTCACATTCAGTGTTCTAGACGCTGTATTCTATGACGACTTCGAGGGAGACACTTCCTCCTGGTCGGTTTCAAGCCCATGGGATATTGGAACACCCACTCCGTCTGGAGGCCCCTCATCCTGTACTTCAGGTTCTCACTGTGCAGGTACCGTCATGACAGGCAACTACCCCAACAGCGTCAACTGGGCCTGTCTGGAATCACCGGAAATCACCATCCCCGCAGGAACAGCCCAGGTGACCTTCCAAGGCTGGAACGACACTGAACCCGGTTACGATGGAGTCAAGTTCGAAGTCAAGTCTGCAGGACAATGGCATCATATCCAGAATGTAACTCCGACTTACCAGAGAAATGTCAACGGGACCAGTGCATGGAGTGCCCATGACGGCACATGGAATGGATACAGTGCCGACATCTCTGCCTATGCAGGCGGAACCGTACGTATCAGATGGTGTTTTTACTCTGACGGCTCACTGAACAACCCCGGTTTCTTCATCGATGACGTGATGGTTCTCGCCCAGTAATTCAGGCCCCTTCCCCATATACCGCCTCTACTTCATCCGTTGACTGCCAAAAATCAATACATACACTCTGACCGGAAATCAGGAGGACTCCATGAAGTCTAAAACACTATTCACCCTACTGACAGCAATGCTTCTCATCGCATCCTGCCGTCGGAACGAAACGCACGGCAGCGTCAGCAAAAAAGATGGCAGTACGTCCAAGTCCGATACGGTAAAGGCCATCACCATGTACGAGCAGGCCCAGTCTCCCAGACAGTTTGCTAGGGCTCTGAAACTGCTGGAAAAATCGTGCGCGAAAAACAGTGCCAGGGCGTGCTACCTGGCAGGCAAAATAATAAAGGACAGGCTGTCGGTATCGAAAGATGACTCCAAGGCATACGAATTCATGGAGAAAGCATGCTCTCTAGGTGAAAAAAGAGGGTGCATCGCAAAGGCGGATCTGATGGTAATGGGTAGGGGTACGGCCAAGAATCCCGCTCAGGCCGCATCCATATACAAGAAGTATTGTGATACAGGCGTCCACCTGGCATGTAACAACCTCGGTTTCCTGTACCTTTCAGGCATGGGTGTGGACAAGAACCCAGAAAAAGGCATCCAACTTCTCAAAAAGGCATGTGATGCCGGAGATCCTGACGGATGCATGAATCTGGGTATTGCTTATCAGACGGGCATGGGGGTCAAGCAAAACCCGAATCTGGCCATTAGACTGCTCACCAAGGCATGCAACGAAGGCCGCGGGGCAGCGTGCCGCAGAGCAGCCTCCATGCTGGAGCTCGGACAGGAAGTACCACCTTCCCCCAATAAAGCTCTGGAGCTGTACAAGAAGGGATGTGACGCAAAAGACGGCCGGTCTTGCACGGCTTATGCCACCATGCTGCTCAGATCCAAAAAACCAAAAGATGCCCCAAGGGCGCTCAAATTCATGGAGAAGGCCTGCTCTCTCGGCTCCAAAAATGGCTGTTTCTCTCTTGGAGTGATTTATCAGGAAGGCCTCTCCTCCATAATAAAGAAAGACCTGAAAAAAGCAGCGCTGTACTACTCAAAGGCCTGTCACTCAGGACAGCCGGCAGCATGCAACAACCTGGGCCGCATGTACCTGGAAGTCATGCCCCGGAAGGATCCCAAGCAGGCAGTCCATTACCTGGAACTGGCATGTCTCAAAGGAGCGGTTCTGGGATGTGCAAAACTGGGTGACTTGCTGGTTCAGGGATACGGAACGTCAAGAGATCTGTCGAAAGCCCTAGACATGTACACAAGAGCCTGCAAGGCAGGACACAAATCCTCCTGTCTGTCCATGGGTAAACTATATATGAACCGCTCGTCATCCCTTTATTCTCCACGAAAGGCGGTGAAGGCACTGGATCCCCTGTGCAGTGACGGCAATGCAGATGCCTGTCATCAGATTTACCTGCTCTACAGGACTGGAGAAAAAAATCTGGCCAAAGACGAGCACAAAGCTAATCAGTATAGGGATCTTGCATGCCGTTATGGATACAAAGCAGACTGTCCCGAGGCGTCCGGCAAGGGAAAACCAGGCGTCAAGAACAAAAAAATCTAAATAATTACAACTAGTTATCGCAATAATTCAACATATGATGTAGTAAGAGGGGCGGGTACGAGAAACAAAATCATTAATTAGGAATCCGTATCTTTGCGGACCTTTTCAAGGGCTTTACAGACACGGGATATGTCCTCCTCGTGCTTTCCTTCTGCAAGAAGACGGCTGCATGCTTCTTGGATATCACTCCAGGAAGCAAGAGGATGGACCCCAAGAAGCCTGTAATGCTCATCCATGCCCATGGCATGAAGGGCGGTCATCACATCCTCCTCGAATTCGGCATCGTCCATGTTCCATATCTCTTTGAGTTCCCACAGAAAATCAGCCTCATCATTACTGAGGGTGCCATCCGAGAAGGCTATTCTGGTAAGTATCTCCACTGCGAGGTGAGTAAATTCGGCAAAACCCGGACGAGATTTGATGAGCCGGGCCATGTGAAGGGCAACCTGGCGGTATCCTTCGGGCGAATTCATGCCCTCCTGCAAAAGACGCATCTGATCGAAATACCTCTCCGGCAGTTCAGTGACGGGAATACCAAGTTCACCGAATATCGTATCCAGCTGGTTCATCTCATCACCGGTTATCCAGCCATCTATGGCCACCATCTGGCCAACAAGAGTGTATAGAGCCCTGAGCATCAGCATGGCATCCATGACTCTGGTCATGCCTCCTTCGGAGTCCAGCTCTGAAGACGTACCTGCATGGTCAGGTGTTTTGCCCATGCGCACTCGTACCTTTGTACCGCAGGACGGACAGACGTGGACGCCAGGACCTTTGGCAGCAGTCACCGTTTGGCACTGGGGACACGGAGCATACCAGTTGGCACGGTAGCAGTATGGACATACCTGCAAAGTGTCGCCCTTGTCGCCTCTGATCCTCCTTCCGCAGTGAACACATTCGAATTCGAGATGGCCGTCTTCTCCTTCGCTGTCACCCCATTCCTGTGGAAAAAGTGCTTTGATGGCGTCAGCCATCGCGGCAGCAGCCGTACTTCCCATCAAACTCTCCAGGACTGTTCTGAGTTCGGTCATGGAATCCTCCGCTATATGACGCACATTGTGCCGTGATGGCAGCAGATGTTCAAGAAGAGGCACGAAGTTATTCTTGATAATGAGAAAGGGATCTCTGACGATTGTCAAAACCACCTTTTTTTTGCTTTGTATGCATCTCAGACATCATGTCCGGCAATATTCAGTTAAATGTCAAAACTATTGATACTCTAAGAAGATATCTGCTTAGGACTCGACTTCACATATTCTGATATTTACGCTTGACACACGCCACTCAATCACTAAAGTTCTCGCGTTACGGAGGTCTAGGTATGGTTTCCCTGACCCGAATTACCAAGAGGAAGAGAAACATTCGTAATCGTAAAGCCGGTAAAGATCGTAAGCGTCAGATGGCCCGCCGCTCCACACTTTCATATGAGGAGCTCTTCGGCAAGTTGGGCGAGCCTGGCAAGCCGGCACCCAAGGCGTGAGGAAAGGGGGTGGCAGATGGCTAAGGCCAAGAAGATCAAAGCCAAAACCAACAG
>JALWFW010000074.1 GCA_027013865.1 Polyangiaceae bacterium | reverse complement strand
CCCACGTCGATGAGATCAGCCGGAAAGGTGAGAAGATCCCTCAGACCGAATGTACACTGTACCCCGTAAAACGAGCAGATTCTGGCAAGACGTTCATCATGGGACATGCCCAGGGAGTCGGCCATACGGGGAACCACGAGATCTACGTTCATACCGATGGCGCCAAGATTGGATACGGTCTGGGCCACCTGCTGTGTGTTGGTCCACACCGAAGGGAATCGGTCGTCGATGACGGCCGCGATTTTCGGTCCAGGATTGGTGTCCGTTGGCTCGTCCGGGTGATCTGTGAAGACTTTTCCTGCCTTTTCGATGGCCGAATACAGCCGTAAAGCCGCTGTGGTCAAAAAATCGTACGGAAGGGTCATCAGTCGTCCTCCCTCTTCCATACGGCCTCTATTTCAGGGATTTCGCGTCCTGGAAGAGCACCGGGTTTTCTCACGATGACCCGGGCCTTTGTCACATGTTCCATATCAGCAAGTCGCATGGCGAGCATGTCGGCATAGGTTTCCACGAGGCTGAATTCTCGTTCGTAGGCCAAATCGTTCGCCATGGAACGAATCTTCCGGTAATCCACGCTTCTTGACAGATCGTCGTCTCCTTCCTGGGTGAAGCCCAGTTTTACCTTGAGCTCGACATCTACTTCCAGTGTGCGGCGCTCTTCCCTTTCACCGGGGATACAGCCCACGAGTGCGTGAACCCGCAGGTTTTTGAGACGTATGTATCTGATCATCGCTTCCCTCCGAAGTCAGCTATAACATACCCTGGACTTCCTGAAAACAGACACTCTAGATTATGGTGGAAGCCTATGTCAGGCACTGTTGTTGGCAAGCTTTACCGGGTGAAATCCAGTACCGAGGATACAGGTGGTATGTTCAGTGTGAGGAATAGACTTTGAAGTATATGGGTTCTGTCCATTCACGGAACAAGAAGTCGTCCTCCTGGACCTTTATGACGAAGGTGTCCCCGGAGACTACGTGTTCGCATCCTGTGCAGTCGGTTATGGTGACGATGCTGCTGGCGTTTTGTGTGGCAGTGCTGAACGTGCCTTCAGCCACCATGGAGTCATGATTGTCGTAGACCTCGAAAGGTACGTCCGTATGGCCTGGCTCGAGCCCCTCGTTTAACTGCCAGGTGGTTGCATCGTGTACAGAATCGATGTTCAGTTCCCTGTTTTCGGTAACGTAGTTGTATCCTTTATGGAAGAATATGCGGTCACCGCTCTGCCACAGGGCAAACCAGTCGGGGAACGAGATCTCGTAGATGAACCAGGCATTCGTTCCGAAGGGCCCGTAACCTCCGCCAATGATTTCGGCGGGTTCTGGTGTGCCATTGGAGTTACTGTCGAGGTAAAGTACTGGCAGCAGGATTATGTAGGTCATTCCGTCATCCGTAAGAGTCATCTGCTCCACGGTTTCGGTACCGATGGCTGCTTCAAGGGAGGTGGCATCCATGGATATGTAGGCAGTGGCACTTAGGGTAGACTGGAGTGTCACGAGATACTTGCCGTTTTGGAGCGTTGCCTCGAGCCCGTTGTCAGCCATGTACTGGGAGTCCAGTGCAAGCATGGCAGCCGTCACCGACTGGGGATCTATATCCATGTCGCCCAGATCCGCTAGTCCTTTTATTACAGGGCTGTATACCGGAGCCATGGTGACCGTCAGATCGAGATGTTCCGCGTTGGGCTCCCAGTCCAGCATGGTGGCATCGTCCTCGAGACTGTCAGGAAGAATCCAGCCTTCACCGTCAGGTCCCTTGAAGTATACAGGAATACCACCGTGCAGACGTATGGCGGTTATGGGTTCTCCTGGATTCCAGGATTCACTGCCATCCAGATCATCATACATGAACACCGGGAAGATGCCGTATCTTACGTCCCCATCGGACTTTGTGAGATATTCATCCGGTGGAGCAGGCGGGAGTGTAAAGAAAAACGAGCCAGAGCCGTCTGCCGGACAGCCTCCGAATCCCATGGACTGTAGCTCTTGTATCAGAATGCCCTCTTCTTCAAAGGCACTGAGGGCACTGCCATCGATGACCAGGACACCGGCCCTGGGGGCCGAGATGTCGTGGTAGGTCTGTACGGAGGTTATTTCACCAGCGATGGGCGGTCCGCTTATGGTCAGTTTGGGAAGTTTCTTCGGGGGCAGACTTCCTAGGGACAGGGTCATGTAATAATTGAGGTTTTCGCTGGCGCACAACTGGGTTGCGAAGGTCCCGGACTCGTCGGTGGTGGCGTCTACGGTATGTAGCGGCATGTCAGAGGTAGGATCCGATGTGTAGGTAAGCACCACGGGCTGCCCGGCTATGGGACCGCTGTCGTCGGAAAGGGTGATTGTTACCGTCCGGCATGCCTGGCCCCCGCCAAAGATTGGAGAACTGTAGGCAGTATCTGCTGAGTAATCGAAGTCTATGCTGACCGGGATGGAGATGCTGTTTGGATTCTCGCCGGTGTACTTCTGCGCGAACAGAGTGCCGTCCACGGTGGCGATTTCCGCACTGCGAACAGTGAGGGATGCCATGCCTGAGGCATCCGTCGCAGCGTTCGGAAGTCCGGTGGCTCCCTCCAGTGTAAGGGATAGTTCCGCACCCTCCACGGGATTTCCGTCTTTGTCGAGCACACGGGCAGTGATTTGGGCCACGAGAACAGAGGTACTGGCATCGTAGGTCACCACTGTCTTGGTCAGGGTTATGGAATCCGGGACGTCGGTACTACTGGTATTCGAAGAATCGTCGTCACAGGCTGCCATGAGCAGGATGGGCACCAAGGATGCCATGACTAGCCGTAAGATATGGTATTTCATGATAATCCTCCTTGTGCCGGATATATACCACTTAACTTCACTGGGGCAAAAGAGTTAAAAGTGTCAGATGGGATCTAACTGCGGATGGACAGATGGGAATGGCAAAGCACTGAAGGTGTGGTCAGTTCCCGTTGGGATCGTAGCAGTAATCCGTTATGGGAGTGTTTTCCTCGTGACCGCTGGAATCGTCTGCACAGGTACCATTGATGCACGTGTTGCTCTCGCATTCGTCGGCATCACTGCATGCCTCACCATTGGGCTTGGGGACTGTGCATTTGCCAGATACGCAGTGCATATAATTTTTGCACTGGATCTCCAAATCACATGAGCCTCCCTCGTCCACAGTGCCTCTGACAAATCCCTCGCACTCGGAGGAGATGAAGTCGTCGTCCATGGAGTCGTCCATGGAATCGGTGCACTCAAGGGAGTCCAGGTGTTTTCTCATGGCAGCTTCACACGCGGCTGCCTTTTTTTCATCAAATATGACTTTGGGATCAGTGAATGTTGCCAGCATGAAACCCTGGAAGAATGCGGCTTCGGACTTGCATTCCTCCATGGTGGTGACTGCAGAGTCACCGCTGAAAGATTCAATGCCGCCCGGACAGCATTCGAGTTTCTTCGCGCAGTCGTTCTCAATGAGTGCATCCACGAATTCCTCGGCGGTCATGGAGCCTGATGAATCACTGCTGTCGTCACATCCGGCTACCAGAGCACCTACTGCGAATGCTGCTGCCATGAACAGGGTAGTCAGTCTTCTTTTCATGAGTTCCTCCTTGGTTTGATGTTTGATGTCGTTACTGGTCTTGTATTTGGTTGGGCTTTATACTCCCATGCCCCATATATCTTCCCACCTGAATTTCCAGTATAATATGCCGCAGGTACCTGAATTCGGAAATCCCCACAGTCAATATGCGATGATTCAAGGAAAAATCGGTCTGACAGAATAAAATGACACAGGCACTCCGGACAACAATGCCGACTATTACTG
This sequence comes from Polyangiaceae bacterium, assembly GCA_027013865.1. Taxonomy (GTDB): domain Bacteria; phylum Myxococcota_A; class Polyangia; order HGW-17; family JALWFW01; genus JALWFW01. The sequence continues at coordinate 12,032 of JALWFW010000074.1, read as the reverse complement.
TTCTTCCGTCGGATAACAGGCGTCCGTTATGGGAGAGTAATTATTGCCCAATTCAATACATTTTCCTTCATTGCAGTAGTAACTTTCGCATTCCATGCTGTTGCTGCACGCCTCGCCGACAGTTTTTGGCTGAGTGCATACTTCGTTGACACAGTGCATGCCATTTTTGCATTCATAGTCTGCATAGCATTCTTCCCCTTCCTTCACGGTTCCCTGGGCAACGTTCTTGCACTCTGGGAGTTCTCCGTAGGGGGTCAGGGGATCAGTGCATTGCATGGAATCCAGTCTGGAACTTAACGCATTCAGGCAGTCACTGGCCTGCTCATCGTCATATATAACTTTGGGATCCGTAAAAGTGTTCAGTATCGAGGTTCGGAGGCGCTCGAGATCATTTTCACAGTCCTGTGTAGTGGTGATTGGGTCGGTAGAACCGCTGGTGGGCCGGATACCGTTGGTGCAACATTCAAGTTCTTTCTCGCATACGGCGTGGACGTAGAGATCCGCGAAATCCTGAGCACTAAGGGTTGTATGGTTGTTTGATCCGTTGTTGGTAGAGGAATTCAGTCCGGACCCTACATTGCTGTCGTCATCGTCACAACCTGCCACGAATATCCCAGCCGTCAGTGCCGCTGCCACCATAAGTACCGTGATTAGTCTTGCCTTCATGATTCACCTCCTTTGTAATCGGTAATTGACACTTGTCGTCCTATCTAAGAATACGCCGTCATGCTTTTACACAGACTGCTCTCCTCCTCTGAACTTCCAGTGCACCGCTGTTGGCTCCAGTTACGGAGTTTCAGTGAATTATATGCTCGACATAAGCTGCAATGTCAAGCACTGCAAGGGATGCTGTGCGTCCTATGCGATCTACGTGATAGCGTATGCGTTCTTCGGTCATGTAGGGAAATTCCATGCGCAGAGCAGTGAATGGATCCCGGCCATCGGTGAGGGCCGAGTTGTATACGGACTTGAAGTCCTGAAGGAACGCCTTCTCCGGGCGCACCTCGATGCCGAACCTGTCCTCGAGCATCATGGCGAGTTCCAGAAAATCCACTGATTCTGCGCCAAGATCCGCGACGAGTTCGGTATCAGGACCTACCTCGGAGGGATCCCTGTCGAAAATGTCACATATTATGGTGATTACATCGTCCATCACAGACATCTCAGCACCTCCTGAAGCGCGAACTCTAACATGAATCAGGTAATGTTGAAGCCCTGGTCATAGATCCGTCTTGAAGGAGAGTTCGCGGCTGATCCGGGCTTTGAGGACGGTTTCACGGCATATCTGGGGCGCCGGGACAGCCGGTCTGGCAAGGAAGCGGTATGAAGATGCCGGACAGTAACTGCAAGAGTGTAGCACACTGCATGATCTGCAGACTTTAGGCAATGAAATCATCCCTAATTTCAAGAAGTTACGCCGTTTGTCGCCTTTCCATGCCCGCCTGAGATCCCCAATCTTTCTGTATGTGCCCAAGGTCACTGGAAGCATGACGCATGGCCTTATGGTGCCGTCCACCCCTACATCCAGACCCATGATACCGGCAGCGCATGCCATTCCGCCTGTACTGCCGTCTTCCAGTTCCGGTGTATACGAGAAGGCTGAGGCTCCCTCAATTCGCATGATCCTGAGGATCTGCTCATCAGTGGCCTTGAATGCCAGAGGAGCTGGATCTCCGTCTTCCCTGCGTTCGATCCGGTATATGAATTCCAGCCTATCCAGACCCATGCTCCGGAGTTTGTCCGCTAGGTCAGGAAGGTGGTCTGCCGTGTCCTTACGCACCATGATGACCACCCTGGGCCAGAATCCCTCGCTGGCTAGAGCCTCTAGGAGCTTCATGGTACGGGAGAAGGTCCCTGGGACACCGGTGATGCTGGCAGATGACGGATCGTCGTATCCGTAGAGCGATATTTTCACAGTAAAGGCCTTCCACCTTCGGTACAGATCCAGAATCGTCGAATGGTGCAGTGTACCGTTGGTGTTGACGTTCACGGTCATGCCATGCTTCAGGGCGTATTCAGTAAGTGAAAGAAAGTCGGGATGGTAGGTGGGCTCTCCTCCGTTGATTCCCATGCGGAACACGCCCATCTCCGCGGCTTCCCTGATGAGCATGCGGGCCAGATCCGAATCCATGAAGCGCCCGTTTAGTACCCTTATGCAGTGGGTGCACGACAGGTTGCAGGCATCCGTCAGATCCAAGGACAGTGAAGATGGACGGTCTTCGGCAAGATTGGCCTGTATTAGTGCATCGAGGGGATTACTCTTCATGGATCAGCCCCTCTGTTTTCAGTCGTTCCAGGATGGCGAGTATGTCGGCCAGTGCCTGTTCTTGTTCTACTTTGTAGATGGAGGCCAGTTTTTTGGCCATGTCCTCGGGGGGCATTATGTCCAGCCATTGCCACACCAGGTGGGCCGTCTCGTTGAGATGGTGTATTTTACCTGCTGCGGTGTCGATGATGAAAAAACGTCCTGCGGACTGCCGTATGCTGATGCCGTTTTTCTTAGTGTACTGTCCCATGGTGCACTCCTTGACAGAGTCGGTCCAGCAGTCACTTCCGGTGCCGGAATACCTCGCTGGCTGTGCCAGAATACAAGTCTTCCCAGAATTTCCCGCCGGAATCCGTGAACAGTATGCCATAGGGCACATTCCGTAGACTCATACGTGTGTGTCTCTCAGACCAGCGTATGGTCGCGTCATCAGGAAAAGTGATGAATGAATGGCCGAGGAGTTGCCGTGAATCTAGACTGCCTGCATAAAGATACGGTTCCGGAAGGTCGCGGCTGCATTCCATGGGACTGCGTGGCCACAGTATACCCGGATAGGTTCCGGGGTTGAGATCGCACCGTCTTATGGTGAAGACGGCAGCCAGTGGAGCTGTTGCAGGTGTGGGATCCACCTCGCCGCCAAAGGGTGTGGAGTGCAGCATCGCGGTGGATGAAGGGACGAGCACGTTGACCTCGTCACTGCCAACGGGCCATGGAGACGTACGTGCCGCAGTGGTTTTGCCGGCTCCGGAACGCCCCAGAATCAGAAATGCACCCCATGGCGAGAAAACAGATGATGAATGGAGCATGACGGCCGAGCGTTCGGATGCAAAGATCCACGCGAAGGACATGCGCAGGAGAACCAGGATACGTTTCTCCACGGCAAAATCCTGGAGGAAACGGCCTCTGAGTGTACGGGAGTCGCCCGACGGGAGCTCCAGGACGTATGAGTACGTACGCAAAATCCAGCCCTCCGCCGTTTTTTCCAGAATGAACGGATGTTCGGACGAGGCCGGTGGGGATGGGGTATCAGTGGCCTCGAGCTGCCATACGGAGTCAGGACGGTCCGACGAGGTGCTGTCTCTGACCAGCCAGCCCTCGAGACGGTCAGGGAGGCGGTCCACGCCGTGAAGCACGGCCCGCAGGTGGTGTCCTGCCAGCCCGACGGTGAAACTGATCAACTCAGTCGGCCCTCCGGATGGCCTTTATGACCACGGGTTCGGTAGGAACATTCTGATAGTGACCGACGTTGTGCACTGGCACTGCGGCTATCTTGTCCACCACGTCCATACCTTCGGTGACCTTGCCGAACACGGCATATCCAGCACTGCCGGGCCTGGGGTCGAGCATGAGATTGTCCTTGAGGTTTATGTAGAACTGTGCCCGTGCCGAGTTGGGATCCATGGTCCTGGCCATGGCAATGGTGCCGCGCAGGTTGGACAGACCGTTGGATGCCTCGTTCTTGATGGGGGCATGAAGTCCGCCCTTCTCCTTCATGTCGGGGGTGAATCCTCCGCCCTGAATGACGAATCCGCTGACCACGCGGTGGAATATGGTTCCGTTGTAGTGGCCCTCGTCGACGTAGGTAAGGAAGTTCTTTACGGTTACGGGGGCCTTTTCGGCGTCCAGTTCCACTACGATGTTGCCCATGCTGGTCTCGATGATGACTTTGGGATGACTCATGCTCTTTTTCTCCTTTTTCGTCTGGGTGATCTTGCCTGACTTCGAACCGTTGCCAAGGGAGCCACGGTTACATCCTGCGGCAAAAATGATTATCGACAGTAAAAATATCAGTGATTTGGCATAGTTACGCATTTTTTCCTCCTGTTATTCCTCGGTGTCCACTTTGAGGACGGCCAGGAATGCCTCCTGTGGAATTTCGACGGTTCCTATCATCTTCAGGCGTTTCTTGCCTTTCTTCTGTTTTTCGAGAAGCTTACGCTTTCTGGATACGTCACCGCCGTAACATTTGGCAGTGACGTTCTTTCGGTATGCCTTCACCGTTACCCTGGCGATGACCCGCGACCCGATGGCGGCCTGAATGGCCACCTCGAACTGTTGGCGCGGAATGAATTCCTTTATCTTGCGGATGAGGGCCAGTCCGCGGTGGTATGCCTTCTCTCGGTGTACGATGATGGACAGGGCATCCACGGGATCACCGTTTATGAGGACGTCCACCTTTACGAGATCCGACGTACGGTATCCGATGGGCTCGTAGTCCATGGAGGCGTAACCCCTGGTATTGCTCTTGAGTTTGTCGAAGAAGTCGAAGATGACCTCGGCCAGGGGCAGATCGTAGGTGATGACCACACGATCCGTGCCCACGTACTCCAGGTTTTGCTGCTGACCGCGCCTGTCCTGGGCCAGCTTCATGACAGGGCCGACGAATTGCGCCGGTGTGTGTATGGTGGCGCGTATATAGGGTTCTTCGATGTGCTCAATTTCCTGCGGAGAGGGCATCTTTGCCGGGTTGTCGATGGACAGCTCCCCTTCTTTCTTGGTGAACACCCTGTAGGTGACGGTGGGGGCCGTGGTGATGAGGTCCAGATCGAATTCCCGCTCCAGGCGTTCCTGGATTATCTCCATGTGCAAAAGGCCCAAAAATCCGCATCTGAAACCGAAACCCAGGGCAGCCGACGTCTCCGCGCTGAAGGTGAAGGAGGCGTCGTTTAAGGCCAGCCGGTCCAGGGCATCGCGCAGCTCGTCGTAGTCTGCGTTGTCCACGGGATAAAGCCCCGAGAAGACCATGGGTTTTATGCGTCTGAACCCAGGATAGGGCTCGTCTGTGGGCCGGTGGGCCAGGGTGATGGTATCGCCTACGCGCACGTCGTTGAGTTCCTTGATGCCGGCCACGATGAACCCCACCTCACCGGCCCGAAGCTCATCTACGGTGGTATCCTCCGGTGCAAAGACTCCGAGACGCTGGACGTCGTATTCCCTGCCCGTAGACACGAGTTTTATGCGGTCTCCGGTGCGGACAGTACCCTCTCCAATGCGTACCAAGGCGATGGCTCCCACGTAAGGGTCGTACCAGGAGTCGAACACCAGTGCCTTGAGGGGTGCGTCCGGATCTCCCTGGGGAGGAGGAATCCGCTCCACGATCGCCCTCAGGACGTCGTCTACACCAGTGCCATCCTTCGCCGAGATCAGGGGTGCATCCGATGCGTCGATGCCGAGGAGCTCCTCTATTTCCTGGGAGACCCTCTCGGGGTCGGCGCTGGGTAAGTCTATCTTGTTGAGTACGGGTATGACTTCGAGATCCTGGTCGATAGCCAGGTATACGTTGGCAACGGTCTGTGCTTCGACACCCTGGCTGGAATCCACCACCAAAAGGGCCCCCTCACATGCTGCTAGGCTCTTGGACACCTCGTAGTTGAAGTCCACGTGTCCAGGAGTATCGATGAGATTGAGCTCGTACACCTCTCCGTCGTGCTCGTATTCGAGGCGTACGGCCTGCGCCTTTATGGTTATGCCCCGTTCACGCTCTATGTCCATGCGGTCTAGATACTGATCGCGGCGGCTGCGTTCGTCCAGGGCACCACACAGTTCCAGTATGCGGTCTGCGAGGGTGCTTTTTCCGTGATCTATGTGGGCTATGATGCTGAAGTTCCGTATATGACTGCGATCCATCATGTCCTGATGTCGGGGTGCGTAACCCCTTGAAATAAAAGGTTTTTTGGTAACGCCTGACAGGGCGGACACCGATTTTCAGGCATTGGGACAGGGGGTGGGAGCCGTGGCTGCCAGCCTGCCAACGGGGCGATCTATCGGAAAAAGGTAAAAAATTCAAGTAATCATGGCCCGGAGGACAGAGGTATCCTTGCCGTTTGGAGAGGAGGTGATGAGTGACTGGCCGGTTATGGCCTCAAAGATTACTTGACGTCTTCGACTCACTTCATAATAATGTCTCAGCTCAGGAGGTACTTATGGCCCGTATTACCGTTGAGGACTGTCTGGAGCATGTGCCGAACCGTTTCGCTCTGGTGCACATCTCGTCACAGCGCATGAGGCAGCTCATCAAGAAAGAAGTAGAGCCTCTGGTAGAATGTGACAACAAGGAAGCCGTAACGGCTCTGAGAGAGATCGCAGCCGGCAAGGTGAGGCTCCGGGAGAATCTCGATGCGGTTCTCAGGGCATACGTCGAGGAGATAAAGCACCGCTGGCGTTCATATCAGTAGATATTATGCAAACAGGCACAGGACTCCTGGCGTTCTGTGCACACTCGGCAGCATATGACTGCCGCTACGGGGTCTCATGACCGTAATCCACGATCTGGACTGGGAAGAACTCAAACTGGCCTGTGAGCGTAATGCTCCGGGGGTCACGTCCTACCTCGATACTCAGACCGGTGCCGTTCTCGTCTTCACCCAGGAATCCGAAGAGGAAGTCAACCGCGAAAGAGACGTTGCCCGCGACCGGCAGCGCTACCTGCGCATAGAGGCGGCTCCTCCACGTGAGCAGTATCGCTGGATGGAAAAATTTGTTGCCACGGTAGAGGACGACTCACTTCGTGAACGCCTGCTCATAGCCATAGACGGCAAGGGAGCGTTCCGCCGTTTCAAGGATGTACTCTCCCACTATCCCGGAGAAAGGGAGCGCTGGTTTTCCTACAGGTCCAGACACGTATACGCCTATATAAACGAGTGGCTTACCAAGAATCACATAGAAGTGGAATCTGTGCCTCCATGGGGTGAAAGCGTCGACATACCAAACGACGAGCCAGTGACTCCTACCACCGTAACCTCTCAGATGAGCCCCGGAGAGGTCCTGCGCCGTCAGGCCCGAGAACTCCTCGATGCGCTTCCTGCCGTGGAACTTCCAGCTGCCATCGCTTTTCTGGAATTTCTTCGTGATCGCGGCATGACATCGGTCATCAAGGGACCCGATACTCCAGACTGAGTTTTAAGTTTCGAAAAGTTAAGTGATTTCAGTGGGTTATCGTTGAAGTTTTGCCTTCTGCTAATATGGTGCGTGCCAGACAGACGAAGTCGCGCCTTTCAGCTTTACCCAGTTACTCTATGCGGCTATCATTCTGGCACGTTCGCGGAGGCAAGATGGCGAAACTCCACGTTACATACCCTGATGGAACCACACAGGATTACGAGCTTGGCGAATACACTACGATAGGGAGGATGCCTGGGAATACCATCCAGCTCCTAGATCCTCTCGTCTCAAAGGTTCATGCCCAGATCACCCGCACTCAGTCAGGGGATTATGAACTTCGCGACTTGGGTAGCCTAAACGGTACGTATATCAGGGGTGAGCGCATAGTGGTTCATAAACTGTCCCCGGGTGACGAGATCATGATTGGCTCCTTGGTCTTCCGTTTCCAGGAAGAAGGCGCTCCGGTACTGGAAACCGAGGTCGAGAGTACGGACTCGGTTACATCGGAGATTTTCTCCACGGTGGCGGTGGAGGATGCGGGCAAGTTCCTTCCCTCGGGGCAGATAGACAACATGGAGGTCCTCAAACAGGACTACGAACGTCTCCGTATCGCTCATGAAGTGGCATCATATCTCGGGGTCGAACAGGATCTCGAGGTACTTCTCAACAAGATTCTCGACAAACTGTTCGAGGTTTTCCCGTCTGTGGACAGAGGAGCAATCTTCCTGCCCGACAGCAAAGACGGCAGGATGGTCCCCATGGTCTCCAAGAGCCGATATCCTGGCGCTTCTTCATCCATACGCGTCTCTACCACCATCCTAAGTGAGGTCATAACCCGCCGCCAGGCCGTCCTTTCCGCAGATCTCGGCATGGATGACAGGTTCAAGCTGTCGAAATCCATCATCGCCGAGGGGATCCGCTCCACCATGAGTGTTCCCATGATATACAGGAGCAAACTGCTGGGAGTGATCTATCTCGACAGTCAGATGGCCACGGGCAACTTTACCAAAAAGGATCTGGTGGTACTCACGGGAATAGCCTCACAGGTGGCCGTTGCCGTACAAAACTACCATCTGATTCAGGAGGTCAAGCAAAGAGCCCAGCTCGAGAAGCTACTCTCCCCCAATCTGGTGGAGCAAATAGTCAAGGGACACATGACTCTCGATCAGGAGGGCAGACTCAGCAACGTGACCATCCTGTTTGCCGACATACGCGGTTTCACCTCCATGAGCGAGCACATGTCTGCCCGGGATATCGTTGCCATGCTCAATTCCTATTTCGAGGCCATGGTGGACGTCATATTCAAGTTTGAGGGCACTTTGGACAAATTCGTTGGTGACGAGATCATGGCCCTGTTCGGTGCTCCGGTGCAGCACGAGGACTCGCCCACCCGGTCAGTTGAGTGTGCCCTTGGTATGATGCAGGCACTCAAGGCCTACAACATGGCCCGCCAGGCCGACGGTAAGAAGCCTATTGCAATTGGTGTCGGCATCAATAGTGGAGAGGTGGTTTCTGGAGCCCTTGGTTCCTCCAAGACCATGCAGTATACCGTCGTCGGTGATCCAGTGAACGTGGCCAGCCGCTTTTGTTCCATCGCAAAACCGGGTCAGATCATCATCGGAGAGTCCACGTACGGCATGATAGACCGCAGCCGTTTCAGGATAAACGAGCTCCCTCCGGTGCAGGTCAAGGGCAAGTCCAAGCCTCTTCGGGTCTTTGAGGTTCTAGACTATGCCCCGGGCATGCAGCCCTCGGGTGCAACCATGGACAGCAGACTTTCGTGAACGGCATGTCCGCTATGCTTCCACCATGGTACTGGTATCTACTGTCAGCAGTGTGGGGGGCAGCGTGGGGCAGTTTTGCCAATGTCCTGATTCACAGACTTCCTGAAGGCATGAACATCGCATCCCCTCCTTCTCACTGTCCAGTGTGCGGAGAGAGGATAAGGTGGTGGCAGAACATTCCCATTCTCAGTTATGTTTTTCTTAGGGGGCACTGCGGGGCATGTGGCGCGCGCATCTCACCGAGATATCCTGCGGTGGAGGCTCTGTCGGTGGTCCTGGCTCTTTTGGCCATGCATCATGCCCTTGCCATCAGAGAGTGTCCCGCTCCGTTACTTGCCATGGCCGATTTTCATTTCTTGCACCTACTCATGGTGCTGGCCTTCATTGACTTCGAGACGTTCATCCTGCCTGACGTTCTGGTGCTTCCAGGGGTGGTGGCTGCCCTTGCCGCGAGGACCGTCTTCAACATGGTTTGTTACGATGCTTCCGTAGGATCTGCAGCAGCAGAACCACTTTCAGGAGCAGCAGCCGGTTTTGGAGTGCTGGCCTCCATAGCCCTCCTTTACAGGGCTTTGAGAGGGCGTGAGGGTATGGGCCTGGGTGATGCCAAACTACTGGGACTCATAGGAGCATGGCTGGGGCCGCTGCCTTTGATTCTGGTGATCCTTCTTGCGTCACTGCAAGGAATAGTCTTCACACTGCTTCTTCATGCTCTGCGCATACCTCTTCCATATCCAAGGCCATACAGCGGACTGACGACTCAGGAGGAGCTGGATGAGTTCTTTGGAAGTGAAGATTCACTGAGGTTTCGCCCTGTCCCCTTTGGCCCGTTTCTTGCTCTTGCAGCTGCCGAGACGCTACTGTGGGGGGAGTGGATCATGCACCAGGTTGTCCATAATGGACTTTATGGTTAATTTTATGAATATATTTCTGTAAAAGTGCTTTATTCCGGTACGATAATGACTATAATAGCCGGTGGCATGTATGATTCATCACAGGTGACGTACAGAATACACACCCAAAACTTCCATAGTGGCTCCAAATTCGTAAGCGCACTTTCACAAGATCTAAAACAGATCACATTCCGCACAAAAGCCGATTTTTCAGAGGGAGAGGTATTCATACTGGATGTAAGGTTCAAGGGATTGTCTGAGCATCAGTATCTCCTCATGGAGGTACGCTCGGTGCAGCAGACTGATCAGAGCAACGAGATCAGGGCTGAATTCCTTTCCGGGCAGGAGCAGAAGATCCGCTACATACATTCTCTTGCACAGGGCTCCAGGGGGCATCTGTCGCAGCGTCTGTTTCCCCGTATACCAGTCCATTTCAAGGCCAGGTGGTCCATGGGAGACCTGGATCTCATGCATTCCTGCGAAGTACTTGACATCAGTTATGGTGGAGCCGGCATAAAAATAATGGGGGTAAGTGTTCCCAGGGGTACGGAGATATCCCTGAGTCTCTCACTTCCCGGGGAGTCTACCGTCACCATAAAGGGTGAGGCTGTGTGGACCAAGGATCATTACGTGGGCGTACGGTTTCATCCAAATCAGGAATCCCTGAAGCTCATTCGCCGGTATCTGCGCAATGCCGCAGTACAGTCATCCCTTGGCATAGAGAACTGAATCAGTTTTTCACATAGCAGTCTGTGCTGGTATGAAGATGGAAGAAAAGAGGGTAAATTTTTCATGTGGGACAATGTCGTATAATTGAGGCATGAAATATGTATCACCACTTCTGGTCGTAGTTTTCATGATCGTATCCACAACAGCACAGGGGCGTAGGTACGGCGTGGCGGCTAAAGCGTATGTAGTGGCTTCACTGGATGGTTCCAAGGTATTCGTCGCCCGAAATGCGCACAGGGTACGCTCCATTGCATCACTTTCGAAATTGGTTGCAGCCATGGTGGTCCTCGACAAGGGACTTCCCCTTTGGGGGAGGACTCGCATGATCCCCCTTGACTGGAAGGTGGCCGAGGGGGGCTGTCGCACCAGACTACGGGTGGGGAGGTCGTACCGGAACATCGATCTGCTTTATGCCGCAATCCTGAGTTCCGACAACCGGGCGGTTCCGGCCCTTGGCAGGGCCGCCGGACTCAGTCCTGGGGCGCTGACACGTGCCATGAACAGGAAGGTGAGGGCTTTGGGTCTTAGAAAAACGCATTTTGTGGAGCCCACGGGCATCTCTCATGACAACGTGTCCACGGCGTGGGAGATGATAACCATACTGAGGGCAGCCTCACGGTACAGGATTCTCAGGAGGGTGATGTCCACCCCCTCAAGGACTATCACCGAGATGGGAACGGGCAGAAAGATTACGTATTTCAATACAAATGTGCTCTCAAGAAGTTCGGGGTGGAGGATTTTTGCCACAAAGACCGGGTTCAACGACGCGGCAGGTTACAGCGTGGCTTTCGCATACACAGACAGGGTACTGGGTAATGTGGCCGTGGTGGTCCTGGGTTCCAGTTCCAAGTGGCAGAGATTCAGAGACGCACGTTTTCTTGTAAGAAAAGCAGTTGGTAGAAGGAATTTACCGTTAGTGAGAAAAAGATCCCACAGGCGATATGCCTCTAGGTGACCTCGACCCATCGGCCCGAACGTCGGGCAAGCACATATCACAATACTTCAGCAGACATGGGGGGCATTGATATGGTATCGCATCTCCAGTACGGGGATTGGGATCTGGTAGGAGATCCAAACGAGCATGAAAAGATCCGAAATCTTGGTTTTGGATCAGGAAAAAATTGAGAAGTCGGCTCGCAGATGGTTGGATGTGTGGCGCTAACTATTTGTTTTTACTAGATAATTTTTTGAAATAAGTAGAGTTGAAAAAAAGTGTTTTGCTATCTTGACACGCGGCTGATTTTCTATACATTGCTTCTTCGCGGTCGCGGGGACGCGGCTGATGGCTGAGCCACCTGGGGTGGTGAAGCGGGGGTCTTTGAAAAGCAGGTTAAGGTTGGTTGAGGAGAGCAAGAGGATATAGAGGTGACGGGTAAAGTCAACACAGTTGAGTTTAGTGATAGCGGCCTGACGGATTCTGAGTAACCGAGACGTTTGGTAAGGATGTTGAGGTTGTGAGGAGGAAGAGTCAGGTCAGGA
>JALWFW010000073.1 GCA_027013865.1 Polyangiaceae bacterium | reverse complement strand
GTACAGGCAAACATTAAGCTTTCGAATATAGTACACAGACACACAGACACACACACACACACACACACACTATCTGGACACGATCTCTCCATATACAAGCTAATTGTGAATGATATCCTAAGCGGAGTTTTTTCTGACCTTGTCTCTTTTCTTTGACCTTGCAGGAAGGCTTAAACGAAGACCAAATCGAGGAGTTCAAAGAAGCGTTTGCTCTTTTTGACAAAGATGGCGACGGCACGATAACGACAAAGGAGCTCGGTACAGTGATGAGATCTCTGGGTCAGAATCCTACTGAAGCCGAGTTGCAAGACATGATTAACGAAGTCGACGTCGACGGTAAGTATGATTGGTCTGACGTGAAAAGGGCATCCATATGACGCCAAGTACTGTAATGTAGAGGGATTGCTTAGAGTGATCGTTATTGGTGGGTGGTCTCGTGAAGCAGTTGCCAGAGAAGGAAGGCATGTAATGGTCTCCAACGGCAGGTGGGCCTTTGGACGATTGTCGAAGGCAGGAATGAAATGGTTATTAAACGAGGGTAATCTGATGCAGCAGATCCCATAGCAGCAAATTATAGATTGAGCATTAAACGCAGGTTGACCCGTGAAGCGTTTGCCAGTGAAGTGAGTGATGGGTTTGTTCTTAAACGCGGGAGGTCTCCTGGAGCAGATGCTGTGGAGGCAAAAGTCATAGCGAGGCAAGTATTAGAGAAACAAAGAAGAAATTGGTCAACGGCAACTGGTTGATTAGCGCAGGTCACTTAGAATATTCCTTAAAGGCAGGTAATCCCTTGCAGCAGTTTATGTAACTGGAAGACACGAAGTGGTCTCGTGGAAAAGGTGGTGTAGAAGCAAGAGTGGTCCTTAAATACGGGTGATCCCTGGAGACGTTTGCTTAGAAGCAATGGATAGAGTGGTCCTACGCTCCAGGTGGTCGTTTTTTGCAGTTGCCTCGGCAGTGAAGATTAGAATATCCCATGAAGGCAGATGGCCCCATGGCTCATTAGGAGAAACTGGGTTTAGAGTAGTCCTTAGAAGCAGATGGTCCCATGGCGCGATTAGTAGCGAACAGCGATAAAGAACACCAAGAAATGCGACCAAATCCCACTGAACTCATTAACTCCGGAAGTGAACCAACGGCCGCATGCCCTAGGTATAACCAGCGCCGAGGCCAGATACTATGAACGTTCAATCAGTAAAGCGGATGAAGCAATTTTCCTAGTTCAGCGTTCTATGATATATGTGAATATATGTGATTATATGTGAATATATGTGATTATATGTGACTATATGTGCGTGGAGCAGCAATCCCCTTCGGCAGATTGCGAGTGCTACAGTTCGCCGAGTGATAAATGTTGCTTTTGACAACAATCGTTCATAAGCTGCGTGTACTGGCGACAAAACAGACGTCGGTAACCTGCTCCGGAATAACTGACGGATCTCTCCGACCATTAGAAAGCCATCCAGAACACGTAGTAAGCAGGATTCTGGAGACAAGAGGCTTAAATGGATCTCTTGAAACATTTAAGCCTCCTTTTAACGCCGACTCGCCATAACGCCGCTTTGTTGCATGACTAGACGTCTGCACTCGGTAACCTTTCTACCTTATTTTAAATTATAGACG
>JALWFW010000072.1 GCA_027013865.1 Polyangiaceae bacterium | reverse complement strand
GTCCTCGGCCAGCGTCTCGCCGCTCCCCGGGTCGACTGCCTTGACGGTGTAGCTGCGCTCCCCGGTTTCGCCCAGCGTCTCCGCCTCCAGCGCGACGCAGCGAACAGAGCCGCCAGGGACTGCAACGTTCTGCAGCTCGGCCCTCGTGCCGTCCGGCTTCTCGACGACTATGTTGACCGTCGCGTCGCTGCCCTGGTTCTCGACGCAGACGCTGACCGCTACGGTGGCGCCGACTATGTATCGCTCATCGACGTACGCGCGGAGCGTAAGCTGCCCGGCCACCGGTCACCGCCTCCCCTCTCCCGCGCTGCCCATCAGCAGCACCGCTGCGGCGACTGCGATGAGCCAGTACGGTATACACACGCCGGCGAGCTCGACGCCGCCGCTGCAGGCCGGCCCCTGGCTGGCCGCCTGGGCCGTCTCGACGCTCAACGTGAAGTCCCTGTAGTCGTCGCTGTTCATCCACACCGGGTCGTACACCCCTACGCCGTACCTGTATCGGCCCGGCTCGGGCGGAGCCGATACCGTGAACAACGCCGGCGCGTCTGAACCGCTATCAACGTTGATTACGACGCGCTGGTAGTTCTTCGCGCCGATGCGGTATAGCACGACCTCTGCCCTGCCCGTGGCACTGCCAGCGTTGTGCACAAGCACGGCCACGGTGAACCGCTGCTGTGGACGCACCGGCGTGGACGGCGAGTCGACTCGCTTTATCTCGAACCTGGGCTCTGGTCTCTGGTTGTCCCACTCGACGGTGTAGCTGGTGGTCGAGCCGTAGCTGTATACGCCCAGGTATGTAGAGCCGTTGAGCTGGCCCTCGGCGGTCAGCATTGCAGTGACCGTGTGCTCCGCGTAGCGCTCCGGCGCGTTGAACGACAGCGTGTCATCCACGATGCTCTGCCCGGGCTCCAGGTTGATTGGCTTGGAGGCAAGCGTCGCGCCGGTCTCGTCCACGATTCTCAGGAAGCTCTTCAGCGGGGCGTCGCTCGGCGCCTCGACGCTGTAAGTCGCCGTTACGAGGTCGCCGGCGTGTACCCTGGTAGGCGAGAGGCCCAGCTTCGTGACCCGTCCATGGGTCGCGTCGATGCATTTGTAGACCACCGTCTTCGCGTCCAGCATGTAATCCGTCAACGCGTCCTTTATCATCACTACCGTCGAGGCGTTCCCGGGCCCGCTGCATGGCTCGGCCACGTATAGCGCGTAGCCATGCGCCCCCGGCGCCACCCTCGGGACCGTCGCGACAGGCTTCGAGCCGTGCACGACCACTACGTCCACGGGGACGTCGCCGACGTTGGTGAAGCCAACGAACCATGGACACGGCGCGCCGACGATGCATGGCATCAGGTTGCGTCCATTCGTGCCCACATAGTCTATCATGGCTGCCTTAACGCTCGCCACGGCGCGTCAGCCCCCGCCGCGCCTGGTGAGTACCAGTAGCACGAGCGCAGCTATAACGGCTCCCAGCAGCCACCACGGCACGCAGCGGCCGGCCACGACGACCCCGTCGCAGGTCTGCGCCTGCGACGAGGCGCCGGCCCCTGCGCCTCCGCCTGCGCTCTGCCCCGCCTCGCTGACGCTGACAGTGAACACAGCCTTGTCCTGTAGCGCCCCCGTGGTGTCGTCGTACA
>JALWFW010000071.1:1110-1629 GCA_027013865.1 Polyangiaceae bacterium | reverse complement strand
ATGTTTAGAGCTATTGACACCAAATTCACCCACGTTTAAGGTGATAGGCACCATGAAGATGATTTTCCTATCAGGAAGTCCCGAAGATATGGCAGTTCACCTGGCAAAAAACCTCTCATCTGCCGGAAGAGAGTCCATAGAATACGCCTTAAAAACGCCAGAGAGGGTCTCCCTGCACACCTTCCAGACCAACAAGTTAGCAAGATGGCTGATGTCTAAAATCATCCACGGGCTGATGTTATTGAAAGTTTCCAAAATACAACCACACGACAAAAAATTTCTGCAGAAACTGGCAGAAGAACTGGGAATACCCCCAAGCAAGCTTCTTTCAGGCTTTGTCATGCCCGATGTGTTAAATTATTTGGTATCTGTAGGCGACAGGATAAATAAGCGGTTTATTCCCCCCGTTCCCATCGGTTGCAGCTCCGTTATAGCACTGGCGGAAGCTTCAAAAGACGGATACCTCTATCACGGCAGAAACCTCGATTACTTTGGAGGCAAATACTGGGAAAAAGGACA
>JALWFW010000071.1:0-1100 GCA_027013865.1 Polyangiaceae bacterium | reverse complement strand
CTCCATAATCGTCTCAAGACTACGGAATCTTCTCGCATCCATAACGGTGGCAACCGAAGGGGTGCACTGCCCCGGAATAACAACCGTTAACGAAGAAGGCGTATCCACAAGCGTGCACCTAAACTTCACAAGAGCCATTGGCTTTTTCAACACCCCCATCACGGTAATTGCCTCGGAAATCGCAAACAAAGCCAAGAACCTGAGTGAAGCCATAGACATCTTAAGAAAAAACAGACCTACGTCAGGCTGGACCTTCGTAATAGCCGACGCAAAAGCAAAAGAAGCCGCAATAGTGGAAACATGTGCTGAAGGCATAGCAATATCCCATCCTGAAAACTGCGTGCTTTGCTATACAAACTGCTATACCTCTGAAATTCAGAAGAACAGAGAATACGCCCCCTCTTACACGTGGGTGGAAAACAACCACTCAAGATACACACGCCTAAAAAATCTGCTTTTAGAACACCTTGGCAGTATAGAAGAAAACACGCTGGCAGAGATACTCGGCGACACCTTTGATCCAACTGTAAGAAAGAATGTGGCTTTAGGACACACCGTATCCAACGCGGCAAATGTTTCAAGCGCTATGATATGCTATGAAAAAGACGCCCTGTGGGTGGGAGACAACCCGGTTCCAGCCAACAGAGGAGTGTATGTGGGATACAAAATCTCTTCTTTGCTGTCAGGCAAAAAGGAAGAAATTGGCACTATTAAGGGAAAGCAGCTCGAAAAGCATAAGGAAGAGGCATTAAGGAAGTTCACAGAAGCCTGTTTTGTGTGGGAAGAAACCGCCTCCCCTTCAAAATGCCTGCCATACATAACAAAAGCCATAGAAATGGATCCGGAAGAACCTCTATACAGGCTCGTAAGGAGCTGGTTTTTCGCCAAAACCGGAAGATTTAAAGAGGCTCTGGATGATCTGCTTCACATAGAAGATTCCCACCTTTCCAGCAGCAGAAAAGCCCAGATTTACTTGTGGATAGCAAGAATAAACGATCTGCTAAACGAAAGAGAAAACGCCCTCAGATACTATCACAAAGCCATACAGACACACCCAAGCATGGACATTCAAAAGGCTGCATGGGAAGGCATCAGGAAAA
>JALWFW010000070.1 GCA_027013865.1 Polyangiaceae bacterium | reverse complement strand
GAGGATGAGGATGGTGATGATGAGGATGAGGATGAGGAGGAGGAGGATGAGGATGATGATGATGAGGATGATGAGGATGATGAGGATACGTACAACATAGGCACTACGATGCCACTGGCCACGGCGCTGCCAGCAGCCCAGACGGCCATGAAGTAGTACAGCGTTAAGACGGTGAGCAGAGACTCGTAGCCAAACTGGAGATGTGTCCGGCGAGAAAACAGCAGGCGCAGCGCACTCTGGCCGTCAAGGTTCAGCAAACTGGCAGCTGCAATATACGTATATATATATATATATATATGTATGTATACGACGGGGTATTAATGGGCGTACCTGTTTGTGTGTGCGTGTCTGTCTGTGTAGAGTTCTGCACAGTTATGTTTTAGCATCCTATGAATACATCCTGTCTGTCTGTCTGTGTATGTCTGGCTGTGTGTGTGTGTGTGTGTGTCTGTGTGTCTCTCTGTCTGTCTGTCTGTGTATGTCTGGCTGTGTGTGTGTGTGTGTGTGTGTGTGTGTCTGTCTGTCTGTCTGTCTGTCTGTCTGTCTGTCTGTCTGTCTGTCTGTCTGTCTGTCTGACAAACATACATCCATCAGTAAAAGTTCAAGATCAAGTACCCCTTTCACACGTACGCTCATACGTAGATATCATACATACATACATCCACATATAAACATCCATATACACACACACACACACACATCCACACACACACACACACACACACCTTCGTTATAGCTTCCTTCTATAATAGTCCCGTTGACAATAACGGGTTTGGAGCACCAATACTGTTTGACGCCGACGTCGATGGCGTAAGGCTTCGTGCTGTTTTTTGGACAGTGCACCAGGCTGGCCTTGTTGCCGCCATGGGCCCCGTTGCCATGGTGATCGACTTGTTTACCGTCGGTCGCCGTATCCAGGTCGCTGGCCGTGATATGATTGTCGTGTGCATAGATACCGTAGGACGCCTGCGCGGACATGTTGTCCGTCACGTGGGCCGACTTTCCGCTGACGTCAGCGCGTCTGTGTTCGCTGGAAGGCGGAATGGAGAGATGAGAGAAGATGGTTGGATGAACTGGAGTTGGCTGGACCGATAGGAAAGCGAGTTCGCATATCACAGGGTTAATATTCATCTACCTATCTGTCTATCTTTCTAAATCGATATCGGGCTACATCGATTTGTCTTTAATTAAAGACTGGATGATGCAAATCCGGAATAACACAGACAAGCACACACACACACACACACACCCGACTCAAACAGACATAGGCTGAATGAAACACAGGCATGGAGCCAAGCAAACTACATTAGCTCTAAATAAAAAAATAAAAGCAAAACTACCTCCGATAGATTGATATATATATTTGCAAACAAAGAGGCAGAGATAGGTAGATAGCGAAAAACACGACATTGTTCAAATACGCAGTTTTGTTGCGCTTCACCAACCTAATGCTAATGTGCTGCCCCCTGGATGAGTCAGCGACTGGAACAGTGTCGCCGGCTTGCGGACAAACAATAGGCTTGCAAGGAAAGGCTGCTGGAAGGTAGATAACGATCGTGCCCCAGACAATCTGCAAGCGGCACGTTATGACGATTGTAAGTAATACAAGAACAAATAACAACAACAACAACAAT
>JALWFW010000069.1 GCA_027013865.1 Polyangiaceae bacterium | reverse complement strand
TATACTATGTGAATTTTCTCCTCTCCGCCTGCAAGGGGCACGTCGAGGCGACGCACCAACGTGAGGATCTTCATGTACCCCTCTTCATCTGCGATCACGATGAGGGAATTTGTCCTTTCCTCGGCTATAACGTTGGATATGCCTCCTGAAGGCGTGCTTTTGCTGGCTGATGACGAAGATGATGTATGTCGTCTGGTAGACCTCTTCAGATTTTTTTTGCGCAGTATATGCGGAAGTCTCGATGAAGATGAGTTCCTTTTGGAGGAAAGCCCAAAAACATCGTTGATCAGACTCACCATATCCTTGGAATCCGCATATTTCAGACTCAGGACCCAGATCCGGTCATTACTGGCGCTTTCCTCGTCCATATAGCCTAAAAGCCGCTCCATCCTCTTTATGGAAAGCGCCGTATCGGTGATGATGAGCATGTTGGTGGGGGGATAGGTAACTATAGAACCATATGAGCTCTTGAACTTCTCCAGAACCTTGGAGATCTCATTTATATCAGCATATTTCACACGCAAGAGTGCAGTAACCAGCTTCTCGGACGAGCCAGGGGACTGATCTGGGCCATATACCCGAGTGGCCACCTGTCCAGATTTGCTGAGTTCCATGACTTTATAGAAAGTCCCAGTCCGCTGTATCGTGAGCCCCATTGCCTCCAGTGAACTGAGAAATGCCCTGTAGGCCTCATATGGAGATATGGGCTTCGGGGCATATATGGTAACTGGAAGGGTTCTGAATTTTTTGGCCACTATGAACTTCTTGCAGGTGATGGCACTGATCCAACCAACCAGATCCATGAGTTTGGACTCAGGCTTGAGGGTGACCTTCACCTTTCTGCGCACCTTCTTGCACTCGTTGAAGTTGGGATCTTCGGAAGCGCTCCCCATGTCTGCACCGGAAGCAGCTGATTTATATGACGATCTGCGTGATTTTGCCCTACTGAACCGTTTGGGCTTGAAACGCCTCACCTGGGCTGATACCAGCACACTCTGTGACATAATGGCAACTGCTAGTGTCAGACTGAGTATGTGTGAAATTCTTCTCATGATTCCTCTCACCGTATTGTGTAATCTAGGGTGACGGGTTTGCCGTGTCTCACGATGGAGATGGTCAAATGCGAAGCGCTCTTGAACTTGGTATAAAGCGCCAGTGCCTGGGCCACTGAATTGAGATCCACGTTGTTCACGGCTTTCACCACGTCCCCAGAGCGAAGTCCCAGTTTGTAAAAAATGCTGTAAGGCCTGACCGAACGGAATCTGAAACCTCCACCTGCATCAGGCATCATCTTCACACCCCTGGCTGCCACAGCCATATTGGTCATGAACTTGTCCACTGCAGAGCGCTCTATCTCATATTTGTTGGGTCCTATTTTGCGTATGCTCTCTCCCAACTGGGATAAGAAATCCCCGCTTCTGCCCCTCTTTTTGGATTTGGCATCCTTGCGCTTGTTGTGGTCCTTTGTCTTACCCTCATCCTTCACGGATATGAGAGAGAGCTCCTTTTCCTGACCACCCTGTTCGAATATGACCCGCTTGTCTTCTATCTCCTTCACCACGGCATCCCCGATTGCATCTCCGATCCCCACGATTACTGGCTTTTGATACTCCTGGTCCTTGCCGTCCTTGTCC
>JALWFW010000068.1 GCA_027013865.1 Polyangiaceae bacterium | reverse complement strand
ATATATATATATATATATATATAAATAATCTGACAGGACAAGCTAGCCATCAAACAATGACAAAACAATTCATGTTTACCAATTTCATAGAATAAAAACATGCAGAAATTGGAAAAAATAAATCACACACAACTTTTGCAGATGACTTATTTAGAACTGGTATAGACCTCAATCAGCCGAATAGATTTGGTTTGAGACTTTTACCTGATGCTGTTGTCATGTTGGCCTTCACCTTATTATGGCGTAGAGAGTGCAGGGATTGCTGTCGCATTGGTGTTTATCGTGTCAGCCAACAGAATGACCTGTTGTTCTTCAGGAATGGCTGTCAGTGCTGCCATCACTCCAAATCCAATCAGTACGGAGAAGAATCTGGATAAACTCGTGTCATGTGGGTCGATTTCTTCTTGGAGGATCTCGAAGAATGTGACGTAGATGAAGGTGCCCGTCGAGATGCCCTGTAGTATGCCGTTGACCAGATTCAAGTTGTTGCTTTCGCCACCAACTTCCACAAGCACGGTACCGATGGCGACACCTATTGGCATGATGATGGAGCAGAGTGATGACGCGATGAGCATCTTCTTCAAGCTGAATCCATTCTTGACGAACTGCAGGCCAAGACCGAAGCCGATCACGGTCTCGTGGCAGAGGACGGCGATGAACAGATTCCAGACATTGTGCGTGGTGTGCTGTAGACCCAGACTCATGCCCTCAAAGATGCGATGCAGCGACAGCGCCACGACCAGTACCAGAGACCTCGTACTGTGTGCATAGGCGAGATCCTCCTCCACGGCATTGCTGGCTGCGAGCTGGTCGTTCTCCGCAGCCGTCATCTGGATGGTGACCTCCGGTGTGTCCGCACAGCACTCGCCCGTCCCTTTCAGGGGACAATTTTCTGGGTCTATGACACGCTCGCTTGGTACCAAGGTGCCATTGACGACGTGGCTCAAGTTCTTTGCATCCTGCGGCCAGACACCATTCTCAATTGGTGAAGCCGTCGTCACGTTGCTGTTTACTTTGTTGAACTGGTAACACTGTTCCTGGTGTCTAGCTCTCTTCTTCATCTG
The DNA here is from genome assembly GCA_027013865.1 of Polyangiaceae bacterium. Taxonomy (GTDB): domain Bacteria; phylum Myxococcota_A; class Polyangia; order HGW-17; family JALWFW01; genus JALWFW01. The sequence goes on along the minus strand of JALWFW010000068.1, from coordinate 575 downwards.
CTGCTTCTTGTAGCACTTCAGTATAACCTTCTCAAGGAAGAATACAACGAAAAAACCAAGACCAATTATGAGGTCGGCAACCGGATAGAGAATGTTGTTCGGTTTTATGAGTGCATCATTGAGAATGAAGCGCACCTCCGGACCCATGTGTAGGATAAACGTTGCAAAGAACACACCGCCGCCAAAACACATCAGACAGCTCAGAACCCTCTTGCCGCTCTTGCCCTTCCTTGCAAAATATTCATGCACCTTGTACGGTATCATTGTACAAACAAACGGTAGAATCATGATGCCGAAGAGGCAGATGACTTTTGCTTCCCATCGCTCCATGATTTCAGATACAGTGGAATGATGTTATGTCTATTTTCTGAAATAAAAAAGTGACAAATATGAAATCTATATTGCAGTATGACAAAATTACAGGAAAATTAACAGACGTGGTAAATATTTTTGTTTTATGTCAACTTTTGTGCACGCTAACAGGTTAAATGGTCAAGTGATCTCTGAAGATAAGACAGGCAGAAATGATAAATAAAACACCTTTTAGACTGGGGCAGCTACTGAACAACTGACCA
>JALWFW010000067.1 GCA_027013865.1 Polyangiaceae bacterium | reverse complement strand
TGCTTGTCCTTCTGGTTGATGATGGTGTCGACTATGAGGGCCGTCTTTCCAGTCTGACGGTCGCCGATGATGAGCTCACGCTGTCCTCTGCCAATGGGGATCATGGCATCTATGACCTTTATTCCCGTCTCCAGAGGCTCGTGTACGCTCTTGCGTTTTACGATACCAGGAGCCTTGCGCTCCACAGGCCAGTAAGCATCACTCGTTATGGGTCCACCGCCGTCTATGGGCTCACCCAAGGAGTTGACTACCCTGCCCAGGAGGGCGTCTCCCACCGGGACCTCCACCATCCTGCCAGTACGCCGGACCTCATCGCCCTCTTTTATAAGGAGATCGTGGCCGAAAAGAGCGCATCCGATGGACCCTTCCTCGAGATTGAGGACCATGCCCTTGACGCCATGGGGAAATTCCACGAGTTCACCAGCCATGACCCTGTCTAGGCCATACACCCTGGCGATGCCGTCACCCACGGTGATGACGCGTCCCACCTCGCTGACTTCGACACGCTCGTCGAACTCCTCTATTTCCCTGCGTATTATGTCGCTTATCTCCTCTGGCCTGATTTCCTCCATCTCTCACCCTCCCTTGGGTATTCCAAGGCGTGCCTGCAGTCTGGAGAGCATGCCCTCGACTGAGACATCGACTATGCGATCCCCCATATGAATCCGTACACCGGCCACTAGATCCTTTGGCCTGTGTACTTGGCGGAATATGACCATCTCACCCATGATCTCCTGTACTTTGCGTCTGTACGAAGCAAAGATGTGGGGAGGAACCTCGGAATCCGTGACGACGTTGACCAATTTGCGTCCCGCAGCCTCGTCCAGAAGGATCCTGTATGCTCTAAGCACGTCGTCCACGAGTGGCATCCTTCCGCGTTTTTCCATTAATTTCAGTAAGTTAGAAGAGTTTTTATGAAATCCGAAAACCTCGGATATCCTGTCTATGACTGTCAGCCTTTCAGACAGAAGAAAAGCCGGATTGTTCAGTACCCGGTCGAGTCCCTCATCCACGTACAGGTCACGAAACATCTTGAGATCACGCCCGAACCTGGAAGCCAGCCGGAGATCACTGCCTGCCGTAAGGTAAAGGCCTCTGGCATACCTCTGGGATATCAGCCCACTGTTCATGCGCGCCTCCTGCCTACCCCTTCATGGAGATGATCTGCCGCCATGTCGTACAGACGGTGCCTGTCTTCTTCGGTGACCAGATTTCTGGCAGCGACCTTGGCCTCCTCTATCACCTGCTTCATGATTTCATCGTGCAGTTCCTTCATTCTGCGGGCACGCTTGACCTGTATCTGTCGCTCTGTCTCTTGCATGCGCATACGAACGTATTCTTCTGCATTGCGCAGGAGCTGAACGGCTTCCTTCTCCCCCTGGACTATGATGGCGTCATGAATCTTCTGACTCTCCGTGAATATGTTGTGTCTGCGCTCGGACACTTCTCTGAACTTGATGAGGGCATCGCTGTACGTGCTCTGAGCATGCTCATATTCCCTGAGGAATCTTTCACGCCGCGTAGAGGCATACCGCTCCACCATGGGCCATACGAAGCGCCACACGAGATACAAGAATATGGAGAAGTTGAGCAAGACCAACAAAAGTGGAGGTCCATGGTATGGTCCGGTGGTGGGGCCTCCGAAATGCGGGTAATTCAGGGAAATCCAGTTGAGATCTGCCAGAATCATTCTTTCCTGCCCAAAAGACGTAAAGCCAGCATCCTGGCGTACTGAGGCACCTGAGACTCGAGTTTTCTGCGAACCACGGCGATCTCGGCATCCATCTTGCGCTCGTTGTCATAGAGCATCCGGTCACTCTCCCTGTCTGCTTCGGCCTTCATGTGTTCTGCTGCCTTCACGGCCTTGGCGCGTATGCGTCGGCGTTCCTCATAAGCATCACGCTTGGCCCGATCGACGATTTCCTCGCACTCACGGCTGAGTTTCTGTGTACCCGTCCTATAGACGTCTGCAAGAATCAGTTTGTCCTTCGTCTCCGATACACGGCGGGTCTTGAGGGACAGATAGGGTTTGTAGAACAGCCGGTTCATTATAAACAGCAGCACGAAAAACAGGGCGAAGTGCACCCACAGTGTGCCGTCTATGTCGAAAATCAGAGAAGCTGCAAGAGTAACCTGCACCATGGGGCAGTGTATTAAGTATCGGTCCTTGAAAAGTCAATGTGTTTTTGATTGATCCAGATCAAGGGAAACACCTGTTTACGTGTACTCTACACACATGCGCGACTCACTCGGACTCAGTTACCGAAAAAGCCCCTCTATTCTTCTCTTTCAGTAGGTTATGCGTGGCCTGCGGCCGGGGGTCTGTCCCCCGTTAACCGGGATAAACGGAGACGTTGCCCTTCTCTCCCTCGAGGGCCTTGTAGACGGAATCCAGGAACATACGATCCGGAAGGGCACCCTCGAAGTAGGCTTCCTCGTTGATGATAACCCTGGGCACTGCATGGACGTTGTACTTCATGCTCTCCTGCGGGAATTCCTGGGCCTCCCACATGTCACCAGTGATGTTGGAATTGAGCATGGCGTACTTGTGCACCGTCATTACTGCACGGGGGCAGTGCGGGCAGGAAGGCGTCACGAACACCTTGAAGTGTACAGGCTTGTCTATCTTGGCGATCTCGTCCTTGATATCGTCGGCGAGATCAACATGACCGGTTCCCATCTCTTTGATGGCACTCATGAGAGAGATGAACTCATAACCGGCAGGAATACCAAAGAAACGAACTCCCTTCACGGAATTTTTGTCATCCGTGATCACGAAAGACGGGAAAGTGTCGATTCCGTATTCCTTCATAACTTCCTCAGTTTTCTCGTCCCCCTTCTTGTACTGCTCAAACTTTATGTTCTCGTTGAGTGCGGCCACTTCACTGAGAAGCTCGCCTATTTCCTTGCAGTACATGCAGCTGGAATCATCAGTGGAGAAGTACTTTATTACCACCGCGCGATCGATCGGCTCGAATTCCTTGCTTACGTGTTGTTTGTCAGCATCTTTCAGCAGTCCCATATCAAACCTCCTGTCCTCCGCATCAGACCAAAATACGGAAGAGCCATATGTTTTGGTGGTGTCTTCTATAATTAGTCCAATTAAAGAGTCAACCCCTATTGTGGAGTTGTGATTCTTAATTACGGAATGTATCATGCGGTCAGGAACACCGGGGAAAAGAGTGTATAATGCTTGGTATAGCGGTGGCTGTCATATTTATCATGTCTACAGGAGAAGAGATCACAGCCCCCTCCACCCACGATTCTACTAACACCATTCCAAAAACAGCATACACTCCAGAAGAACAGGAACTTCTCAGATACGGCTCACCAGATCTCGTTCACAGACTCCGCCAAAATGGAATCTCCGCTGCCCTGTTCCTGAAGGCTTTCAGATGGTCGGTCTCCGGAGTAAGGGCATTCAGGGCAGGAAGTTACGGTGATGCCCTGCACTTCCTCAAGAAGGCATACACAGCAGTGAAGTCCCCCATGCCCCTTTACTGGATGGGACGAACCTACGAGTCCTTTGGTGACGGAGCCAAAGCTGCCGAGTATTACGGCCGGTTCTTGCGCATTTCAGGCTCATGGCACCTCACCACGATAAAAGAACGCTACCGTGCCGATGCACGCCACAGACTGGCCCGTCTTCAGCAGAAACTAGTCCGTCTTTATCTAAAAGTGACTCCGGATGGTGCTGAGCTGCTAATCAACGGAGAGGTACTGCGGGGCATCGATGACAGTATCATCAAAACTCCAGTACAATCAGTCATCTGGCTCAACCCGGGCATCAATACCCTAATGATTACGAAAAAAGGCTATCTTACGGCCAAACTCGTCATTTCAGGAGGAGAAGGTCAGCGATTGAGCCGAACGGTGAGACTACTGACCCCTGCCGAATATGTTAAGAAAAGCCGGGAATATCGCAGGGTACTGGAAGAACGACGCAAAATACGTGAGCACATGAAAAAGGCCCTTTTGGAGAAGAGGGCCAAGGCAAAAAAGAAAAAAAGACTTTTGGTACTCCTGGCACGTACTCTTCTGGGTACCGGAACCGGACTCTTGGTGACCTCGGGGGTCCTGGGTTACGGTGCCTATCAGGCCAAAAACGACATCGAATCAGCCCCTGATGGTGCCTACTACTGGCACGATTACTCTGGGGAACACTCTGATTTCTATCTGTACAGGAACACGGCCCTTATGTCAGTGGTGTTCGGCACGGCCTTTCTTGCAGGAGGTTGGTATCTCCTCGGACTGGCTGACAAAACTCGTATACCAGTCCACAAACTCCTTGATGACCACCCACCCAAACGCCCCATACCTTCTGTGTCCACCTCTGTCAGGACGCCCGAAAATGGGACCCTCTCCCGCAAAGGCACGGATAGCCACTGAACATCAAGGCCGTCGGCGTACTGCAAGGGTGTGGTAGGCCTTCCTGGCTGGACATGCTTTTCTTTCAAGAACAGGTGCAGACACTCGAAGGGCTGTCGGGCTGCCCTACAAGGAGGGCCTGCGAATGGTGATACTCGGATCTGAAGTTTCAGGTGTCCTGGACTACACGGCGATACCTTAGAACACCATCAACGGTTTTTGCCGGAGTTTCGAAAAATACAACCCGTATCACCAAGGCAGTCGGGTGTCCTGCATAGGTCGGTGGCAAGCCTTCTTGGTTGGACATGCTTTTCTTTCAAGAACAGGTGCAGACACTCGTGGGGCCGTCGGGCTGCCCTGCAAGGGTACGGATATCGACTGAACACCAGGGCCATCGAGCTGCCCTGCAAAGGCGTGCGGTAAGCCTTCTTGGCTGTACATGCTTCCGGCCGTGCCGGTGACACTGATTCATTGCCCCAAGAGGGCTTTCCCACGGGTTCACGGCCTTTTTGGCACGGTCCACACACCCGCAACAGTGTTTGGCGTTGCGCGGCAACACTTTGATATTACAGCACTTTACCGCAAGGCCTGAAACTATCCCATCCAAAGAAGGGCCCACCCCCGCCGTCACACCGGCCAAAAATCCAAACCGCTGGATAAGCCCCTGCCTGTCCCGCCGCTATTCCGGTGGGATTT
>JALWFW010000066.1 GCA_027013865.1 Polyangiaceae bacterium | reverse complement strand
CGCCAGGTGCGCGCGCGACACACCCAGCGGGCGGATCCCTGTGTCTCCTACGGTCCAGTCATAAACCCACCCTATGCATAATGCATGCCAAAGCATCCAAGAGTGCTAGTGATGCGCGTAACATGCTGATATCAAAACACTTTTGCGCACCAGCTCGCAGGCGCTCCCTCGTGCGAGCTTGCACCTTTCATCTAAGTTGGACACCCCTGCAGACAAGGCGCTACAACCCAAACCGGAGACATCAGAACAGAGTTGAACCATGAGAATGGTCTTGATGGGGGCATGAAAGGCCGGATGAGGGGATTGACTGACAGTTAAATGATAGTGCCGCTATGGCAGATGTGTACTCAGACGTCCTGTGGGCTTTGGCTGATGACCCTGATGATTCCCTGATGTTCAAGGGTTCTTATATACCACACCGTGCGCTGTTCGAGATCTGTGGAATCATCATGTTCTTTTAGAGAATCAAGGATTTTAGCGAAAGTGCCTCCCTGAACCATGATTTCCCAGATAATGGATCCCCTTTCGTCCAGGCGTATGAAACGGGGTTTTTGTGGGATGAATTTGGCAAGGAGGGCTTTCAGGCCGGTAGGTTCTTCATCAGGGATGCGGACGCGATAGAGTCCACTGGGCCGTTTTTCATAGGGCACCATGATTTTGAACGAGTCATGAGGATTCAGAGGAAGGAGAATATCGGACATGCGGACGTGAGGGATGTTGCCTGAACCATCACTGGGCCGGATTATTTATCGTCGTCGGACTTTGGCTCGGCTCCCTTGAGGGAGAAGAAGATCATGAAAGCTGCCAGGCCAAGGAGGAGAAGCAGAGCCGTGGACCAGTGTCCGAACCATGACGGGGCAATGCCTCCAAGAACGGTGTAGCCCTCTTTCGTCGCCTTGGCCAGTGCTGCCTTGTCGAGCACGAATAACTTAAGTTTGGAGGCCACCAGTATGGCAAGGACGATGCCAGTTAGAGCCTCGCCTGCCACAAGACCCGAGGCAACCAGGAGTCCGCGGTTCTCGACGGCTTCCTCTGCCTCTTTGGGGCCGAATCCACGACGCTGGGCCAGTGCCGTGGCTGCCCACTTGATGAGACCACCTACGAAAATGGCTGAAGTGGTTTCGAAGGGCAGATACATACCAACGGCTATGAGCATGGGGGAAGGCGCTCCGATGAGTATGAGGGCAATGGCAAAAAGCATGCCAATGAGGATGAGCCCCCATTCGAGCTGTCCGCCGATGATGCCCTGGCTCATGGTAGCCATGAGACCGGCCTGAGGAGCGGGAAGGGACTCGGAGCCAAGGCCACCTGCATACTTGTGAAGGAGCATAACGATTGGAACCAGAACCAGAGCGGCAGCTACTACACCGATTAGACCGCCAATCTGCATCTTGCTGGGAGTGGCGCCAAGATTCCAGCCCACTTTCCAGTCCTGAATCATATCACCGGCCACACCTGCAACCGCGCATACCACCGTGGCAACACCAAGTACGGCAGCCACGCCTTCCTGGCCTCGCATACCAAGAAGAACTAGAAGTCCGGCAGCCAGAAGCAGGGTGGACAGGGTGAGGCCTGATATGGGATTGGATGAGGATCCGATGATAGATACCAGGTAACCAGCCACTGCTGCGAATAGGAATCCAGCCAGGGCCATGACTACCGTGGTAACCAGGGAGATGGCAACGGAGTGGGTGAGCCAGAAGTAGACGCCCACCATGGCGAGAAGCGTACCGGATATTGCCAGGAGGACCACCTTGAAGTTGAGATCCTGATTGGCACGGTGCATGTTGTCGTCGCCTTCCCCGGAGCCCTTGCCAAAGGAAGCAAATGAACGTTTCATGCCGGTTATGAGATTGGCGCGCATCTTGTACAGGGTGTAGAAGGCACCCACGATCATTGCACCTACGGCTATGATTTTCACGCTTTCAGCATAGATACCGTAGAATTTGCCGAATAGTGCATAATTCTGACCGCTGGACAGCAAAGAGTTTACTTCTGCGGCGAATTTGGGATCTGCTCCTGATTTGACATAAAGCACGATGGGCATGAGGAACAGCCAGCCGAATACGCCACCTGCCAGGGTGATGGCAGCGAGACGTAGTCCGATGATGAAACCAACACCCAGGAATGCCGGCGATGAGGCCGGTGTCTGGAAGGGGAACACACTCTTTCCGACCTTGCCGATGATCTTGTAGGAGCTTCCAAGGAAGGGCACCCCGTTGGCATTGCGGAAGAACTCGATGAGGGATGCAAGTCCCATGGAGCCGAAGACCGCGCCGGCTCCGGTCTGACCACCCTGTCCTGCCTTGACTATTTCCGTGCAAGCCTGGCTTTCGGGGAAGGGAAGGGAGTCGTCCTCCATGAAGGTGCGTCGCAGCAAAATGACGAACAAGACGCCAAGAATACCGCCTACCAGGAGCAGTGCCGTGGCCTGAAGGTAGTTGAACTCCTTCCACACGCCAGTCATGATGAATGCCGGCAGGGAGAAGATGGCTCCAGCTGCCAGGGCTTCACCAACGGCACCCGTGGTTCGTGCCAGGTTTTCCTCGAGCACCGAGCCTTTGAACGGTCTGAGCACGGCCATGGCAATTACCGCTGCAGGGAATGTGGCAGCAACGGTCATACCAGCCTTGAGGCCCAGGTAAGCGTTTGCGGCACCGAGAATCATGGCCATGAGTATTCCAAGGAATACGGCTTTGAAGGTGAATTCGGGAAGTTCTTTGTTGAGTGGTACGAATGGCTTGTAATCCTTCATGGATACACTCCTAACGAGACGAATCAGTCGCGTGGAGATTACACCAACCGTAAGCCATTGACAATACGGGATTTGAAAAGGATATTCCCTAGGATGGAACTACTGATTCAGATACTGAGGCTTATGACGGCGATCTGTTTGAAAAGTTAATAATTTCAATAAGTTATGACGATATGCCTAAAGTGTGGGGGTAGAGGCAATCAGAAGTAAGCGTCAATGTCATAGGAATCACAGGTGGCCGAACCACTGACGTAATAGACTCTTATGTAGACCCATCCGCTTCCGTCTCCTGCACTGTCTAGGATGAATTTCACGTGATCTCCGCAGCAGCCTTCAACGTCGCTAAATATACTGTATGTTCCCGCACTGCACCCATCCATGGCAGAAGACTGGAAGTATACACACATATCATAGTCTATACCGGAAGGAGAATTGAGCCACAATTCGAGTTCCATATTTGAAAATGTCTCATCTTCGTACCAGAAATACCACCAGTCTGCTGAATCTCCGTCAGGGGGATACATCGTCGATACCACGATATTGCTTTCGCTGTTATCTCCATCATCGTAGTTACGGAGTCTCGTGGCAGCAGATGTGTCGCTGACTGCGCCTGCACATGTGAGGGCATCGGTGCCGCTGCAGTGCCATGCACCTTCTCCGCATGCACAGGTGGTTCCCGGGGAAGTCGGCAGTTGAGAGCATCCACCGCAGGCATTGGTATTGTCGTTGGCGCAGACCACGGAGTCCAGTCCGCTGCAGGCATAGGTTCCGCATGTTCCGCAGTGATCTCCGGGTGTTGCAGACAGTTGAGAACATCCGCCACATGCGTTGCTTCCGGGATCATCGCATCTTAATGCATCAGAGCCGTCGCATTCGTAGGTTCCGCAGTCTCCACAGTGATCTCCGGGTGTACCCGGCAGCTGGGAGCATCCACCACAGGCATTGATGTTGTCATTGGCACAAACTACGGAATTGAGTCCGGCACAGGCGTAGCTTCCACACGTGCCACAGGAATCGCCAGGCTGATGGGGAAGGGGATCGCAACCGCCACAGGCGTTGGAGGTGTCGGTGCATACCACGTTGTCAGAACCATCGCATTCATAAAACATGCAGTCACCGCATGATTCTCCCGGCTGATGGGGAAGTGTCGCAGTGCCTCCGCATGCGTTGGTGTCCGTACCGTTGTTGGAGCCGTTGTTGGAGCCGTTGTTGTTGCCGTTGTTGGAGCCGTTGTTGTTGCCGTTGTTGGAGCCGTTGTTGTTGCCGTTGTTGGAGCCGTTGTTGTTGCCGTTGTTGGAGCAGGAATCCGAGGCTGAGGCTGAATCGTCACATTTTACGGCATCGTTGCCGGAGCAAACGTAGGTTCCGCAGTTGCCGCATACCTCTCCTGGCTGATGGGTGAGTGGAATGCAGCCACCACATGCGTTGGTACCTGGATCATCACATTTGAGTGTTTCAGAGCCGTCGCACACGTACTGCCCACAGTCACCACATTCGTCACCGGGTATATGCTCTAGAGGACCTATGCCGCCACATGCGTTGGTACCCATGTTGGAACCGTCCGCACATCCATAGGCGAAAAGCAAGGACAAAAGGGACAGTAGGAGAAGATTGCGCAGTTTCATGGAAGCCACCTACCTTATCTTAATAGTTTACTTCACAATAGGCGTTATACAAGGGCCGTGTCGTGCCATGCCTGTGTCAGCGTGAAACTCTGGCAGTCTTGGTATCGCGTATTACGGCGTGTTAAGGGGTGTCCAACTTAGATGAAAGGTGCGGATTCGCAGGAGGGGGTGGCTGCGAGTAGTTGCGTGAAACTCCTTTGATATCAGTATGTTACAAGCCTTGTCGGCGCTCTTGGATGCTTTGGCATGCATCCTGCATAGGGTGGGTTTATGACTGGACCGTAGGAGACACAGGGATCCGCCCGCTGGGTGTGTCGCGCGCGCATCTGGCGCCGGTGGTGGAAGATCCGCCGAAACTCACATAACACCTCACCCGCACCCGGGATGAGAACGCGCGCTTTGCACATACTGCGGTGTCTGCCGCCGCCGGCGCTCTGCCCGGATTTGGGCATGGCCTGCCCAGATTGGCTTGCTGGCGCTGCTCGGCGTTGGCTCGGCCCGGCGCTGGCCTGCCGGATGGGCTTCAGGTTTGGGCCTTCGGACGGGCTTGATGCCGCCCGGCGGTCTGGCTGGCGTTGGCTGCCGGATTTGGCCTGCTTGCTGTTGCTTGGCTTTTCGGCCTTGCTGGATTTGGCCTGCCAGGCTTCAGGTAGGACGCCGACACCGTGTGTGCAGGGCGACTGACGTTTTTTCACCCGGGAGGCCCGTGGGGACG
>JALWFW010000065.1 GCA_027013865.1 Polyangiaceae bacterium | reverse complement strand
GCTTCAGGTGGGACACCGACACTGTGTGTGCAGAGCGACTGACGTTTTTTCACCCGGGATGCTCGTGGGGACGTGAGAGGCTTGTCCGCGGTTTCGGTGGCTGCCGGTGGTGGCGGCGGGGGCGGGCCCATCTAAGATGGGAGGAGACCTTCTGTTTACGTGAACGCGCAGCAAAAACAGGTGGTGGTGAGACGCCTTTCGGAGAGACGTCAGGGGCCGCGCCTTGGGATGGTGACCTTGCCCAGGACTTGCGGTAAAATGCTGTAATATCAAGCTGTTACTTAGCAACACCTATCGATGTACCAGGTGTGTGGACTGTGTCGGAAAGGACGCAGCACCAGAGGGATAACCTTCTTGGGGCAGTGGTTCACCGTCACCTGGACAGCCGAGAGTATGTCCGGCCAGGACGGCTTACCACGCCCCCTTTCTGGAGAACCAGACAGTCCTGCTCTACCCCGTCAGTCGACTTGACCACCATGATATAGGGGCTAACCTCGCATGTAATGGGAGACAGTCATGGCAACAAAACCAAGAGTATTATCAGTGGTAATAGGACGCAAGGGAAGCCGGGGGCTACCCGGCAAGGCTGAACTCGAACTGGCAGGCAAGCCCACTGCACAGTGGGTCCTCGAATGGGCCAAGTCACTGGACGGAAGAGGAATCCGTAATCATGTCGTCTTCTCCACGGACATTGATTCCTTCGAACCTTTGTGCAGAGATCTGGACGTGGAGTTTATCAGACGCCCTGACAGCCTTGCCGGCGACAGAATAAGAGTGGAAGACGTCCTGTATCACGCGGCTTCGCACAAAGGCGACACATGGGACTACCTCCTGCTGCTATATGCCAACGTGCCCATCCGCTACGATCACCTGATTCTGGATCCAATAGCGTTTCTCGAAGAGCACCGGACATTTCAGGGGCTCCTGACCTTTCAGCAGGTGGGCAAGTTCAATCCGGCGTGGATGGTCCAGCTCGATACTGAACGTCTGCCTGCATGGAAGGCTGCTCCGTTCCGGCGTCAGGAACTGAAGCCCCTTATGATACACGACGGTCATACTCTCCTCACCAGATGGTCCTGGTTCATGGACTTTTGGCCACACCGCAACGAGAAGGCAACCGGCCAGATGTACGAGTCTTTCGGCTCTCCACTGAAACCCTGGGTTCATGACGAGCTCATAATAGACATCGACGAGCCAAAGGACTTTCTAATTGCCCATGCACTCATGCTTCTCGGCGAGCAGGGCCGTCAAGATGTACTGGACAGAATAACCCGGAGGTCGTAGGTGACCATATCCCGCACCGTAATCTGCGATCTATGCCCGAAACGCTGCAGACTGGAACCAGGCGAAGTGGGGGATTGTCACATAAGGTACAACCACAATGGCAGACTCATTGCCCTCACCTATGAACGCCCTAGTGCCATTCACGTGGATCCCATAGAAAAAAAACCGCTCTTTCACGTGCTCCCAGGATCGAAAGCCTTCTCCCTGGCCACTGTGGGCTGCAACCTGCACTGTCTGAACTGCCAAAACTCCGGACTGTCCCAGGCAATGCCCACCGAACGCAGGGCCTACGTCCTTAACGCTCGTAAAATCGTGGAAATGGCACTCCGTAACGGATGTAAATCTGTGGCAGCGACCTACAGTGAGCCAGTGGTATATTACGAGTATGCCGTGGACGTCGGTCGCGCTGCCATGGAACAGGGTCTGAAGTCCTTGTGGATCACCGCCGGTTACATAGAAGAAAAACCACTATTGGCTGCGATTCCGTTCATCTCGGCTGTCAACCTGGACATCAAGTTTATGAACGACCGCCTTTACTCCCAGATATGTGATGCCACGCTGGGTCCGGTACTTCGAACCGCCGAACTTCTCAAGAAACATGGTGTGTGGGTGGAACTAACAAATCTGGTGATTCCGGGACGCAACGACAGTGACGCTGATTTCAGGAAACTGACCAGCTGGATAAGACAGCACCTCGGGCCAGACGTTCCTCTGCATTTTTCACGCTTCTTCCCGCATTACAAAATGCGGCACATCCCCCCGACCCCCGTGGATACGGTCATCCGGGCAAGGGACATCGCCCTGGGTGATGGGCTTCATTATGTCTATATAGGAAATGCCAGACGCCTGGAATTCGGTGAGGATACCTTTTGCCCGAAATGCGGCCGACCTCTCATAAAAAGACGGAGATACAGGGTACTAGAAAACCATGTCACCCCCCAGGGAACGTGTCCGGCCTGCGGATCATCCATACCTGGAGTCTGGCGCTAGTCACCAGCCATATAACTTATTGAATTTATTGATCTATTTTCAACAACTGAGAAACCAAGGAGGGGGTTACTTGTTGGCAGGCGACGGGTCAGTGATCTCAAAATAAATCATGTAGGTATTGACTGAACCACTGTAACCTTCCACCTTGAGGAAATACGTTCCTGTGGAATCCACCGTATAAGTAAGCTCCTCATCACTGGTGGAAGACTGTCCGTTACTAGGATCACAGCACGGAGTTAGATTGGTCTTGCCATCGGGCGCGTACAGATACATATCGAGATCCTGATTGGAGGCATTCTGATCAAACAGCATGCTCACATGCAGCGTCTTGTTGGCACCCACATCCACGGCAAACCAGTCCTCGTCATTTTCACATATGGAAAGATCCTCTAGTAGTTCCTGGTTCTGTACGGGAACAGCCTGTGACGTGGAATCATTGGACTCCAGATCGTCATTGTTGCAGCAACCCCCTACTTCTTTTTCCACATACAGTGTGTAAGGGGCATGTACTCCTGTATCGAGAGAATCAATCAGGACGTAGTAGTCACCAGGATCCAGACATTCCATGACGGCCTCAGTATCTGACACAGACAAAGAATATGCTATCTCCGAACCCTGATTGTCCGTAAGAATCAGGTCCAGGTCACCATCTGCCTGAGAAAAATTGATTTCTACGTATACCAGCGTGGTCTCGGAAATAGGGAGCCTGAACCAGTCCTGATCGCCGTAACTGTTTTGGGTAGAGGGGCACATCATGAGTCCGGTGGTGGTTCCATCCGGCACGAGAGGGTCGGCAGAACTCAGTGAATCGTTCTCCTCATAACTGTCATCCTCGCACTCCTCCACGCAGCGAGCACCCGCAGGAACGCACTGACGTCTGGAAGTACCATCTGTACCCTGGAATGGTTCCTGTGAACATGTCGTACCCTCGGGACATGAGTCCGGACTGTCCTCGCAGTCCTTGAGACAATACTTACTGCCGTCTGCCAAATACACACACAGGTCGTTGCTCCCTCCACACTGCGCATCGACGACACAGAGGGAACAAAGAGGCTGCCCACCCTGGACCTCTTCTGGATGAGTCACCGTAAAGGAGTAAACGCCAGTTTCAGGTGCCACTGCGCGATGAACGCAGGTTCCTTCATTGTCCGTGTCCTCTGCTTCGACAATGAAATTCACTGTGGTGGAATCCCCGGCCTGTCCCTCAGCTACAGGATTGGGAATCATGACATAATAACCACTGCCATCCGACTGGGCCGTCAGTGGAATCATCGAAGAAACATCGGGATCTCCGGATACCTGGGATGTCGTGTAATAAAGAATGGGTGGGCCCGAAAGACCAACGTCATCGGTACAGTCGAAGTCTACCCTTATGTCTGAAAGGGTTTCCTGTGTCGACGGAACATTTACATTGATGACAGGTGGATTACCTGGACACTCGGACACCTCCCTACGTAGTATTATGACAAAACGTTTGCGAGTCACATGTCCGTCCCGGTCATCCGCCGCCAGATTCAGGACATAACGGTCTGCAGCATCTATCTGCCTGGCCGTGGGACACCAGGAGAACAGAGCCTCGAACTCGCCGCCATCATGCTGAAGCTGGTATCCCTCTTCTATGGGCTCCTCCATGTAGATATCCACTGCCTGAGAATCAGGATCCTCCACTTCTATTTCCACGTCTATACAAGAAGCCTGAGAAAGATCCAAGACTGCCCCCGAACCCAGAGGCTTGACGAAAACCGGGTCCGAACTGGAGGACATGGTGGCCCTGACATCCACGGTCAGAGGCTGGGTTACCGTGGTATGTCCATCACTCACGGCAATCTCGAAAGTATGCTCTCCCACATCCTGAGCCATGGGGGTCCACTGAAAGTACGCCTTGCCTGCTCCAGCAGGTCTGATCTCTGGAGGATGCTCCCTGTCGGATATACCGGCGATATCAGAGCTCCATGAATAGTTGAACGAGGTATCATCACTGTCCACCACCACTATTTCTTGTATGAACTCCACCCCCACGTAAGCCGTCCTAGTGCCTCCAAAGTCCATTATTTGGGGAGGGGAATTACCTCCTCCATCATCACATGAGGCAACATAAAACAGAGCCATGAAAAAAATGACACCCAATCTGAAAGAAGCTCTTCTCATAGACATATGTCCTCCACGTAGTTACGTATTTTTAGCATGTCAGAGGATATCGTCCAATTCCCCATGAAGTTTCTTCAATCAGTCAGGGAGGTTAACAGGAAATGAAACTGTTGGTCATCACTTGCCGGAGCCCTTTGAACCGGATGGAGCCTGCTGCCCCTGCTGCTGGTTCTTGGCGAGCTCCTCAAGACCATGGATGAGTGAATCCAGATCAGAGATGTACTTGCGGGCGATCTTCTTACGTGACTTCGAAACGCCCTTCATGCCAAGGTATTTTTTGAATAGAGAACGGGCCTTGCGGTAATTGGCAACTTTATCTCCACCCAGCTGGTCAGCAGCGTCATAGTACAGAGCAGCCATGTCGAACACCACGCGTGAATCACTCGGCTGCTTAGCCAAGACCTTCTCATACTGAGCACGGGATTTGCGGAAGTACTCGGATGCCTTGGTTTTCAGAGAGTCTGGATCTCCAAGCATGTCCAGCTGCTTCTGAATCTTCTCCAGTTTCGCATCGAGTCTCTTGAGGCCTCTTTCGAAACGCCGTTTCTCACGCTCGGCCAGGGCTTTCGCCTCTTTCATGGTCATCTTTCCGGCCTTGACCTCAGGAGGTATTTTCTTGCCGTCGACGATCTTCTGCAGATTCTTGATCCCCTTATTTATGGCCTTCTTCATCTGCTTGTAGCGTTCCAACTGAATCTTTAGACGCTCTTTACTGTCGAATGCGTTGGCGCTCATGTCATACAGTTTCATGGCATAGACCTTGTAAGCCACTGCCAGAGCCAGGGAGGCCTCCTTGGCCTCAGGAGCATTGCTGTATTTGTGCAGTACGAGTTCGAGGCTCTTGATTGCCATCTCGGGCTCGCGGAACCTGATACCCATCATGCCGATGTTGAGGTTGGCTGCAAAGTCCTCGGGATGGCAGGTCAGGGCATCCTTGAACTCGTCGAAGGCACTGCCGATGCTGCCAACATAGAGGAATGCCAGGGCATTGGCGTTATGGAACTGGGCAAGGGCCTGACGTGATGCACTGTCCTTCACGGCTCCCTCGCCGTCGCATGGGAGGATATGGGGAAGAGCCTGACCACGGAAGATCTTGATGAAACCAATGTTGGCATGGCCCTGCTTCGCTGCCTCCAGGTAGGCCAGGAATACCAGGGTATAAGCACGGGCATAGGCACGGGAGGCCTCTGCCGAATCATTCTGGAGCGGTCCAATGGATGCGATGGTACGGCGCAGGTGATCCATCAGTTTGCGGAACAATTTCATGTTATGTGTCTGTCTGTACTTGAGGTAATACCCCAGAGCCAGGTTGTAGTTGACATCGGGATCGCCCACGTTTCCGGGCTGGTTGTAGATCTTGGAAAGCTGGGACATATGGGACAAAACGTTGCGTTCACGAAGCCACAGGAGCGCCACCTGTGCACCCGGATGGTACTTGTCAAGCGACAGGGCCTTCTTGAAAGCATCGGTGGCCTTATCCTTCATTCCGCAACGGACGTACGTGACACCGGCATCATAAGCGAAGGTAGCT
Organism: Polyangiaceae bacterium; assembly: GCA_027013865.1. Classification (GTDB taxonomy): domain Bacteria; phylum Myxococcota_A; class Polyangia; order HGW-17; family JALWFW01; genus JALWFW01. The sequence continues at coordinate 10,263 of JALWFW010000065.1, read as the reverse complement.
ATCTTCTCGCCGCCTTTCTCCTTGAGCAGTGCCATGAATTTTCCTGCGATATCATTGCACTTGTCCTTGGTCCAGCCTTCATTCCCGGCTTTGTAGAACTCTTTAAGAATGGCCTGGAACTTTTTGTTGAGACCTTTGGATACTTTCTTGGACTTTATCCTGGCCCTGGCTGTCGGAGCAGCGGATTTACCCTCTGAAGGACCTCCCACGTCTGTGACGTCCGGAATTCCAGTATCAGAAGCTATTTCCTGTTCAGCCTTGTTCACTTCCTTCTCAGGAACCGTGGAGCCTTTTTTCGATCCTCCACCGCAGGACCAAAAAGCCACACTCATTATGGTGAGTAGAACAGTAAGTTTCTTCATATCTTCACCTCTCATCACCTGGCAGGCGTGGTCATGATGGTTGGTTCAGTGCACACGGGTTTCTGGTAATCAGGCTCTGCCCATACCTCATCCCGCAGCGGACTCACTGCATTGGTGAGCTCTGCCAGATTCTTCTCACAGAAGTCGTACCATTCATCATAACGGCCTTCCTTCTGGGCTATCTTCACACATGCCTTGAAGCCTGTGATGGCCTTCTTCTGGAATTCCTCCATCGGTCCGGCCATGGAGTCCTGAATCTTGAACTTCAGGTCGATATTCTTCTCGATGTACTTGCCGAACTTCATGTATTTGAGTTTGAGGTACAGGTTCTTGAAGATGGCTCCGAAACGGCCGGCTGCCGGCACGTACCACTTGTTACGCTTCTTGCCTATCTTGAGTTTACCGACCTCTTCATAGAGCTTCTTGTTCTTGGCCATGAGTTTGCCCATCTTGCCGAGCCAGCGTTTGAGCTGGGACATGGACTTCTTGATCTTCTTCAACTCGATCTTGGGAGGTTCGAGGGAGATGATCTTCTCGTATTCGGCCTCGGCAATATAGAATTTGGCCATGGCAGCGGCATTGATGGCCTCGCTTATACGCTTTGGCTTCTCGTAGGAAGTAGCCCCGAGTATACGTTTGCCGCCTTTCCACTGGTTGTAGTACTTGACTGCCATCTTGAAGGACTTGACAGCAGCACGGACCTTGGACCGATCACGTGGGACGAAGCGGATACGCTCCTCTTGCCACGTAGCGGTTTTGGTCTTTTTGGTGACGTAGTAGGTATCCATGCATATGCCGTACATCGGTTTCACTGGGCAGGACTGCTTCCACAGGATGAGACCACGCTTGGCATAGGCACGCAGCAGGAGATCCTTTGCTCCTGAACGAGACTGAGTCTCGATGAACTTGCCGAGATAGTACATCACCTGGCTTTCCTTGCCACGGCGTCCCTCATAGAACTGATGGAGCATGAAGAAGAGCGAAGCCATGTCGCCGGCGAACTTCCTACCGCCCATGTTGTAGAGTTTGGTGATGAAGTCCTTGTCCAGACGCTCGGCCTTGGAAAGATTTCCAGCCCACCAGTTGAGTTTGACTGCACGGCGGGCGGCTGCTACGGCGTCGGGATCCCGCGGATACTTCTCGAAGAACTTCTGATATGCCCAAGCAGCCTTGTCGAAGTAGGCAATGCGCTCGAACAACTGACCTATAGCCAGGAAGTTCTCCACCACTTCCTTCATTTTCTTGGTCTGTGAATTGCGTCCGTAAAGTTTCTCCATGATGACACGGGCACGGATGGCAGGACCGATGAGACCGGCCTTCTCGTATGCCCTGGAGGCACCGACGTAGTACTTGACGACTTTCTTGGGATCCGACGTGAAGTTCTTGGCCATCTTCATGAGGAGCTCGGCAGCCTCACGGTAACGGCCTTCATCGTAACGCTTCTCTACCTCGAGCTCCATGAAGTGAAGCTTCTTGGCTTCCAGAGAAGTACGCAGCTTCTTGCCCTTCGCGGAACTCTCGAACATCGAACGGTACTGGGGCTTGAGCAGTTCGGTGATGGTGTCGACCATGTCCTCGAACCGTTCCTCCACGTCGTAGGAGACCATCAGGTAATAGGTGGCCTGAATGGCGGTATCGGGATCCATCCTGTATGTAGTGAATATCGTATCCTTGAAGAGTGGTATCGCCTTGGCGAAGTGACGATACACATAGTAGATCATTGCCTTGTTGTATTTGATCACCGGCAGGATCTTGCCGCGCTTGACATACTTGATGTAGAGATCGAACACGTCGATGACGGCCAGCATCTGTCCAGGTATCGGAAGATTCTTCTTTACTTCTGGGCACTTACGACGCCACTTGCGTCCCATCTCCTCAGCCTTCCGCTTGGCCTTACGGCATTTACGGGCCTTCACGTAGTCGCCGAAGAAGCGTTTGGTCTCCTTCTCGGATTTCTGGAAGTCGACACCCAGCACCTCCATCCAGCATACGACCGCGTTCTTGCCTATGTCCTCGCGGTTACGCTCGAAGATCTTCTTGGTCATGCCCTTGGGTACGTGATTCCACTTGAGGAGTGAAGTGTACTGCTCGGCAGCGCGCTTGAACGCCTCTCTAACCACCTCGGGCGGAGCGCCATTGGAACGCACGGTCTCTGCGATCTCGAGCAGGAGGTCAGCGTAGTCATAGCGCATATCGTAGGCTTCATCCTCCTTGGGGAAGATCTCCAGGAAGCGCTGATACATCTTGGCTGCTGCACGCAGGAGCTTGTTCTTCTCCTCGGGTTCCAGTGAATTGCGTTTCTTCTGAACTTTGGCGTACCATTTTTTGGCCTGATAGATGAGAGCACGCTTCACGAAGTTGCGGCATGTACGGACGGCCAGGTCCTTCTCTCCAAACTGCTTGGTCATCTCTTTCATGACCTCGACGGATTTGTCCAGAGCACCCGCCATCTTGTCGATTTTCTGATCGACCTTGTAGATGGTGAAGATCTGATGATACCACTCGCACCGCTCTTTATCCTGCGGGAAGCGGCGTACGAGATCTTCGTATACCCATACGGAATCCGAAAAACGGCCCACTGAAAAATACTCCTGAGCCAGCTTGACATAAAGTTCCTTGGCATTGGCACGGCCATCCTTGCCCAGTTTGTTGTAGAAAAGGTCGTATGCACGGGCCCGATTGGCCTTTGAATGTGCATAGGTCATGACGAAGTCACGCAGAGCCTGCTTACGCAGAGATTTGCTTTTGGCATTGACCGCGACCTTGCGGAAATAACCCAGTGCCTTGGGGAAATTGCTGAGGTTGAAGTGGCACCAGCCCAGCATGCGCAAAGCATAGAAATGGACGGCAGTACCTGTGGCACGCGGATTCTTGACCACCAGAGTATAGTAGTAAGTGGCCTTCTCCAGACCGCGGCGCCCCAGTTTGAAGTAGTACTCGGCAAAGGCCAGATGTGCATAGGGCACGAATTTGGACTGCGGATACTGAGCGAGGAGTTTCTGGAACTTTTCTCTCATGATCTCCGGATAGCCGAGCTCACGGGCTATATCACCCTGTTTATAGAGAACCTCGTCCATCCGAGGCCAGTTCTGGAAAAGCTCATTGGATGTGATGGAATTGAGGTATTTCAGAGCTTTTTCCAGATATGTCTTCTGGAGCTTCAAGTAAGCGTTGCGCTTTTTGATGAGCTTTTTGCGCTTGGCAGGATTCTTGGTATTGGAGAGGCGCTCCACCATCTCACCGTACCAGAACTTATAAATCTCCTCGAAGCGGATGTAGACGTCAGCAAGACGGAAGAGGTATTCCACCTGACGCTCACGGCCCCTAAACAGCCTCACCTGACGCTGCAGGAGTCTTTCCTGCTGTTTGAGCACGCCAATCTTTTTGATCTGACTCAGTTTGGTACGTTTTATCACGTCCTCGTACTTGATGGCGCTCATTGCCTTGCGCTGATTGGCCTTGGCACGTTTCAGAAGCTCCGCTTTGGAAACTTCCATTGACTTATCTTCCTTGAACCGTACAGAGCGCCTCTTGCCTTTGGGCGAAACGCCCCTGGCAGGCATGGCCACGAGCGCTGTAAGGACCACTGTTGAGATGGTAAAGAATGCTCTCCTCATCTCCTCTCCTCGCTATTTCGTTTGGGGGTTATCCATTGATAATGGTGTCATTCAGGTTGGAAGTCGTACTACCTGCGCAGCAGGTGATCATTTTCCTGCGCCGCAGGATGAATACACTACGAAGCGGTAATATCCCAGCTCGTCTTTCCAGTACTCACCGGTGAAGGGCCACAGCACATGCTCGTCATCGACATTCACGTTCAGGATCTGAACCTGAATGGTCTTGGACTCCATGGCCTTGGCGGAAAGTTTCTTGAGTTTGAGGTTGTTGATCTCGATTCTGATGTCCATCGACTGACCGACGAGCTTGGTCAGAAGGTCGTCTAGACGCTTCATACGCTCACGGGCTATCTGGGCTATACGCTCCTGGGTAGCAATGAGCTGGAAGTTGAGATCTTCCATCACGTCCTTTGCTATATTGCTGTCTTTCCAGTCAGGAGAGCTGGCATTCAACTGCTTGAGCTCGTGCTGCAGCTCATTGAGATAGGCCAGTTCACGCTTGAACGTCTTGTCGGTGAACTGATAACGGACGAGCCTGTGAAGTTTGGGATCCATCTTCTTCTTACCGGAGAGGATCTTCATGATGTAGGCATAATAGGCGTCGTCGTCTTCCTTGTGCTTGACTGCGATCTCGCGAACACTCTCCTGAAGCTTGGGATATACCTTTTCAAACTCTGAAATGGACTCGAGAGCGCTGTTCACACGACAGTTGGTCACGTAGATAACGGACTTGAGAATCAGAGACTCCGGGAAGAAGTAATTCTCGAAGAAAGGTGCGTTGAGCGTATGAATGTTACCGAGTGCCTTCTGGAATCCACCATAGTCACGCTTGAACACCTTACGGAGTTGGGCATCCAGTATGAAGTAAGCCCATGATTCCTCGAAGAGGCTCTGCAGCCAGTGGGGGCTCTTCTCAGGAATGAGCTCATAGAACTTAATGGACAGTGTAAGATATTTTTCTGCGAGTTTGGCGAACTTGAGCTTGCGTGTCTGAAGGTAACGGCCAATGGCGACACGTCCTGCCTGGTAGTAGACACGTGCCAGAGACAGGTTCGTGAACTCGATGTACTTGTCCATGCCGGGCATTCCGGGATGCTTCTCAGCAAATTTCAGCACCTTGCGGAACTTCTCAAGGGCCTGAACCGGCTTGTTCAGACGGACGAGAATGACGCCCTGGAAAATCTTGGCCCTGATGTAGTATTCTTCCATGCTCTTGCGCAGGGCAACCTGCTCGAAAATCTTCAGAGCCTTCTCGAGCTGTCCTTCTACCATGTAGTAATACCTGCCCAGGAAGTAGAAAAGTTTGGGAGCATACTGGGCCAGGGAGGGATCCTCGAAATAGTCTTCCTTGTACTTTCCGATGAGAGGAAGGACACCGGCGGACTCAGGAAGTTTGAGCTGGAGGGCCACGAGCCACTTCAGTGTGGTCTTGTAGTAACGGTGGGACTCACCCTCCTCGACGATCTGCCCGAAATAGTTCTTAGAAGCCGAATAATATCCCATGGCGAAAAGTGCACGGGCCATGAGGAACTGAGCCTCCTGTTTGGTGGCAACGCTGTCATCATTGCCGGATAGCACCTTCTTGAGATAGATAGTGGCGCTCTGGAAGTCGGTTCCTGCAGCCACCTGATCGCCCCTTCTAAGGGCCTTTTTGCCACGCTTGAAGAATTTCTTCGCCTTGAGCATGTTTTTGCTGGGCGGCAGATTCTCTTCTGGGGCGACTTCCATCACTTCTTCCTCTGGTCTCGGGGAAGCATACGCCACCTGAGCCAGGAGGAATGTCGGTGCGAGGGTCACTAAAGCCATACGGAAGATCTTGTGCAAACGCATCGTTCGTCTCCTCAGGACCTTGCATCTTCGGTCGGACGTACTATATGGAGAATCTTTTCGGAACGCAAGCTGAATAGATTCCGCCTGTTCCGAATACATTACTATCATGTTGACATCAGACGTTCTTTGGTTCAAACATTCCCTCTGGAGGTAAGATGACATGAAGGTCCTGGTATGTGATCCCATATCTGATAAGGCTGTGGAAGGGCTCAGGGAAGCCGGTCTGGACGTAACGGTGAAAACCGGGATGTCTCCCGAGGAACTGGACGAAACCATTGGCGATTTCAATGTTGCCATCGTCCGGTCCGCCACCAAAATGAGAGCTCCCATCCTCGAGAAGGCCACGAATCTCAAACTGATCGTCCGCGGTGGAGTGGGCCTTGACAACATCGATCTGGAAAAAGCCAGGGAACTCGGCATCGAGGTTCGAAACACTCCTGCTGCGAGCTCTCCGTCCGTGGCGGAACTCGCCCTGGCTCATATGTTCGCCCTGTCCCGTTTCGTGCATGCAGCCAACGTGACCATGCGCAAGGGTGAATGGAACAAGAAACAGTACAAGGGTACCGAGATAAACGGCAAGACCCTGGGCATCATCGGTGTGGGACGCATAGGGCAGGAACTGGCCAAAAGGGCTCATGCCCTGGGCATGCGAGTGCTCGGTTTCGACAAATACATCCAGGAGTCTCCCCTGCCGGGAATCATAAGAATGGTGTCCATGGAGGAACTACTGCAGACTTCTGACTACATCAGTCTGCACATCCCGTTCATCGCCTCCGAAGGTCCATCCATAACAGAAAAAGAGCTGCGGACCATGAAGAAGGGCTCCTACCTCATAAACTGCGCCCGTGGAGGCGTGGTGGACGAGCAGGCCCTGGTGAAGGTCCTCGACGAGGGGCATCTCGCCGGAGCAGGCGTAGACGTGTTCGTGAATGAGCCTCCGGCAGCGGACGATCCACTGGTGAACCACCCGAAGGTATCCGTTACACCTCACATCGGTGCATCCACTAAAGAGGCACAGGACCGTATAGGTGAAGAACTGGTCAGAATCATCAGCGAATTTTACAATGCACACAAAGGATAAGGAGGCCGGTAATGAAGCCTGTTGCCAGAAAATACATACCTGAAGAGTTTCTCTTCGACAAAAGACTGCTGGGACACAACCTCTCCCAGGGTATAATTACCCCCCAGGAACTTCAGGAACACCTAAACCAGCTTCCGGATCTGTCCGATGAAGTGGCCTATCTGGAACCCCCTGCTGAAGACAACGGTAAGTCGGAGAACTAAGTCATGTCCCGGCCGGAGATAGACTTCTCCAGTTTCATCATGTCTCTTGCCACGAGCGTACTCATCGCCCTTGGAGAGAATCCGGATCCCGTGTCTGGAGAGACCTCCGTAAACCTACAGCTTGCGCGGGATACCATCAGAATTCTGGAAATCATCGAGGAAAAAACCCGCGGTAACCTTATGGAAGAAGAACGCCGCCTCCTGGAGAACATCCTATTCGATCTCCGTTTCAAATACGTGGCAAAGGCCAGGCAGGAAGATTCAGGAAGAACAGGCGACTGAAAACCTTCATCTTTCATCTTCAGAACCACAGTACGAGACAGGGGGCTCTCATGCTGGCATCAAACTTGCATGACACGTGAGCGGAGGTGACCATGGAACCCATTCTTACTCCGGAAGAGGTGGAAGCTCTGGTAGAACTATACCGCTCTGGACTCGGCCTTGATGGCGGCCCAACCGTCGTTGACTTCGATCTAGTGGGTGGTGACCACCTCATCCGCCGCGTGGCACCCGTGCTCGATTCAGTAAGGGAGGATCTCGCGGCCATACTACAAAAATTCCTGTCATTTCATCTTGGTATCCCAGTTGAAGTGGAAGTCCTCCCCGGGGACATAGTCCCCTTCGCTGCTCTGGCTGCCAGTTTCACCCGACCGGCATACATAGGAATCCTGGAACTTGGCGACGGCGGTAAGGGGCTCCTGGACATAAGCGGAGATCTCTTCTATCTGGCAGTGGAACGTTCCCTTGGGGGTCAGAGTTTTGACACACTGCCATCAAGACCACCTACTCACATGGAGCAAAAAATCGGTTACAGGCTCATGGAACGTGTGGTCGAGGCCCTCAACGATGTATGGGGCAGTGTCGTTGACCAGGAAATTCGGGTGCTGGGGATGGAATTTTGGCCCGAAAAATTGGCTGTCATAGAACCCGACGACTTCGTCCTCAGACATGAATGCAGAATCAAGATAGGCGAGAGGCTCATGTACATGGCCGTGGTATTCCCCGCAGCCACCCTGGAGCCGGTGCGCAAACTCCTCGAAAGGAGCGTATCCGGTGATGCCCCCATCAGAGTCAGCACCTTCAAGAAAATCATCAATCAGTTGAAGGGAGCCGACGTGGAACTGACGGTCCAACTGGGCAAAGTGCGCACTACTTTGGGACAGTTACGGGATCTCAAACCCGGAGACATCATGCGACTCGACACGAGTCATGGTGACAGATTGCCTGTAAAGATCTCAGGAAAGACTAAATTCAGAGGACTTCCCACGGTATCTCGAGGCAACTTCGCCGTCACCATCACCGAAATAGTGGCCAAGTAGGCCAAAAATCCGGAAATATCGGTGTCCCGGACGACTCAGGTCACTGTGACTACTGAACGGCGCTCTCGCGTCGCGGATCTTCCAGAATTAGCAGTACCCTCTCATAAAGGATTCGTCCTGAGGTGGAGCGCGTGACATTGCCCAGTATCCTGGCGAGATAAAGATACTTGAAGGAGGGATCGGCCCTTACGGCCATGGGGACAGAGCCTGGTAAACGCCGGCGGATGCGCTCTGCTGCATTACGAAGATTCGTGAAATGGTAAGGTGACTGGGAAATATAGTCGGGTTCGCTGCGATCCGGAGCCATGACCTCCAGCCCGTCCCTGGAGAACTTCAGAACTACGCTCTTGCCCGGAGAGTCAGTCAATTCCACGGGAATGGTTCTCATGACTCCCCCGAGATTCCTGTATGCCAGATATACCTTTCCTACCCCATCCCCGTAAATGGAGTGCAAAAGTCGGTAAACATGCTCAAGAGACACATTCTTATCGGCATAGAGTACGACGTCACCGGAAAACTGCATGTCAGGCTGAACCGGACGGCCAGGAAAAGGCGAGTCATATTCTAGTCTGCCATCTGCAGGTCCAAAGAGCGGCAGCAGACCAGTGGTGATGTACCCTGTCCCTGAGATGGCGATGTATCTACGTACGGGAGCGGGGTCCCATGCGCCCATGGACAGTGGCGGAGTCATGCTTCCATGGGGAGTGTCTATACTCACCGGAGGAGGTACCAGTAGCCGCAATTCGTTCCATCCTGAACGGATCTTTCCTATCCACCCGCGGTTGGCTCTGATGAACGGATCGTCCCGTAGCCCTGAAAACAGGGTATTCACAAAAGCCGAGCTCTTAATCACCATGGACAGTTCCACGTCAATGAAGGTCATGTCGTCCCGGCTGACGAGCCCCACCTGAGATGGTGAACACCGGGATGACACGTGTATTCTCCTGGTGATGGGATCGAACACGGGCTCTTCGAGGCCTGCCTGGGGACATGTGGGGAAACACGGTCCCGGAACCACACGCCCAGGCTCCTCAGGACCATATCCGGTCCACATCTGAGCGTTGCGGGCACACGGAAATCCCAGAAGTCTGATGAACTTGGGCAATCTGTAGCCCATTTTCTCTCGCACCAGGGCCCTTAAAACCCTGCCAAGGGCACCTATGAGAAGCACCCTGGTCTCTTCCTCAAATGAAGATCCTTTCAGCAGTCTCACACCCGTCTCGAGAAACGTGGCGTCCCACGTCTGACGCATGTCCGCATGCCAACGCAGGAGCGTGAGTGCATCAGGATCAGGGCAGGATGCCGCCATCTCACCAAGACGCTCATACAGCCCCTTCCAGCATTCATCGGGAAGATCCCCCGAACAGGACATGCCCACCGACTCCATGAGAGACGCAGCCGAATGGCGGTCTGCATGGGCGGTGGCGGTGATGAGCCAGCGTACCCGAAGTCTGAACGCGTCACACCCAGAATCGTGCCGGGAAGCAGCCCTGAGAAGTGAAAGCACATCAGAGTAGTCCATACCTGCGGCTGCCTCCTGCTGAGTATCCGACCTGGCAGCCGGTTTGCGCCTACACGAGGAAGCCATGACAGGAATCGCCAAAAAGAACAATATTTTCAATAAATTACGAGGCAACATCATACAGCGTTTACTTTTTGAGGAACGGTCCCAGCGTACCTTTGATGGCCCATATCAGCCTGAAGTCATATGGGTTGGTTCCCTCTGGTGAAACAGTGTCATGGGAGTACGACGCCGTAAAAGCCAGGGAGATGCGCTTTACCAAAGGCACCATGATGGAGCCCTCCACCAACACGCGTACATTGGCAGGACTAGTCAGTACAGGTTGTATG
>JALWFW010000064.1:496-1665 GCA_027013865.1 Polyangiaceae bacterium | reverse complement strand
TATATATATATATATATTTTTCAATGCAATCAGTAAAAGTTTGAACATTTCGGATGTTGCTTTCCCCGTTCATATTTCCTTAATGATCCAGAGCGACTCCGTAGCCTAACCTGATAGTGTTGTTGGATCCAGACTTCTGGATGGCAGAAAGTATCTTGCAACTTGCATCTGACTCAAGTTCATACTTGTCAGATCTCGGTTCATATCACATAAACGCAATAACGCTTTTGGTTTTGGTCGTCTGTGTATTCATGTAACCTCTTGGGTTCTTTGCATGTAAACAAATTTAGTTATGTTCTGTGTTACTCAACAAATGCCCTGTATTTAAGTCAATTCTGTTCGTGTACTTTCTGTATCAATTTAACAAATACGCTAGCTAATCCAAGTATGAGAATGAGCTGTCACCACGTGGGGGAGGTTTCGCCAGTTAGCCGTTCAGCTGCCACACGCATGGACAGATTAATCGTATGCCTCCTACAGTCTGATGCCGAAGGACATCCTGTCGGAGCTCATCACGCAGGTCGTACAGCCAACTCTCAATTTATGGCTACACCTCTTCTCCCGTCTGTCCCGAGTCTGCTTCCTAGTGCGAGTACGTGTTCCGGTGTCTACGCTACCAGCATTGCCGATCGACGGGCAAAAAAGCTACGAAGAATGAGGCAGACAGTATCACATTTTTATTGTATTCCTAAGACACAAATACATATGTAGACAACATGTTTTCCCCGCCACGGCTGCCCCCGGGCAACCAGCCTCTCTCGCGGTATGGTATCTGTACGGGAGAGGAGACGAAGTGAGCTAGACAATGCCGTGTATGTATGCGTGTATCTCTCTCTCGCTCTCTCACTCTGTTGCTCTCTCTCTCTCTCTCGCACGTCCACTGCACTACTTACTTGAGACTGTGGTTAATTTAGCATAGTAAAAACGCACACAAATATATTCATTCACGAGTAACTATAAGCACACAACAGAACGAGTAGAAGTCTACATAAGCGAGCTGCGGCGGCGGCGGTGATGGTGATGGTGAGAGCGGTGATGACACCACCACATCATCTCTGTATAAAAACGAGCCAGAATCACTCGGCGGCACGTGAACATCGACTGGTCTCTGTACCCGTCCCGTTGTACTGTGGCTGTACTGCGCGTACGCTCGGTACCCTCACAGATAC
>JALWFW010000064.1:0-486 GCA_027013865.1 Polyangiaceae bacterium | reverse complement strand
CGGCTACTGCCCGCTCGCGGACCGGCTCCCTCCGATTCCACCGGCCCGACACACACAAACACACGCACACACACACAGACACACGCACACACACATGCCCGGCAGCCGATGGAACACGGAGTAGCTCCGCAGACCACTGATGATGCAGTGCTGCTGCTGCTGCTGCTGCTGCCCATAGCAGCGATGATGATGATCAAGACTGGAGGGTGAACATAGCATTCGTACTACAGAGCAAAGAGCACTGCCAATTCGAGTAACGGTTACATATCATTCACTCCGTGCCGCTACTCCACCGCCACGTTATGCCCAACGGCACCAGCACCTCATCGTCATAATGTACTGGACTGGCGATATTAGCCGTCCCCGTGCACAACAGAACCAGTGGAGGCCAACTGTTTGGCTACACACAGACAAATGCAGTAGTAGTGGTGGTGGTGGTGGTAGTGTCCGCTCTCTTTGTATGTATACACGCTGAAGCAAGTTGAA
>JALWFW010000063.1 GCA_027013865.1 Polyangiaceae bacterium | reverse complement strand
CTCATCCTTGCTGTAAACTAAACTGGCTGAGCGGTAGGCACAATGGCATTCACATCGTTTGTTGTGTTAGCGGCCGATGCAGCCCCGTTGTAAAACTGGTTTCTTTATGCCGTGATTCTCCAAGCTGACTTCCTGTGTTCGGTTCATTAACCACACCGAGTTCTGTGTTAGTGGCAGCAGCTCGCTGTTTGTGTATATTTCCGGATCTTTCTCGGCTGTCAGCCAAAACAAGTGATTGCTAGCACCGAGTAATGAGCCAGATTTTGTTAATACAATGAGAGCGGCTCCCGTAGCATCGATGTCCTTAACTCGTTAAGTCTTCCGGGAGGCACTGAGTTAGGCAGGCCATCCTGACAGGGTAGCTGGGTGAGTGGCCGGGTGAGTGGGTGAATGTTTGCGTGTCTGGGCGGCATGGGTTTATTGCCGAGTTGGGTAGGTTTGTTGCTGCGAGGCCTGGCACTCGTGTTGTGCAGTGCTCGTGCGTTTCTTTTGAATTGCCGCTGCTCCCAGACTGATCCGGAGATCCAGACTCGAGTCACTGTGTTGCGGTTGATTACTCACCGAGCACTCCGGGACTTGTTGCTCTCGGCTCGGCTCGCGATCGGTCCCTCCTGCGCAGTTAAGTGATTCAGGATACGAGATGTTTAAGCCTCGCCAGGCCCCGTTCCCTCGGTTCTCTTGTACGAATCTTTACCATAAACAGTTCCGGATAGTCGGCGATCTGTGCGATAACGCTCCGACGCGGATATTCCCCGACGAGAGATGATTTCTCCGCCGAATTAAGCCCTCTTCCGATTCCGGATCGTTCGGAGATCGCTGTGTGTCGCTGGAGGAATAAACACCGGGCCGTCCGGTTTTTGATTCGTCAGTTTAAGAGTTTGATAACATCACAATGTTCGCCTGTGTGTCTAGTAATGGCTTCCTATCAGTGGCGGCGATTTGTAAGCAAAACAAAGCGCCCTCTCCGTCTGTACTCTTCCACGAGATACGTACCACGATTTGGCTGGAGTCTGTGGATTGACAGAACAATTTACGTCCATTAGAACTACTGTGTACATTAGATCCAGGCCTGTACATTAGACCGCGATCCAGAACTGGGAAAACACACCGTGGAATGTTCGTCTTCCGCCGATCTAAGTTTGGTAGACTACTTACTGTATGTCTGTTTGTTTGTTGCAATTTAGTTTGGAATGTTTGACCAGAATGAAGATTACCGTCTTGAGAATCCGTCGTCCTTGTTAGCAATTCCTGTTTGCTGTGTTTGTTCTGGCGGGATGTGTTTATGTTTAAATATGTAAATATATATAACGTCTAGGTGCTTGTTGTTACCTTCGCAACATCAAAGGAATTAAATAACGAAATACGTGATGAGCTGGTGTCATATCGCTATAAGATACCAGATAGAACTTCACCTGTAATCAGTGACTGGGATATTACGTTATTGGTGAGATTGTCACAACAATTAGAGAGCTGTCGATGTGTGTGATATTTGTACTACAATAAACACGGCAGTAGAACGACAGAAAGTATGTCTGTCTGCGGTTTGGTGTCGAAGATCTTCTGTCAGAACTCCTGGTCGTCGGTGGAGGACACGTGCTGTGCTATTTATGGTAAAATGATTTGTACGCGTCTGTTCCGGAGCGATAAGTGAATCGGCTTGTTTGTTGA
>JALWFW010000062.1 GCA_027013865.1 Polyangiaceae bacterium | reverse complement strand
CTTCCATGGAACACCCAGCTTCTGATATCCGTGAGTAATTTTTTCTCGTCCTATTGGTTTCACAGTATCGTAGCTCTGTTCCTCATACGATGGGGATTTCGCAGATGGCGTCAGACACCTGGTGGCAGGGCGAGATGGGATTCATTCGTCCTATCCATGCCTCTTTTCGGCGAGATGGTGCGCAAGGTGGCTATCGCTCGTTTTGCCAGTACCCTTGGAACGATGCTTCATTCCGGTGTTCCGATTCTCAAGGCTCTGGGTATCGTCAAGGCAGTCATGGGCAACCGTAAGCTAGAGGCAGTGATAGACGATGTGGCGACGGCGGTACGGGAAGGCGAGTCGATGGCTTCGGTGCTACAGCGCTCTGGGGAGTTTCCCCCCCTGGTCATTCATATGATAGCCATAGGTGAGAAATCCGGTGAACTGGAAGCCATGCTTCATCATGTGTCCGACACTTACAACCTGGAGATAGATACGACACTGAACAGACTCACGTCCGTGCTCGAGCCCATGATGATCCTCATAATGGGCGGTACAGTGGGATTCATAGTCTTCTCCATTCTCATGCCCATAATGCAGATGAACAGCCTTATTCAGTAGGAGGTATAACATGCGTAAATCATTGGCTTTTCTTGGAGCGCAGCAGCGTATGGGCCAGGCAGGTATGACCCTCATGGAAATCATGGTTGTGCTACTCATCATATCCCTGGTCATGGGAGCGCTAGGATTCGGGGTCTTCCAGTACCTCAAGGATGCCAAGAAGAAAACAGCCCAGATGATGGTGGATGGCGTGGCACAGCAGATGTCTCTGGAACTGGGTGAGAATCCCAACAAGAATCCAGAGGAGATTCTGGAGGATTTGGTTGGCGACAAGAAGATTTCATCGGATCGTGATCCCTGGGGCACCAAGCTGCGTGTCGAGACCGAAGGAGAGGATGTATGTGTCGTATCCGCCGGTCCTGACAAACGTTTCGATACACATGACGACATAGTCAACAAGGCATGCCGCAAGGACAAGGAGTAACCACGTCCTTGCCGTTCGGATCGCTCTGAAGATTCGATCCCCCTTTCGGTACGGAGCCCCAATGCGCTGCAGGCAGACCGGTTTTACCCTCATGGAAATAGTGGTCGTAATGATTATCATATCCCTGGTCGCGGGAGCTGTGGTCATGGGGGCTGGAGCACTTCCTGCGGCCAGAGTGAAGGCAGGGGTCAGACGGCTGGTATCCATCATAAAATATGCAGGATCCCATGCTCGTGGGGCCGGTGTGTATACCCGTGTCGTACTGGATTTAGATGGCGGATCTTCTTCCGTACCCATGGAGGAGATGCCTCCCCAGTATCCTGATCCTCCCATGGATCCACATGTCGATACCGAAGTGGATCCCGCATTCGAGGACTGGCCTGCCTTTGATCCCGACAATCCCCTGGGACCGGTAGGTGCAGAAGACGACGGCTATCCATTCCGTCCGCCCGAATATAAATGGGAGAAGATAAAAGGCCGACTGACGGGTTTGAGGGCCGTCAAACTCAACAAGGTTACAGTGGAGAGGATACTGTTCCCTGAACTCGATCTGGAACTCATGGACGGTAAGGCTGCTATCGTTTTCAGTCCCGAGGGCTTCACCCACGAGGCATTCATCTATCTTTATGCAGGAGGCAGGGAGGGAACCATCTGGATACGACCATGGGGAGATCCCGTATATTTCCCCGGACACATGGATCCTCAGGAGATCAGGAAATGACCCATTTTCTGCAGCCAGCAGACCTGGACATCCCGGCTATACACAATGTGGCTGCCTTTACCCTTCTAGAGGTCATGGTGGCCCTGATAATCCTGTCCATGTCCATGGTGGTACTTCTTGATTCTCAGTCCTCCAGTGTCATACGTACGTGGGAGGCCCGCCGGCTGTCCCAGGCCATAGGTCTTGCACGTATGAAGATGCTCGACATCGAATACGAGCTGCGCAAGGACGGTTTCGAGGCCCACGAGTTCGAGGAGGAACAGTGTTCGGATTTCCGCGACGACGATCTGGAGGGTCTAGATGACTTTACATACTGCGTCCTCATCGAGACAGTAGAGTTTCCGGACATCACGCTCATGCAGCAGAACGTCATGGGTATGCTCCAGTCCTTTGGTGCAGCTACAGGTGGTGATGAGTCCTCTCTGATGTCAGGGCCATTGGGGGATATCATATCTCAGTTCCTGCCAGAGGGATTTGATGACGAGGAGCTCAAGGAGCAGGCAATGGAGCAGCTTCAGCAGACCCTCATGCCACAGGTGACCATGGGGATGACCATGATAGAGGGTCTTTTGAAGAGTGCGGTCCGCAAGGTAACGGTTACGGTGAAATGGTCTGTGAGAGGAAGGGAACGTCAATTCGATCTAGTGGCCTATTTTACGGATCCATCGACTTTGGATAGAGGATTCTCCATGCCCTCAATTCCTGCGGGTGCTCTTGGCGGAGGTGCAAAACCATGACGGGAGCGCTCCGTAAAAATATAATAAAATCAGATAGTTGCCATAGTTTATTTGTCTACAGTCGCGGAGTCACCCTGGTGGAGCTCATGGTGGCTCTACTCATATTTTCCATAATGTCGGTGATGATCTTCGCTGCAATGCGTGCGGATCGCAAGGTTCAAGCCAGAACCAGAAAGCGTATGGCTCTTTATGCACGGGTCCGTGCCACCATGGAGCGTCTGTCCAGGGATTTACAGATGGCTTATCTGTCTTTGGGCGAAAACCTCATGCAACAGCAGCGCCGTACCTTTTTCATGGCAGAACCCGAGGGGGCAGTGTATCACCTGTCTTTCACCTATTTCGGACACATTCCCACGCGTAAGGGCGCCAAGGAGGCTGATACTGCCGTGGTGGAGTACTACGTGACCGACACTGACGACGGTCCTACACTCATGAGACGGGAGACTCATAGACTGGCCAGTGAACCACCCGAGCAGATACCTGGTGAGGAAATCCCTATGGCTAAAGGGATCGATACTTTCACACTGGAGTTTTTCGATCCCACCAAAGACGAATGGGAGGAGCGCTGGAACACTGTGGCTGCCGATGGCCAGCCAAACCGCCTTCCGGCCCTCGTAAGGATTCACATCGCAGTAAAATCCCCCACAGGAGGAGTGGTGGATTTCTATACTTCCGTCAAACCAAGGGTGACTGATGCCATCAACCTGATGCCATCGGCAATGCCGGGCTCAACTGGTAAACCTACTGGTAGGAGACGCCACAGACCTCCTCCCAAACTGCCCGGCGGTGTCTCAGGTGGAAATTCGCCTATACCGGTGAGGAAGTGATGTTACGTAAGGCTCTCAAACACATCTTGGTGCCTGGAGAGGATGCTTTTGCCCCCGGAACGGGTACTGAGCGCACTGACTGGGGCGCAGCGCTTTTCATGGTGGTGATAATGCTTGCCGTGATGGCCGTATTCGCCCAGTCATTCGTCACGGAGACCAGTGTGGATCTCCTTTCCGCACGGGCCGAGCGAGACAAGGTGAAGGCGCAGTTCCTTGCCTACTCTGCCATGGAAGTCACGCAGTTGATGCTCAAGGTCCAGTCCAAGTATCTGGACCGATTGTCTTCTATGGGTGGAGGACTCATGTCATCCATGGATATCGAGGCATTGACACAGATGCTGATGCCGGCTTTTTTCTCTTCGGGTGGACTGGTGCATCAGATTGCAGGAGGAGAGCTCAAGGGCCTGGGCCTGACTGAAGGTTATGGCACTGCAGGACTCATTGGCATGGAGCGCGAGGATGGCAGGGTCAATCTTAATTGTGCCCAAACAGTATCTGATACGGATCCAAGGGTTCAGGCCATTGCCAAGATACTCATGGGAATGTTCTCGGACAGACGTTATGACGATTTGTTCCAGAGGACCCTTCCTGACGGCGATCAGATAACACGGGAGGACATGGTGGCCCAGATCATAGATTACGTGGATCTGGACCAGTCCAAATTCGGAGCTCCTGGAGCTCCTGAGGATGATCGCTATGCCATGTACGAGGAACCTTACGAGCCCAAGAACAATCTTTTCGATACAGTAGGAGAACTGGCTCTGGTACGTGGAGTTGACGATTTCTTCATGGCCAATTTCGGCCGTTCCTTTACTGTTTATGGGACATGCAAAATAAATCTGTGCGCAGTCGATGAGGACGATTGGGAGCTCGTGGCAGGTCTCATAATAGCCACTGCCAAGGATGCAGGATCTCCGGTGCTTGGGGATCCGGTAAAACTCAAACAGCTGGTAAGCACCATAATGCCTCAACTTAAGGCCATATGTTCCAGTCCGCAGACTTTTGCCCAGGCCGTCGCCAATCCGGGATTTGGTGCCCAGGCAGTAGGGGCGATGCTGGGCGTGGATATTGAGCATACGTCTGATTTGGGTGGAGATGGGGTCCAGGACAGTGAAGTACAGGGTGTAGAGCTGGATACATCGAAACTGAATCAACTGATATTCAGCGGGCCCACACGTTTTTACCGCATAAAGGTTTTTGGCACTGTAAAACAGACCCGTTATGAGATAGACGCGGTTTGGGATCAGAAGCTCATCTCCCCCAGCACGGGCAAAGTGGGGGGATTCGTATACTGGAGGGAGGAATGAAGCTCCTTTACGGGATAGACATAGGAACAGGATTCATCAAAGCCGTGGCGCTCGAAAAGAAGAAAGGGACCATATCCCTGGTGAGGGAAGGCAGTATACCGTCCCAGGGGCTTGATTCGGCTTCCCTGTCAGGTCTGATGGAATCCACCGGAATTCCTGAAGGTGCGTCCGTCACAGTGGGCATATCGGGCCGAGTCTTCATACGCAGTTTTACGTTTCCTTTTAGGGATCGCCGTAAGGTGGCCCCAATACTTCCCTTTGAAATGGGGGATCTGCTGCCAGTGGAACCTGAAGATCTGGTTTTTTCCTTCCTTCACAGGGCTGAGGGGAAGAAATCCAGAGTCCTGGCGGGTGCTATGCGACGCAGTGATGTGCGCTCCGTCATAGACCTGGTGGAATCCACTGGACGAATCCCGGAGCGTATAATCCTGCGTCCTGCACATTTCAGAACCCTGGTTCCTCCGGAGGGTGTTCATGCTGTGGTCGAGCTTGGCCATACACATGTCCATGCAGCCATCATATCAGAAGG
>JALWFW010000061.1 GCA_027013865.1 Polyangiaceae bacterium | reverse complement strand
CCTCTCGGTGATGGCCACGGATCGGGACATCGGCGAAAATGCGGAGATCCATTATTCGCTGTCGGACAACGTGAAGGGCGTCTTTGATGTTGACCGCCGGACAGGAGCCATCGTCGGCAAGTCTTTGATCGATCACGAACAAGTGGCCCAGTATCGCTTCTACGTCATAGCTACCGACAGCGGGTCGCCTTCCCTGAGTAGCTCTGCCGCGGTCGTCGTCGTGGTGGAAGACGTTAACGACGAGAAGCCGCTGTTTACACAGGATCGTTACATGTTCAGCATCAAAGAGAACGAGGAGCCAGGTACTCTGGTCGGGAAGGTGACCGCTGCCGATGCTGACGGGCCGCCGTATAACGCATTCTTCTACTCGTTCATCGACGGAAGGACATCGAGTAGTGACTTCATGATCGATCCGAAGACCGGCCGGATCTTGACACGCCGGGAATTGGACAGGGAAACGACGAACGTGTACCAGCTGGTGGTCGCTGCCACGGAGTCTGGCTCGCAGTCTCAGCAGCACACCAGCACGGCGCTGGTCGTCATCAACGTCTCGGACGAGAACGACCATGCGCCAGTATTCGACTTCCCGACGCCGTACAATCACACGATCCAGATCTCGAACAAGGTGCCGGCCGGATACAACATCACGCAGATCCGTGCCCGGGATCCGGACATCGGACGCAACGGCCAGATAGGATACGAAATACAGAGCGGCAACTCGGACGACCTATTTATGGTCGATCCGGATACGGGATTGCTCTATACGACGGTAAAGCTGACCAGTTTGGAGTACAAAGTCTCCCGATTGCAGGTTCTCGCCAGGGATCACGGGCTGCCAGACAGCCAGTTTCAGTTGGCCGATCTGACGGTGATCATTAACCAATCGATTCCTTTTCATTTGCCCGGGAAAGGATCGACCAGTCTGCTCTCGAATCAGAACCTGATGATCGTCATCTCGGTGGCCTGTGGCTGCGCCGTGGTGGCCGTCATCCTGATCGTGGCAATTGTCTGCATACACAGACAGGACAAGCTACAGCGGGCGAGGCAATACAATTGTCACATGGAAGCGATCGGTCAGCTGACGACCAAAGAGGTTTTAGATCAAAAAGCTCACCACCAGAACGATGCTCACTTAGACGTGGAGAAGAGTCCGCTAGATAACGACTACAAGGTAAGGAAATGGACGCACATCGTGTCTAAGGCTTTTATCTAGCGAACAAACTAAGTGTTCTTTACGAGCGATAAGCGAGTTTTAATGATTTGCAAAGAGCGTTCGATGCAAACGCCTCTTCCTCTCTGGTTACGTCTTCAACGGTGCTAGTTTCAGCGCAACCACTGCACGGTATAACTCTGAGCTGAATTAATCAGAAAAGCCTTTACGGTGCTAACGCAACCGGTTCCTGGTGTTTTGTCGAATTCGGGCAGTTAACTCGGCAATGTGTGTTCGGTTCGGATGAAACGAACCTTGCAAGCGATCTTCAATGGGCCCATTCTTTAACGCTCGCACACTGATGATCAGAGGCCATTAGCAAACAAAAGAGGTGTCTTGGATGTTTTGTTTTGGCTCGAGCGATATTTCATCCTGTCAGAGAAACCGTCCACGGATCAGATCGGTCTGTCATCGGAAATTAGTTGCCGGGCTGGCGCGAGTTCAGGCTCGAATGCGCCGGGTC
>JALWFW010000060.1 GCA_027013865.1 Polyangiaceae bacterium | reverse complement strand
CACACACACACACACATATATATATATATATATATATATATATATATACATACATATACACACACACACACACACACACACACACACATATATATATATATATAGATACATACATACATATACATTTACCACATATGGAAGTCAACGTTTTAGAAGGTCTTCGCAAATACTTTACAGCGGAAAAAGGACAAGAATGACGCCGGCTGCAATATCATGAATGCAACAGGTCGTCTTGCTTAGAAACCACGCAGTCGTTTAGATACAGCGATTTATACCTGAACCTGGGTTTATTAGATTAAAAACATCGCATTTCAATAGTAGAAACACATCAGTAAGTTATTAATTATCAAAACTCCAGCACAAATCTGTCTTTTGTCCTTGCCTCAACTCCCCACTCACCCTCCACCCCCGGCGGATGTGTCAGAGTGTCAATGGCTTGTACTTAAGCAGGAATTACTCCAAATACACGACAACTCCGGTCGCCAGCGATGTCTTTGGGCTGCCATTGCATTAGACACGTCGCTGGTGGCACAGGGCGAGACAATTGGCACGTAAAGTGCTTGTGTCAGATGACTAGTTTTTTACGAGTTCGTGCCATCAGTGTTAACCCTTTCTAGCCAAAGTCACGTTCCTTAGACAGTCGCCTTATCAATTAGTGCCTTTCCTTGTGTCCTTTATTGTCGAGTTCCCGCGGGTTTCCAGCCCCGTGTGGGCACGCTGTCAGTAATTATTAACCCCGTTACGGCGAAGTCGATTCTCTTGCAATTATCGTTTCGTTAAAAAAGGGCTTTGGACCAATACGAAAGGCTTGTTGCCAGCTGATGGCTTAACAAAAAGGGAGTGTCTATAATTATGCGTATGTGAATGTGTATGTAACTTGGCTCGTATACCCACACGTAGAGAGGTAGAAAGGGGGAACAGGAAAGAGACAACTATTAAGTGTACATTAAATGTGCAGTTTTCCCCGTACGTGCTTTGTGTGCGGGATCGATGTGTGGGCCTGAACACACACACACACAAACACACACATACACACACATACAGATACACACACCGACACAAGTATTAAAAGCTTACAAATTCGACACAACCGTAGTGAGGGAACCTCGAACTTATGTCGAGATAAACTTGCTTTTGGAATGATCTTTTGTTCTACGTATGTATAAATGCCTATATATATATATATATATATATATATATAAAACATGGCCAAGACAGCCATTATTATATAGTACAAAACTAGTCAAGGTGGTTTCCGTTTTTTGTAACAAGTATTTATATAACGACGCTGTTAAACGATGTTTTGTAAACGTAAAACAAACAATTATACGGAAGTCAACTATGTGCATTATTGTGTGCATGCGTGCGTGCGTGTGGTGCATTGTCTATAGGCGTACTTCAATAGCAGACCTGCCAAACCATCGGAGATTATTTGACGTCAGTGAAACGCACATTGCACTTCGGTACAGAACACGCAGCGCACACTGGCACACACACACACACACATGCTCCGGCAAACACACACGCACCTACCCACGAACGAATGGACGGACGGACGAACGGACGAAAGAACGAACGGACGAACGAACGAACGAACGAACGAACGAACGAACGAACGAACGAACGAACGAAAGAACGAAAGAACGAAAGAACGAACGAACGAACGAACGAAAGAA
>JALWFW010000059.1 GCA_027013865.1 Polyangiaceae bacterium | reverse complement strand
GTCATGGGAGGCGCCTCACGGTGAAGCATTGCTTTCACGTCATAGTCATAGGCTGGGCATTCAACCGCGGGAACGACAGGGCAGGCGCCTCACGGTGGTAGCAGGATATCTCGAGGTAAGCATTAAATAAAGTAGCCGGCCTTATGTCATAGGTCGCGCCCTTCAAGCTCGTCAGGGGTTAGGCCTTGGGATGGTGGCAGGGCTTTGCTGTTGGCGTCGGAGAGGTCGGCTTTGGCAGGGTAGCATGCAAAATACCCGGTTTTAGAAAAGCACGTCAGGGGCATAGCCTCGGGCAATGTAAGGGCTCATGTCATGGCTTAGCCTTTCGGAATAACTTTATGGGATACGCCTCAAGGTGCTGTCAGCAACTTCGTGGCATGTCCCTAAACACCGGATTTTGTGGGATGCCTCAGAGCTAGCACCTTGAGGTGGCGGGCGCTCTTTGCTGTTGGTCTCGAAGAGGTCGGCTTTGGCAGGGACATCAGGGGGCGCTCCTCGGGATGCTATCCGGATTTTGTTGTTGGTGTCAGAGAGGTCGGGTTGAGATAGGGGCAGGGTGGCGCTGGCCTATGAGCTTCTGCCGTATCGCCATGTCGTTGGATGAAGCGTCAGGGGTAGCAATCTGATGCACTGGTAGGAACCTCAAGGCATGCATTAGATGAAGGCCGGTATTGACGACATTTGCTGTTACCGTCAGCCGGACATCCCCGTTTTCGTAAGGTACGTTAGGCAAGTGGCTCAAGGCGTTAAATGATGGAGACATTTATGTCAGATGGCCCTATCTCAGATGAGCGTAAGGATTTTTTCTGCAAAAATACTGTAATATCAATATGTTATACTTTGAATAAAACACCGCCAAACAGAGTGACACTGATGCTTCCTTGAAGTCCATGGGTCAAATAGCAAGAAACACTGTAACATCCCCATACGACAAAAAGACGATGGACTCGAGCCATCAGGAATCACATGCGGTAAAAAGAACAACGGGCAAAGAGGCCGGAATTTGGCAGGACCACGGAACATCAAAACCCGGCAGAACATAGTGCTGGACTAGTCGAAGAGGGCACCTCATATCAGGTGCATGGATTGCCACGAGTGTCTGTGTAAGACATCGATAGCCCTACAGCAAAGGTTTGGACCGCAGCCCAAGAGAGCTCCTGCCTCGTCGTATTGAAGACCACGGAGTCTGTAGTAAATCCCAATCCACCCATCAGTGACTTTGCAAACTTGAATTCGCTATCAAACCGAATAGAACTGGGCAAGGTTCGAAAGGATGAAACGACTCAGTCATACGAGGAGAGAAACGGTATGCTTAATCTCAAATTTACTGTTTTGGCCGGATTGGCCTTTGTCTTAGTGGGAAGTGGTGGCTGTGAAGAAGATTACGATCCCAGCAGTGAAGATCTTGAGGGCACGTGGTACTGCGAGTCCATGAAACTGAAGCACAATTCCTGCGACGTCGATCTGGAGCTACTGGGAGGCTCCTCTGTCACACAGAATACATACTACTGGACCTTCATAGCCGACGACGACAACGTACTCGTGTATACGTGCGGCACGGATCCTGCATGCAACAATGCCGTAAACTCGGGCATATATACGTGTTCACATACCATAAGGGTGCGCATTCAAGAGATGCTGGTCCTGGATTTCGGTGCTCAAATGGGAGATCCGTCCATAGACTGCAAGATGTATAGAACCGGTGGCTCATATGTCCAGTTCGAATTCTCCGACAGCATGTCGGGCTCTGTGAAAACCTCCGAAGTCTATGTAACGAGAGGCGCAGACTGTGACTATGTAAAGCAGCAGCTAGAAAATTCTACCAATCATGCGGACAGGGAAGCCGTTAAATTTTTCTCGTCGACTTGTGAATTCCAATACAAAGGGCCCCTGCACAAACAGTGATTCATTGCATCTGAAGTATAGCTCTTTTGCCCTGCACCACTCCAAAACGGATATCTTCAGCAGTTCATTGCGTTTGCTTGACAGAGGAACTCCTTGTAAAAAAGAACGCGTTGTGAAAGTGTATTCGGAGCACACAGGTTATATGCTTATAACCATCTGAATTAATTGAGGTTTTTATATTATGAAGATCAGTTTGGCCCGTTTGCTCGCTCGTTACGTGGATCTGTCGGTACACCATCCATGGGCTCTTACGGGAGTATATCTCCTCATCACCGTTCTTTTGGGCTGGTTCGCATTTCATCTTGGCCTATCCACCAGTCTGTCCCAGCTCCTCCCCCCGGACACTCCGTCCGTTCGTGCCGTGCGTGAAGCATCGGCCAGGGTCGGAAGCACGGACATGCTCATAATTGCCATCAGCACACAGGACACGAGATTGGGTCAAAAGGCCGCGGACATGGTAGCCGATGACATGAGACGGACCATGCCAGACCTGTCGGAGGTCATCTCCCGCCTGGATCTCTCGTTCTTCAGGAAAAATTCGCTCCTCTACTTCTCCATATCCGATCTGAGAGCAATAGACAGGCAACTCAAGAAAGTAGTGGGACGACTCAAGCTTCAGGGCATGGGCCTCATAGAACTGCCAGATCCCGATCCTGAAGAGCGCCGTCTGCGAGACATGATACGCGATGCCGGACTGAGGGCCCTGCGCCGTGTTATTCCAGTACAGCGCAGCTCCGGAGCTCAGGATGGTACTGCAGCAGACGGACAGCGTCCCAAGGCCGGGTACCTGGCATCCCGTGACGGTCGCGTATTCGCTGTCGTGGCAAGACCCAGTGGCAAGTCAGTGGACATGAAGTACGCCCGGAGCCTGGTGAGTCGTGCCAGAGCCAGCATCAGACGGGTCCTCTCCCGGCTGGGGCATCCTGACGGTCTGAAAATGGAAGTGGGAGGCGGCTTTCGCAACCGCGTGAAGGAATACGAGTCCATAAAGAAGGACGCCACGTCCTCATTTGCTTTGTCGTTTTTGCTCATGGCGCTCATAGTATCACTGTATTTCCGCAGTGTGCGTCCCCTTGCCGTGGTATTTCCGCCTCTGGTGATGGCGATCATCTGGACTTTGGGTCTCGTGCGCCTGGCTGGGGTGGAACGCCTGAACCTCATCACAGCATTCATAGGGGCCATACTCCTAGGCATGGGCATCGACTACGGTGTGCACCTTACCGCTCGATTCATGGAGGAGGCAGGGCTTACCAGGGACGTAAGAGAGGCACTTCACAGGACCATGCCCCCAACTACAAGGGCCCTTGGCGCTGCGGCACTCACCACCTCAGTGGCGCTGTACCTCATGTATATCTCTTCGTTCAGGGGCTTTTGGGAGTTCGGCCTAATCGCGGGCACGGGTATACTGGTGGCTCTCTTGGCCTACGTGCTCGTCTTCCCTCCGGTTGCCGTGCTCGTGGGACTCTCCGGTATTGCAAGGCGTCCAACTGGATACGACGTGATGCCTCCCAAACGGCTGGCCGTAGCTCTCCTGAGTGCTAGTGCCATTGCGGTGATCGCAGGTGCCCTCTTGTGGCTTCCGCGCCTGTCCTTCGAGACGAATATGCGCGCTCTCTCAGGCCATCCCTCGACCTCCATAAAGTACGGTCGTGCCGTGGGAGATACCGCAAGTCCAACCGTGGTTCTGTGCTCTGATGTACGCTCCTGTCGCGCAGTGACCCAGGGCCTTGAAAAGCGTTTTTTCACGGATCTGCCAGATCCCGACATCAAGGGTTTCCTGTCTCCGCATCTGTTCGTGCCGCAGAACCAGAAGGAAAAACTTGCTGTCATCTCTTCCATGTCAAAGCGTCTCAAAAAAGCACGCCGTTGGGTCAAGAAAGATAAAAAAGGCAAAATATCCAATTATTTCAAGTACTTACCTAAAAAAGCAATATCTTTTACGGATCTACCCGCATGGGTGAAGGACAGATTCACGGAACGTAGCGGCCTTATAGGGAGTTTTCTTTATATCTATTCAGCCAGGGATACGTGGGACGTAGGCCAGGCACGGGCGTTCAAGGACTCCTTTAGACCCGCAGACATGGGCGCACCTGGAGCCGTGGTGGCCTCGTCGTCATTCATTCTCGTGGATGTCCTCGACGCAGCAGTGGGGGATGGCACTAGAATCTTCCTGTGGGCACTGTTGTTGGTATTTGCAGTAGTGCTGGTGACCATGCGTTCCCTTGGTGGAGCAGCAGTCATTTTCGGTGCTCTGGTGACGGGTCTGGTGCTGGGAGCGTCACTCATGCCGTGGCTCGGGCAGCATCTTGGGATTTACAACATGGTGGTGGTGAGTACCGTGGTGGGAACTGGCATAGACGGGGCCGTTCACCTGTACCATGCCCTCACCGAGGAGGGAATTCCCTTCTCCAGGGCGCTTTTCAGGACGGCCCCGGCCATCAGTGTGGCTGCTCTCACTACGATGGCTGGATTCGGCACCATGATGCTCACCCATCACGGAGGACTGTCGTCCATCGGAAGGCTGGCTGTCATCGGGATCGGCGCCACGCTGCTGGGATCACTCGTGGTGGTTCCTCCGGCTGTACAACTCTTCCGCAAGCAATCTTGACCCTTCGACAGCCTGTCTAACTCTATGTCAAAACGTATCTAGCTCTTTGGGTATGGCATCCATGCCATGAGGTGGACAATCGTGCAGGGCGGGACGGGAGTGGAACCGGAAGCATGTGAACGCGATGTCCCAAGGTGTCCAAAAGGTGTCCAACTTAGATGAAAGGTGCGGATTCGCACGAGGGAGCGCCTGCGAGCTGGTGCGCGAAAATCCTTTAATATCATCATGTTATAAGTCTTGTCAGCGCTCTTGAATGCTTTGGCATGCATCCTGCATAGGGTGGGTTTATGACTGGACCGTAGGAGACACAGGGATCCGCCCGCTGGGAGTGTCGCGCGCGCATCTGGCGGGGGTGGTGGAAGATCCGCCGAAACTCACATAACACCTCACCCGCACCTGGGATGAGAATGCGCGCTTTGCACATACTGCGGTGTCTGCCGCCGCCGGCGATCTGCCCGGCTTTGGCTTGGCCTGCCGGATGGGCTTCTGGCTTGGGCCACCTAGCTTTTGGCCTCACCGGATTGGGCCTGCCAGGCTTCAGGTGGGACACCGACATCGTGTGTGCAGAGCGACTGACGTTTTTTCACCCGGGATGCTCGTGGGGACGTGAGAGGCTTGTCCGCGGTTTCGGTGGCTGCCGGTGGTGGCGGCG
>JALWFW010000058.1 GCA_027013865.1 Polyangiaceae bacterium | reverse complement strand
CTCTAGGTGACATTTTTGAAGCGAATAGACACTGGAAGCCTGTCAAGGGATCTCTAATTTCAGTAAAAATCCGCAGAACTCATATTTTGTCACAGTGTGTGTTTGTGACGAGAAAGGATAACAAATGCTGGGCCGGCAATATTTTTGAATAGCCTGTACGTATCACGGCGTACCCGGCGATACCCTTCCAATAGTCTTGCAATGCATTTTTATTTCCCTACTATTTCCTCATAATGCGCATACTCATTGCACCTGCTCCATTCAAGGGTTTCATGACATCCGAGGAGGCTATTTTACAGATAGCCGAAGGAGTACACAGTGTCATACCTAGTGCTGAGATACTATCAGTGCCCATGTCCTCAGGCGGGGCGGGTTTTGCTCTAAGCATCGCCAGGGCCCATGATGCCGACATCAAATTCATCACGAGTGAAGATGCTCTGGGGCGCCCCGTACAAGCACCCTATGTGGATACCGGAAAGGTCGTGGCTCTTGAAGCAGGCCCTCTTCTCAGGGTGGGAGCCCGGGATTTCGGGCGCATCTTTATGGCCTCGTCACGTGGCCTCGGGCTGGCCATCCTCCAAATCAAGAACATGTTTCCAGACAGGGAGCTCATGGTAGGCATAGGAGATGCCGAGGTCATGGACGGAGGAAAGGGTGCAGCCGAAGTCTTTGGTGCCAGATTCATAAACATGGATGGAAGTGAGGTGAGTCAGGGCGCCAGCGGACTCATTCACCTGGCACATATCACGTACGACAGAGCCAAGAGACTTGGTGGCGTATCAGTGGTATGCGACTACATGGACCCGCTGTCCAGCCTGTACGAGCTCGTCAGGACGCGTTATCCCACCACTGCCAAGAGAGAAGCACTTCAAGTGTATCTATCGAACTTCATAAGGGTACTCAAAAGAGTTACGGGGGTGAAGGTGGATAGGCTGCAGGGCGGAGCCACGGCTTACGGGATGCCGGCTCTATTTCACACGCTCTTCGGATGGGGCATAGTTTTTGGGGCCCCGTACATAGCAGACCAGTTCGACATGGATTACAAACTTCTCGTCGCAGATCTCGTGCTCACCGGAGAAGGACGCCTCGATGACATATCCTTCCGGGGTAAGGCCGTCGGTGAAGTCGTCAGAAAAGCCCAGCGTTTGAGCAGACAAACAATCATACTGTCAGGGGAGTCCCGGATATCCAATACAGAAATACCTGAACATACTACTATCGTTGAAATAGATGCTTTTCATGACAATGCTCCGGAATCAGCAGAAGAATCCCGGAGTAGACTCCTTAATGCCACTGCCATGGTCCTTCGTGAATATATGAATGGATGAGGTTCAGATGATCAGCATACCCGGCGATTTCGTTCCAACAGTACGCCCGGAAAGTGAATGGAAGGCCTATCCTGAAGATTCTATATCATACTATATCATCACAGAGCTTCAGGGACTCGATTTCGGCACTCTCAAGAGTATCCTTGGACTTGATGAAAGTGAACTCGCCAGTAAACTGGCGGCGCTCGCCGATATGGGAGTGATTGAGCCGCCCCCAGGATATAAGGTGCGGGACTTTGCGGTACGCGAGAGTCTGCTCCCTCCTCTCGACTCCGGTGATGAGATCCTTCTAAATGCTGAGGTGGACATATCTCCAGAACGCAGGGAAGAGATCATACGTCTTCACAAAGTCATAAATTCCATCAGCAGTATGGATCTGTTTTCTCTCAAAACGGGATATACGACCAGTGAAGTGACGACTGCATACAAGAATCTTACCAAGCGGTTTCATCCGGACCGTTATTACGGAAAGGAACTGGGACCTTACAAGACCTTGCTCGAAGAAATATTCGACGTGATAAACAAGTCTTACAGTGATCTCCTCTCCGGGGCCAGTTCCAGCCCCACGCCTGAGCAAATAGCCTATCAGCCTACCATCCAGGCCACAGCAGCCCAGCTCATGACGCCACAGTCCGGCCGGAAATCCGTACGTGAGGAGATTAAGTCGAAAATCAGTGCGGATTCCAGCACCATGGCCATTGCATCTGTTTCATCCAGAGCAGTAGGTTCCTCAAAAAAAATAGATAAGGATACCGATTCATCCGAAACGGGGGAGTCCGAGTCTCCGGATCACGGTCTGGTTCGCTCCAATGTACGTCGCAGAGGTCTGAGCCTCAGGGATATTCTCTCAAAGGCCGTTGCCAAGAACAAAGAAAAGGCCGACTTCCATTTTTACGAGGGTAAAAAGGCTCTCAACGAGGGTAACTATGCGGCTGCGGCATCTCATTTCAAGGTGGCCATGACCTTTGACCAGTCAAACATGGAAATACGCAGTGCCTATGAGGTGGCAGCCAACAAGGCAGGTGAACTTTCGGCCCAATACTATGCCCAGAAAGCCAAACTCGAATGGGATCTGGGGCACAGGGATGAGGCTGCCAATTTCCAGATGGTGGCAGTTGAACTGAACCGTAAGGAGGAATACCTGCTCGTGGCAGCGGAAATGCTCGTGGAACTGCGTAGATTCGCCCAAGCAAAAGAGCTGGCGGAAGAGGCTGCCTTACAGAATCCCAGTGGCAGGGGCCAGCTCATGCTAGCCAAGGTGTATATCGCTGCCGAAAAGTATCACCGGGCAGTAAGCACCCTGGAGGAATACCTGCGTTACCATCCTGATGATTCGGAAGCAAAACTCCTTTTGTCCGTGGCAAAGGGCAACATATGATTTTCAGTGCCCAGAATTCCGTGGCATCTCAGACCTCTCATTGAGCTCATACGCATCTATTATGCGCTGAACCAGCGGATGTCGTACCACGTCGGTTGAAGTAAGGCGAACCACGGCGATATCCCTTACCCCATTCAGAACGTCTATTGCATGAAGTAGACCCGACTGAGAACTCGAGGGCAGATCCACCTGAGTGACGTCCCCTGTTACCACTATTTTGGAGCCCTCACCAATACGTGTGAGGAACATCTTCATCTGGGCTGGTGTGGTATTCTGGGCTTCGTCCAGTATGACGAAGGAATCCTTGAGGGTGCGGCCACGCATGAATGCCAGTGGTGCGACCTCTATCCGTCCGTGTTCCATGAGTGAAGCGGCCCGTTCGGGATCCACCATGTCATGAAGAGCATCATAAAGAGGTCTGAGATAGGGGTTGACCTTCTCCACGAGATCCCCTGGAAGAAACCCGAGGCGTTCACCAGCTTCCACTGCAGGACGGGTGAGGATGATGCGGCTGACTGCCCTGGACATGAGCTGGGATATGGCTACAGCCATGGCCAGATAGGTTTTACCAGTGCCGGCGGGGCCAATACCAAATGTGAGGGTGTGACTGAGAATAGCGCTGACATACTCGTCCTGGGCCGGGGTTTTCGGGGATACGGGCAAACCTTTGCGAGTGGTCAGCACCCTGCGCGCCAAAACGGGCCGCAAATCAACTGAGGAGTCCTTTTTCACGGCAGATGCGGCTAGACGGATTTCCCGCTCAGTGAATGATATTCCTGTCTGAGCCAACTCTACCAGCTGCTCCAGCAGAGCGGTGAGAGCTTCCACCTGTTTTTCTGTGCCACGTATGAGCACTTCTGTGCCTGCAGGATACAGACGCACGCCAAATGTGCGACCCAGAATGCGTAGATTCGCACCAGATACCCCGTACACCCGCAGAGCCGTATCAGAATCTGGACAGGAAAAACGGGACTGTATGTCCTGCGAAGCATCCTGCGGCATATTAGACCCGTTCGATGAGGAGTGCGTTACCTTCGCCACCACCGATACACAGGGAGATCATGGCGTTACGACGGTCTTCCTGGAGCATGCCGTGAAATGCAGTGGTGAACACACGGGCTCCACTGGCTCCGATGGGATGGCCTATGGCAATGGATCCGCCCCTGGGATTGATGAGATCCAGTGGCAGGTCGAAGGCTCGTTTGGCGTAGATGGGCACCGGAGCAAAGGCCTCGTTGACTTCCCACCATTCCACCTTATCGGGTTTGAGATCTGCGGATGCGAGCGCCTTTTCCATCGCCCCCACGGGAGCCATGGTGAAGTACTTGGACTCTAGGGCATTGACTCCGTATGATACGAGTTTGGCCCTTGGTGTCAGGCCAAACTGTTTTACGGCTTCCTCGTCAGCAACCAAAACAGCAGCTGCTCCGTCGTTGAGGGAGGATGCATTGCCTGCAGTGACCGAGCCGGTATCGTCTTTGACGAATGCAGGTGACAGGCGACGCATTTTTTCCTCGTTGAATACGAAGGGGCCCTCGTCGCGCTCCATGGTGAAGGTCTTCTTGCGTAGTTTGACCTCCACAGGCACAATTTCATCGGCGAATTTACCACTTTCGTTGGCTTCTATGGCCAGTCGGTACGAGCGGACGGCATAGTCGTCCTGTTCCTCGCGGGTGACTTCTTGTTCCCTGGCCACTCGATCAGCCAGGTATCCCATGTGTTTGTCGTTATATACGTCCCACAGACCGTCGTGGATCATGAGGTCCTTTGCAGATATATCGCCCATCTTGATGCCGCCGCGCATTCCGTTGATACCGTGGGGGGCCTGACTCATGTTTTCCATGCCTCCGGCAATGACTAGATGTGCGCCGCCGAAGAGAATCTCACGCCAGGCCAGAACTATGGCATGGAGTCCTGAGCCGCATACTTTGTTCACCGTATAAGTGGGAGTACGGGGGTCGAGTCCCGAGAGGATGGTTGCCTGACGGGCAGGGGCCTGTCCAACACCGCCTGAGAGCACCATTCCCATGATGACCTGATCCACTCGATCTTCAGGGATGGAGTGTTTTCTTACCAGAGATTTGATTACGTGGGCCCCCAACTGAACCGCAGGAATGGAGGACAGCTGCCCCAGGTAGCTGCCCACGGGAGTTCTGAGTGCATCGACTATATATACGGACTTCATGATTACCTCCAACGGGAGGGTTTATACATGAAATCTGGATGGCATGAAAGGGAATCACCTCAATAGTGTCAGGGAGAAAGTTCCCGTCGTACGTGCTGTGACAATACCATCTATGTCATTTGCACTTTCCGACACTGAACATGTTTACCCTCCCGCGCTGTTTGGTCGTATGAAGCGTGTGGTCCAGTTTCTTTCGGGATGACATACCTCCGAGTCATGCTTGCCAAAGTTATATAACCTACTGTTTTTAAGGTATTTTCACGTAAGTGGAAGGTCCCCACCCATCAAAGA
>JALWFW010000057.1 GCA_027013865.1 Polyangiaceae bacterium | reverse complement strand
TTAAAAGTTCAATGATTTCAATATATTATACAGACTTAATCCTCTGGCTGTACATCTTTTCGCACAGGAATGGCATCGTGCTTGACCACACCGACGTGAACCACACCACGACCTGAGGGATAAAAGGTGAACGAGGCCACACCGTCAGGGCCTGTCTGCTTGCTGAGCAGGAAGTCTCCTTCTTTGTACAAGGTCACCACAGCGCCTGAGATCGGTGTCGAGAAGGGATCGGTAACCGTGATGGTCCACTCGTTCCTGCCGGGTCCATAGCTCTCCGGAATGCCCGATGCCAAAAGGCGAACCACCCGTGCCGTGGTCCACATGTCGATAGCCGGATCGCCTAAGAGTACCACCACCAGGTGCGTCCAGTAACGGGAATCA
Organism: Polyangiaceae bacterium; assembly: GCA_027013865.1. Lineage (GTDB taxonomy): Bacteria > Myxococcota_A > Polyangia > HGW-17 > JALWFW01 > JALWFW01. The sequence continues at coordinate 16,024 of JALWFW010000057.1, read as the reverse complement.
TCCGTGCTCATATCAGGAAGACCTGAATAATTCAGTCGAACGGAATTCATGTTTCTGTGGGCATAGGAGAAGGCGTCTCCCACCCTGGTGATCCCCTGGGCAAAAACCGCCTCGAAGAAGGAATGCAGAAACTGCGTACCTCCAAGGATTCCCAGGCCCGTCCCGGTGTTCCCGATATAGGCTACCCCACCGTGAGCCAGGTTTATGAAGAGCTCACCGGCGGAATCGTCGTTCGGTCCCTGGGGGCCCGACCAGTTTTCGCATACGGCATCATCGGTGATATCCGCAAAGTTGCCAGCAAGACAAGAACAGGATGCCATCACCGGAACCACCGTGTTGGCAAGGGATCTGACCCAGCCGGAATCCAGTATATTCGTAAGCCAGTTCCACAGCCCGTGGCCGTTATGAAAAATCAAGGAATATCCAGCCGTCTCCAGGGCTTCCTTTATGTTCTCGGGAGTTCCTACCTCCCCGCCGTACTTGTTCGCACTGCCTTCCGTGGCATAGAGTCTGCGTGCCCCGTCCTTGAATTCCTGCGGAAACCATGCATCCACAGTCTTCTCAACGCCCTCTGCCCCATCGATCTGGACGCCCCCGATCTCGGTGGCCACGTCACTCATGAGAAGCGTGGATGCCGTACGGGCGGTACTTCCTGATTCATAGCTCCTGACCTTTTCGAAATAATTCTCCACCTCTTCCGGAGTATCGACCGGAACGCGCCCCACGGCAACCGTAGCCGCGGATATGTCTTCCAGTTCCATGTCCTCGTGGAGTTCCCCGTACTGTCCGTCTCCATCGGCATCGAAATCAGCATCGATATTGGAAAAATAGACTTGTGCTGGGCCGCAGGTGGTATAATCCCCAGCCATGGATATGGAGATGGCCATGTAAATCCTTCTAAACGGCACCTGCCCTGCATCTCCCCCCATGAGGAAGTAATCCGTTCCCCCGCTGTGGGCATCACGTATGAAGGCCCGTACCTTCTGGGCATCGTCCTCGCCTTGATAGTGGGAAGAAATCTCCGAAACCGTGACGACCTCAGTCGGCATTCCCATGACGGTACGGTACACTGCATACTCCTGCCACGCTTGGGCCAGGGTTTCCGAGGTGATTACGTATTCCACTGGCCCCTGCGTATTCAGCAGATTGTCCGGCGTCTGCCCCCCAGGCTCGTCCCAGGTAGCTTGGGAGTTGTTGCCGCTGTTCTGGGAATTCGCGTCATTGTTCTGCATTCCAGTGGCATCGTTGTCGTCATTGTTTTGTATTCCAGTGGCGTCGTTGTTGGCCGTATCTGTCGCGGTTTGATCGGACGAATCGCCGCATGCGACGCAACTCATTGAAATCAAAGAAGAAATTAAAATCATTACCAAGTATCTCATAAAATTCCTCCATACCAGTTGTTATAGAGGAATACCCCCCTTGCACTCAAGTCCTGATAGCGTTATTTTGATGGGAGTGTCCATACCAAAGACAATTGGCTATGGTCATGATATCTGAGGACTTTTTCAGATACATGAAATATGGACACCCCACGCATCGTCTGTACCCAGGAGATGCGGATTGGTACGTATCTGGTACAGGTGCCTTGATTTATGCACCTGTTGGGTGTAGTTTCTTACTCGCTCTAGATATGAAGGTGACTAGATGAACAGGATGACCAAATCTCAGATCATAGAGGAACTTGCCACAAAACTCGGAATCCCCAAGACCAAGGCTACACTGGTGGTGAACACCATTCTCGATTCCATGATCGAGGCACTCGAAGACGAACGGCGTATCGAGATCAGGGGATTTGGAAGCATCAGGATAAAACACTATGACAGTTACACCGGACGCAACCCGAGCACCGGTGAGAAAGTCAAGGTTCCTCCAAAGAAATTGCCGGTCTTCAAGGTAGGCAAGATGCTCAGGGACATGCTCAACGAGCGCGTTCGCAAATCCAGGAAGTAATCACACTCCTTTTAGTGTCCCTTTTCACGGATTCCGTTTTATTTCCGAAAAATTCACTGGAGGTTCAGGGGATTCGCCTCGGATAGGAATCTGTACATCCTGCGATTTCTCCCAGACGATCTATTCCATCGTCATCACGTGGACATCGAAATGTGCCGCAGCATCCTCCAGCCATACGTCATCATCCTCCGATGGCTCTCCCGAAAGCACCACAACCAGCATGGCAGGCGGATCAGGGAGATGTTCTCCAAGCACCTCTCCCAAAGGTCCCCGTTCCTCGAATACCGTATGTGGCCTTATACCCAGGGCTGCCATCATTCCGGCAACTCCTCCTCCGTGCCAGAACTTTCTGAACGGCAGATGCATGGAGAGCCGTTCCAGTCTCCGGATATCGTAATGGCGTCCCGAAGCCCCACGGATGCCGTGCTCATCATCATCGGACGTAACTTCCACAGAGGCACCAAGCAGCTCGTAGGCCATGGCAGCGAGGAGATCCAACAAAATCTCGGAAGGAGCCCCTGACCACATGAACTGCAAAGCATAAAGGGCCTCCATATCCGGGTCCACAGCATCCACCCTTTTCTGGAATACGAGGGTCATGGGCTGCCTGACACTGCGTCTGAACTTCTCCATGAGAGCCAGTACCCCGGACACATGCCGTGGATTGGTCAGTACTGCCCGCTCCACTGCCAAAAGGCCCCTCTGCTGTACATTCCTATAAACCCTCACAACAGGAGAACGGGAACGCATGGAGGCCGACACATCCAGGCGTCCCGGATCATCACCGGGCACGAACGGACGCACGTATTCCCATTCTTGTTCCCCTGCCGGGAAGCGTAGTTCAGGAGCGGGCTCGTCACCGGAGGGATGGACGGTCACAAGGAGGGGAATGGAGAGTCTGTAGTGCTTTTCGAACATGCCGAAGTACGACTCCACCGTGATGGAGAAGCCGTGATACGGAACGAATCCTGGTGGAGGAGAATGAACGGTAACCCGTACCTCAACAGAACTTCCGGGGGGAAGATGGAAGATTGCCGGAGAAGCCGACACATCCAGTCTGGGATCCGAAAGGGGCTTCAGATGAACTTCGGGAAGGGCAGCGGCAGTGGAATTTTCTATTTTGAAGACCAAATCAGCATCATTTCCCTCAGTAATGGCATCAGGGCTGCTGAGAGACATGCCACGGATTCCGAACTTACGTATCTGATACGACACCACCAAAAGCCAGGCATAGTCCAGTAGCAGCACCATGAGAAGCCCTGCCCCGAAATAGGCGGGAGGGGTCGTTGAGAAAAGAGCTGCACCTGCGAGAGCCCCCACACCCACCGTTCCCAGGGCTACGACTAACCACTTGCCTCTGCGAGAGGGAGAGATCTGCATATCCGCTCCAGTACACTGTCAGGACCTGCCCCGCCTCTGCGGGCAGCAGGAGTCAGTCTGAGTCTGTGACCAAGCACTGCCGGTGTCATGGTACGTACATGATCTGGCGTCACGTATTCCATGCCCTCTATTGCAGCCAGGGCTTTAGAAGCCCTTATCAGAGCCAGCCCCGCACGCGGAGATGCACCAACGGACACACTCGAATCGTTCCTTGTCGAACGAATTAGCCTGACCACATAGTCATAAACCGTATCACTCACGTGAATTCTGTCCACGAGAGCCTGGTATGCCAGAAGTTCCTCAGGTGTCCACACTGCAGATGGGATGGATCTGGGCACCTGGTGGGCCCTGAGCATGGACAACTCCTCTTCAGATTCTGGATATGACAGTCTGACCCTTACCAGGAACCGGTCCACCACGGCGTCGGGCAGCGTGTACGTTCCCCCAGACTCATGGGGATTTTGTGTGGCGATGATCATGAACGGAACCGGCAGTGACCTGGTATTTCCATCGATGGTGGTCACCTGTCCCTCTTCCATGGCCTCAAGAAGAAGGGCCAGCGCCTTTGGAGACGCACGGTTTATCTCGTCGGCCAGGAGCAGATTGGTAAAAATCGGGCCAGAAACGAATTGATAAGACTTGAAATCAGGAGAAGGGACCAGGTTACCCACTACGTCCTGGGGCATGAGATCCGCAGAGAACTGGATCCTTTTGAAATACAGCCCCAAAAGAGAGGCCATCGTTTTGGCCAAAGTGGTCTTGGCCATGCCTGGAAGGCCTTCCAAAAGCACGTGCCCCCTTGCAAGAAGCGCGGCCATGACGGCCTTAGAATACTGACCCGAACCAAATACGTGTGAGTGCAGTCTGGCAAGGAGCTCTCCGCTTCTTGCCGACAGGTGAGCAGGAGTCATCATCTGTGCAGTGCCTCCATCATCTCCTCTAGTGCAGACAGTACCCTGTTCCTGGACAGCGCGCCCTTCCTTCCTGACGGGATTCGTACCACCGAAGAGAACGCCGTACACTCATCCCGGCCGAAGAATCTGGACAGCAGACCGCCGTCATCTTGTGGCTTGAGTCCGAGGTGACGCCGCACGGCCTCCACTGACAGGGGAGCAGATACCGACACATGGTGAACCGATCCTCTGCCAGCGAAATTCATGCCTGCATCGAACACCATCCTGGCTGGAGCCGCATCAAACACTGCCGGAGCGCAGGATGTAGGGGCAGAGATCAGATGACGCAGTAGCTGCCTTGAGTAGCGCTCGCCTATGTCTAGGGGAACCGGAATCCTCAGCACCGTGCCTCCATCCCTCAAAACGCCCTCCTCGCATGCCCACAATGCCCCGGACCCCTCATAAGACACTGGATCCATGACCCCGCTGCCGTATGGGAAGGCTCCACCCACTATCCACAACACCGGCGACAGCCCAGCATCGGCAGCCAGACGTCTGGCCTCACGCACCAGTCCCAGCCCTTGAACACTGCGGCGCATAACTACATGCACCTCTGTGGCCTGTTCGGTCAATTCTGCGTAACTATCTGATTTCATCCCAAAATGTATGGCACCTGCCGTTATCCGCCTACACCCGTCTTCCTGCTCCACAGAAAGGCAGTATCCGCTTTCCGAGGCAATGAGCCTCTCTAGAGAGATGCCATCTCCTATGACCACACGCATCACTTCACCCTGAACTGCTGTGTAGAGGTTTTGATGTTGCCTCCCTCGTCTTTCACCCTCACCTGAAGAAGATGATAACCGGGAGATACCTGAGACTGAGCGAAGGAGAAGCTCTCCGAAAGGGAATCGAAGAAACCGTCGTCCGGCACCAAAGACATCCAGGGGCCATTGTCTATTCTGAAGGAAGCAGCCACTATCACCGAATAGGAATCCGACACCACGAAAGAGCCCTTGATCTTCTCTTTGCCGTTGGGTTTCACCGTTATGCGCTTTATCACCGGCGGATGATTGTCCACCAGGAACGGCTCAGAGTCCTTCGAGTTCACGAGCACGGATGCTGACGGGTTGGACGGAGCATCCGAAGCCTGGACACGCACCACGTAAAGCCCGTCCGGGAACATTCCGGCCTGCCACTGGAACGAGGTGTCTTTCACTGGTTTGCCCTGATTGAGCCTGAACCATATTTTTTGGCCTATCCGGCGCACCCAGACTCTGTACTGAAGCGTGTCCTCGTCAGGATTATCGACTGTCCAGGAGATCTTCACTTCCGAAGAACGGACGGCCGTTCCATCCGGCATGGGACTGGCACTGCCCGAATCCTGCTCAGCACCCTTGGCCGAAGAGGCCGAAGAGTCCTGGGGCGAGACGGTGACCTCCAGGATACGCGGAGGAAGGTTCACCTGGCTGTAAAAGATTCGCGCCATATCAAACATACCCTTGTCAGGTCTGCGCCATACCACACGATACTGGAAATACCTTGCAGGACGGGAAGTTATCCTCCCTGAATACAGACCAGACGGAAGCCTGTGGATTGCCTTGAGCGGTTTCCACGGATTCCATGTGTCATCAGGTTTCTCACTCATGCCCGAGCGGGTTTCCACCCTCACCGGACCGGAGGACCTGTACAGGAACGACCCGAAACGTGCAGGCAGGGAAGCATCGAACACCTTAGAGATGTAAACCTTCTCTTTGCCCACTGAAGGGCCTATCCTGTAGACGGCTCCCTTGTCACCCGTCAGCACGAGTCCGCTCCTGCCCTTCAGATACAGATCCAGTACCTGACGCTGCTCGAAATCAAGAGGTCTGGAGACACTCTGATGCACGGGATCCCAGGCATATACGGCTCCGGTGCCAGATGTCGTCACATATACGATTCCACTGTGGACGAATGTCCTGGTGACGTACCCGTCATTCACCTGAACAACCGCTACGGCGGCACCTTCAGGGGTCAGACGCATCAGATAACCCATACCACTGACAGGATGGCGGTAGGGCAGGCGTACCGCTTTGCCCCTGACGACTTTCGTTCCCTTGGTGACCGATGGTTTCGCTGGCTTCGCCTGACTGGTGGGTGATGATTCCACGGTAGTATACTTGAGCATATTGGCCGCCACATAGAGATCCCTTCCGAATCCTGTGATGGAGGTTATCTCATTGCCTCCGAAGTCGTAGACGAGGCGGGCCCGCCCCTTTGCCGTATCGAAGGCGAACAGCTTTGCCTCAGGAGCTGTCCCCAAATAAAGGACCGTTCCAGAAGCATACAGGGCCATGACGTGCTTCTCAGCCGACTTCCAGACACGTCTGAGCTTTCCAGCCTCCAGCCTGTAGAGTCCCCCTGAAGGGCCTGCACCCACATAAAGCCTGCCCTTCACACAGGCCATGGACCAGGCATAACCCTCGGGAACCGCTGCAACCCGGGAAAAACCCTTACCGTCGAAGGTATAGACGGTGCCAGATGGTATTGCTGCCACGTAAAGAGAGCCTCCACACATGGCAACGGCAGATACGGCCATGTCCGGTTTCAGTTCAGTGACCTTCGTCACCTTGTCTCCCTGCAGGAGCCATGCGGCAGCAGGCATGCCCGAAAAAATATAGGTTTTACCCCTGAAGACGGCTATCTTCCTGAAAAACGAGGGTACCTGCCCGGTAACCTTGAGCTGCTCGTATCCCATTCCGGGGATCACCCGGCCTTCACTGGTTACCATTACCCCCTTGGATTTGCCTTTGGACAGATGAGCAAAGGACGACTGCTGCCAGTACCTGGTCACCGTAGCACCGGCAGTCCCTGTAGTAAAAAGAGCTACAGAGAAAAATATTAATGATATCAAGCGGTTATGCATACCATTCTCCTTCGTCGCAAAAGTATGATTACCGAATCACCCTACATAATCAAGGATTGTATGCACCCTGTGATATACCAATTTCTTCTTGGTAAAGAAGCATATCACGCATATACTTACCGATTGCAGAGGTGTTTCCATGAAGGTCAGAACTTTTGGATTTATCGTAGCAGGAATGTTTACTTTACTTCTTTACGGATGTCTTCAGCCGGGTGGTCATGACAACGGCGACGATTTCTCAGACACCGACAAGATAGTCAATCCTGACTGTGACGTTAACGCAGACGATGATTTCGACGGTATAACCAACGGAGACGAGGGGTGTCAGTACAATACGGACTCCGACAACGACGGACAGCCGGATTACCTGGATCCAGACTCCGACAACGACGGCATATCGGATGCTTATGAGGCAGGTGACGACGATCCAGCGACACCGCCTCCGGACCACGACGGGGATGGACGCCCCGACTTCAGGGACACCGATTCCGACAATGACGGAATAAACGACGGAGACGAGGACAGAAACCACGACGGTCTGGTGGGCAAGTGCAAGAAGACCTGTGTATACGGCTCCACGAATGAAGACGACTCGTGTGGTCCTGGCCAGATATGTCTGGGAGACAATACCTGTGCCCCCTACTACAGCTTCGACTGTGCCGAGGGAGAGACCGATCCTTACAACTCCGATACAGACGAGGATGGCATTCCGGACGGAGAAGAGGGTACATTCGTATGCAACCCTGTCTCAGAGTTCAACCCCAACGGCCGCAGACCAGTAAAATTCGAACAGATGACATATGAGAAGATCGGTATAGAGCAAGAGGCTGCTATCGTTCATCCGGTGATACAGGATGCCACAGGACACGAGGAACTCATCACCCACGATCTCACCGACGACAACTACGAGGTCGCTGGCTTCACCCTCACCATGGATTTACGTGAGGGAGAAAACTCGGTGGAGGACGTGTTCCTCGACATCAAGAGCCGTCTAAGTCAGGCGTTTGGCTCCACCCGCATCTCCATGCGTACTTCCGGCAACGTGACCCAAAGCCATGAAGACTTCCCCACCATCGTTGGAGCTATCTTTGATATAAATACAGACACATTCTTCAAACCAGGCGACATCAGAAACAACGTAGTCTATGCATTGTTCGGCAAAGGCAAGGGAAGCTTCGATGGCATGCCTACCAGTGATGGTTTCTCCAGTGACTACAAGGAATTCGTCCTCTCGTTCACTGTTCAGATCGCCCAGCCCAAGGATCCCAACTCTGGTGACATCACCGATACCTACATAGTCATACAGGGCGGAGTCACCTCCAAATTGAAGTTTGAGAACGTGCAGTATCACTCGGCAATCTCTCTGTCCGACCTGTCCAACTCCACTGGTTTTGCCCGCTTCAACTCCAACGAGGAGAACGAGTGTGAAACCTATATCGTGGCTACCATACCCACGGCCGACATCGTGTGGGTCATCGACGAGTCGGGTTCCATGAGTGAAGAGCAGGAAAGTGTGGCTGACAATGCGGTTACCTTCTTCAACCGCGCCATTGCCTACGGTCTGGACTTCCGTATGGGTGTAGTGGATGTCAACCGGGACAACCAGGGACTCCTGTGCACCGGATCTGGTGAAAGTGGTGACTACTTCCTGGGTCCTCAGGACATATCCCGCTTCCAGGCATGCGTAATCGAGCCTTGGGGCGGAGGCGAGGAGGAGTACGGTTCCGAGTACGGCATCACCCAGGGTTACAATGCCCTGGTCAACCACCTGCCCAGAGCCGAAAACGACCCGCACAAATTCCGTGAGGACGCAGCCATAGTCATCATATACGCCTCTGACGAGAGAGCCGAAGAACTCAAGCAAGAATGTAACGCAGGTGAGGACTCCGGGATGGTATCCATCGATCCCTCATGTATGAATTCGGTCATCGGACCCACAATACAGGCCCTAGAGGACAATCTCTCCTCCTACGGCGTTGCCGGTAAGGCTCATGCCATCATTGGTCCACCCCCTGATGGCTGCGATTCTGCCGACCAGGTGGGTCAGGGATATTACGAGATAGTACAGGCCACAGGTGGAATCATCGGTTCCGTGTGCCAGACCGACCTGGGGCCCACGCTCCAGCTCATCATCGACGACATCGTGGCTTCGGCATCTCCGGTGGTGCTCAAGCACGTGCCCATCTCACTGTCACTGGCGGCCTCCAAAGACGGAATAGCCCTGGAGCGCTCCCGTGACAACGGGTTCGACTACCGGGCGAGCGCCAACTCCATCGTGTTCATAGGACAGCAGTTCGATCCTCAGCATCCGTCCGAGATCGTCGTTTCCTATCACAGGTGGGTCACCGACGTCGTCCCCGTGGACTGATCCTCTTACTTCATATTCAGGAATTCTTCCTTTATTTCAGTTAGTTAGCAGTTTTTCACAACAGAGTGAAGCTCCCTCTTAACAGCCGTTCCATCCTGGGGTAACAAGGCGCTGCCGAACGGGATCAGCCATCCCGCGGCGTCATGGAGGGAACATGTCATGACGAGACACACCATCAAAACGGTAGCGTACTTCATCAACCTGACAGCAGCGCTTGCCATCACCACGGCAATCCTGACACCATCGAGTGCCAGTGCTCGTACGAGCATGAATGACGGAACGGACTCCAAGGTCACTGACAGTGACAAAAAAGCGATAGCGTCAAACGTCACGGAGGGAATCTCGGACACCAGGGACAGTACTTCTGCCAGCAGCAGTACAGCTACGGTCTCCAACTCCACTAAAGACGGGACACATCCGGGCTTCCCGCTGCTAAGCAAGAAGACGAGACACACCATTCCTACACTAGAAGGTCAACTCAGCCAGCACTCCACCGTATACGCGGCTCCAGGGAAACGCGAAAGCAAGCAAAGCAATTCAGGACTGGCATGTGAAAAGTGCGGTAATCACAAGAGGCTTAAGATCAGCGGCGATTTTCGTTACAGGCACGAGTCCATCGGACTGGAGGGCTCCGATTTTCGTAACCGTCACCGTATCCGCGCCCGCATCTCACTCAAAGCCAGGGTCAACAGCCAGATGAATGTCCACGTACGCATCGCCACCGGAGGTGCTGATCCCATATCTACCAACCAGACACTGGACACTGGTTTTTCCACCAAGACCCTTGGTCTGGATAGGGCTTATGCAGTGTGGCAGCTCAATCCCCCGGCCCGGACGAAACTCAGGTTATTCCTGGGCAAGATGAAGATGCCGTGGTACAGGCCAGGTAAGGAAGAGCTTGTCTGGGACGACGATCTCAACCCCGAGGGGATGGCTTTCACATACCGCATACGCCTGAGAGCCGTAAAATTCTTTGCCTCCGGCGGCATGATGTGGGCAGAGGAACGCAGCAGCGACGAGGATTCTCGCCTTCTTGCGGCCCAGGCAGGACTGAAGGTGAGACTGTCCGACTCCGTCAGACTCTTGGGCGGAGGATCACTGTTTTATTACACTGCAATGAAAGGCTACCATCCCCTTTACCGCAAGGATGACGGGGCAGGCAACACCACCGACGACGCCTCAGGGCTGTATACCACTGATTTTCATCTGGCCGAGGGTTTTGCTGAACTGAAGATAAAAAGCCCTCTGAATGTGAGGATTTACGGTGACTTCGTCATGAACACGGCCACATCCAGCAACAACACCGCCTGGCTGGCGGGCATCCGGCTACGCTGGCACGACTTCTCCCTGCGTTACAACTACCGTGTGCTCCACGCCAATGCACTGGTGGGTGCCTTTAGCGACTCCGACTTCATCGGCGGAGGTACTGATGGACAAGGCCACGAGTTCGGAGCTGCCTGGCATCCCGTAGATCGCAGCAAGGTGTCTGTCACATGGTTCGAGGATGAAAAAGGTTTGGACTCCCCCACAGGTTACCGCCGTATTCAGGTAGACTTCTCAGTCAAATTCTGAACCAAGATTCCCCTTTGATTACAGCTGGTTATAAATTTTCTTCATCTTCTGAGACAATGGTGCACAGATCATAAAGGATTTCAAGGGCCTGCCTGGGAGACAGACTGTCGGGATCGATCTCCCGCAGTCTCCTTATGACGGGATCCTCCTTTTCAGGGGGTTCGAACAAAGTCAGTTGCTGTTCTTCGGTCTTGAGGCGTGAACCCGGCACAACCAGACTCTCGCCCTTCTCCAGAGCCCTGAGCACGGTCTTAGCACGGTCTATGACCTCCTGGGGCAGCCCAGCCAGACGGGCCACCTGGATGCCATAGGACCTTCCCGCAGTACCCGGTACCAGCCTGTGGACCAGCACTATCTCGCCCCGCAGCTCCCGCACCGCCATGGCAGCATTGCGCACACGAGGCTTGACATCGGTGATGGAGGTCAGCTCGTGGTAATGGGTGGCAAACAGTGTGCGGGCTCCAATACGGTCGTGCAGATACTCCACAACCGACCAGGCTATCGACACTCCGTCATAGGTGGACGTACCACGTCCTATCTCATCTAGTATGACAAGGGATCTGTGGGTGGCGTGACGCAGGATGTGGCTAGTCTCCTGCATCTCCACCATAAAGGTGGACTGGCCCTGAGATATGTTGTCTGATGCCCCGACTCGGGTGAAGATACGATCTACCAGGCCTATCCGCGCCTTTGAAGCAGGCACGAATGAGCCCATCTGGGCCATGAGCACAGCCAGTGCCACCTCTCTGATGACCGTAGACTTGCCGGCCATGTTGGGCCCTGTTATGAGCAAAATCTGCCGATCAGATGCAGACAGTTTCAGATCATGGGGAACGAATTGCCCAGGAGGAAGAAGAGCCTCTATCACCGGATGGCGTACGTCCGACAGATCCAGTTTGTCGGACATGTCCACCTTCGGACGCACGTAATCACGCATATGCGCCACATGGGCCAAAGAGGCAACCACATCCAGGACAGCCACGCTGTGAGCCGCCTGCCACAGTAGCTGCTGATATTCGAGAACCGTGTCCACGAGCTCTGCAAAAAGGCGCTCTTCCAGGGCGAGACGCTTCTCCTCAGCCGAAAGGATACGGGCCTCGTAGTCCGTGAGTTCCTGGGTTATGAAACGCTCCGAGTTACGTAGTGTCTGTTTGCGGATGTAATACTCAGGAACCCTGTCGAGCCTGGAACGCGGAACCTCTATGTAATACCCGAACACACGGTTGTAACCTATCTTCAGGTTGGCAATTCCGGTGCGCTCACGCTCGCGCTGTTCCATGGTCACGAGAGCATCCCTGCCGCCTGACGAAAGCGCCACCAGCTCGTCCAGTTCTTGATTGAATCCCGGCCTAAACACACCTCCATCCGAGGCCCGTGCCGGTGGCTCGTCCGATATGGCGCGATCCAGAAGCTCGTACAGGGGCCGAAGGCCATCGTCCGGTGGCTGCAGGATGTCCGGGACCCTATCCAGGGACGAGAGTATGGCACGCAGTTCGGGAATGCGCTCCAGGGCACGTCTGATACTAGACAGATCCCGTGGCGTCGCCCTGCGATGGGCCACCTTGGACGTGAGACGCTCCAGATCGGGCATGCCCTTGAGTAGTCCCCTGAGTCTGTCACGTACCTCGGGCCCAGACACCAGAGCCTGGATAGCGTCCTGACGAGCATTGATTTCTTCAATAGTTACGAGAGGATACACGATCCACTGTCTCAGCAGACGACCGCCCATGGCAGTGACGGTCTCATCCAGCACCGAGACCAGTGTGCCCCGACGGCTCCTGTCCCGTATGGTTTCGAGGAGCTCCAGATTGGATATGGTGGTCTGATCTAGGGCCATGAACCTGCCAGGCTGATAGGGGATGAGACGCAGCCGGGCCAAAGGCTCCAGGGGACGGGCCTCCCTCAAGGTGTCGAGGAGAACGGCCGCTGCCATCACTACGGGCTCCGGCATGGGTTCAGTGAGGCGCCCGAAGGCATCTTCGAGGAGTCGGCTGGGCTCGGAGACCTCTGTAACGGGCTCGATGAGTACTCCCTGAAGCATGGATTCCATCTGGGCACGCACGGTGTCGTCCAGCAGGATCTCCCTGGGGGATATGCGCGCCACCTCGGCTTTCACCGAATCCATGTCCCGCACGAAAGCCACCTTGAACTCGCCCGTGGATATGTCGGCTGCCGCAAGGCCGTATCCCTCTTCTTCAGTTCCGTATACCGCGGCTATGTAGTTGGCGAGTTTGGCCTGAAGCTGGTCTTCATCTATGATGAGGCCCGGCGTGATGACCTCTGTCACCTCCCTGCGTACCAGTCCCTTGGCCTGGCTGGGATCCTCGGTCTGTTCGCATATAGCGACCTTGTGTCCGGCATCCAGAAGGCGGGTGAGATAGGTTTTGAGCGCATGATAGGGAATCCCGCTGAGAGGTACGGGATTGTCCTTGTTCCTGTCCCGGGTGGTCAGGGCGATTCCCAGCACCTCTGATGCCACCACGGCATCCTCATAGAACATCTCGTAAAAATCCCCCACCCTGAACATGAGGATCGCATCAGGATACTTCTCTTTCCACTCGAGATACTGCCGCATCAGCGGCGTTGCATCACTTTTGGCCACAGTACTGGACTTCTTGGGAGGTGTCATGAATTATTCAATAAAATCAATCAGTCAGAGTCGTAGTCTTCTGTTTTTGAGGATTCATTGGGGACCAGGCGTACCTGCATCTTGACCTCGATGGTCATCATGGACAGAAGACGCATCACCTCCTTGCGGAGATCCACCGTCCTTTTGGTCTCCTCCAGCTCGTCCCTTGCCAGGGAGACTAGATCGCTACGGAATTCCGACACCTGTTCCTTGGTGTAGTCAATGAGATCCCTCAAAAGATCCATTAGTTTGGAATCGTCTATCTTGCCGATGACTTTCTGGAGCAGATCTCCGAGGATTTTCTTGTCCTTGCCTTTTTCTGCCTTGGCATCACTCTTTCGGGTGGAACTCATGCCAGATCCTCCATGCGCCTCCACAGTCTCTGGGCAGCCGTCCTGGCCCTGTCCATGATTTCCTGCTCATTGGGGCCCTGAACCTCTCCGTTGCGGTATATGAACCTGCCTGCCACCATGGTCTCTGACACTGCCCAGGAACCGAGTCCGAAGAGCAGATGCCCCACCACATTGGTATCAGCCAAGGGGGTGGGTGGCTCGTACCTCAGGAATGTAATGTCAGCCTCGTATCCTGCGCCTATCTTGCCCAGCCTGAGACCCATCATTTCACCGAAGGCCTCCTGGGTCCGGCTGATGAGTGCCAGGGGCAGGTCATAGTCGTGGCCGTACTTCTCGTGACGTGCCAGATAGAATGCAGCCTTGGACTCCTCGATGATATTGGAATCTATGCCGTCCGTACCCAAAATCCAACCCGGCTCCACTGCTGCGTGCCCTACCCTGTTGTTCATGTTGGAACGGGGATTGTGCACCATGAGGGCTCCGGAATCCGCCACCATCTGAAGTTCCTCCGGTGTGGCATGCACGAGATGGGCCAGGATGGAACCTTGCCTCACAAGGCCGCGCTCTGACAGGCGTGTCAGGGGATCGGCTCCGTATCTCTCCTCAGAGGCGCTGCGATCTGCGGCATCCTCCAGAACGTGAATGTGAAGGCCAGTGTCCAGACGGCTGCATTCGGCAGCCATCTCGTCCAGGGTCTCGTCTGACATGGTGAAGGAAGCATGCCCACCCATGGTTCCCCGGAGCATGGGATCGTTCCGGTGGGCTTCGATGAATCGCACGTTCTCGCGGATTCCGGCCCGGGCACGCTCCCGGCCTCCCCTGTCGGTAACCTCGTATGTGAGAAGGCCGCGTATGCCGATGTCCCTGAAGGACTCTGCAAGGAGATCCAGGGACCCGTCGATGAGGTTCGGGGATGCATGGTGATCGATGACTCCGGTGATTCCCAGGCGTGCGGCTCCCAGAAGGCCGGCATATCCGCTCATGCGAATGGATTCCTCGTCAAGGGCACGGTCGAGTACCCACCATACGTACTCGAGTACCTCCACGAAGTTCGACGGAGTGCGGGCAGGAGCGGGCATGCCACGGGCCAGGGCCGAATACAGGTGATGATGCCCCACCACGAGTCCGGGTAGCGCGACACGTCCGGCCATATCC
This sequence comes from Polyangiaceae bacterium, assembly GCA_027013865.1. GTDB lineage: Bacteria > Myxococcota_A > Polyangia > HGW-17 > JALWFW01 > JALWFW01. The sequence continues at coordinate 822 of JALWFW010000057.1, read as the reverse complement.
ACTATGACATCGTCGGGCCCTGGCTCTTCTGCCACCTCGAGTATCTTCCCGTCGGATATGCGGATGGTTCCCCGGCATACGTAGGAATCCTTGAGACTGCATATTATTCTGAGATTGGTCAGGGCAACCACCGTAGCCATGATATACGCCTCCTTCAGGGCGCCGATTTTAGCTGATCATCACGTTCTGCGCAAGCAGGAGACCACAGAGGCCGCAGGGCAACCGAGTTTGGGGATTACGGGCCAACTAGGTTTGCCAGAACCCCGCGCCCATGCCTAAGGCGGCCAACCCTGTCCAAAAAGTGTCCAACTTGGCCGGGATGGGCTGGTGTTCAGACAGACCTCCTGTGGCGTTGCGTCTAAAAGTCCTTTTATTTCAATATGTTGTGCGTATCGAATTCCGACCACTGTCCCTGGCACGTATATTGCATAACCCCTCCCATGACTGAACCCTAGGAGACACGAGGATCCCCCGGCTGGGTGCTGAGCGCTCGCACTGTGCCGGGCAGGTGGTGGAGGAACCTTGCCCCGAAAATCCCACCGTAAGAGCGGCGGGACAGGCAGGGGCTTATCCAGCGGTTCAGATTTTCGGCCGGTGTGACGGCGGAGGTGGGCCCTTCTTTAGATGGGACGATTTTGGGCCTTGCGGTAAAGTGCTGTAATATCAAATGGTTGTCGCGCAACGCCAAACGCTGTGGCGAGGCGTGTGGGCCGTGCCGCAAAGGCCGCAGCACCCGAGGGATAACCTTCTTGGGGCAATGAATCAGTGTCACCTGTTCTTGAAGCGAAAGCATGTCCAGCCAGGAAGGCCTACCACGCACCC
>JALWFW010000056.1 GCA_027013865.1 Polyangiaceae bacterium | reverse complement strand
CTCGGCACCTAGCCGGGGGATCCTCGTGTCTCCTAGGGTTCAGTCATGGGAGGGGTTATGCAATATACGTGCCAGGGGCAGCGGTCGGAATTTGGCGCGCATAACACACTGAAATGAAAGTACTTTTTAGCACCACACCACAGGTGGTCTGTCTGAACACCAGCCCATCTCGGCTAAGTTGGACACTTTTTGGACAGTCTTGGGGACACCTTAGGCATACGGGTGTGGGGCCTTGGCAAACCTGGATGGCCCGTAATCCCCAAAACTTGACAAAACACCTGCCAAGTTACACCTGCCGCAAGCCTAACCCCTGGAAGAGCCCCTGTCTGGTGCTGCGGCCTTTGCGGCACGCTCCACACACTCCGCCACAGCATTTGGTGTTACGTGGTAACCCCTTGATATTACAGCACTTTACCGCAAGACCTAAACTGTCCTATTCAAAGAAGGGCCCACCCCCGCCGTCACACCGGCCAAAAATCCGAACCGCAGGATAAGCCCCTGCCTGTCCCGCCGGTGCTTCCGGTGGGATTTTAGGGGCAAGGTTCCTCCACCACCTGCCCGGCACGGTGCGAGCGCTCGGCACCTAGCCGGGGGATCCTCGTGTCTCCTAGGGTTCAGTCATGGGAGGGGTTATGCAATATGCGTGCCAGGGGTGGTGGTCTGAATTTGGCGTGCATAACACACTGAAATTAAAGTACTTTTGAGCACTAAACCACATGCGGTCTGTCTGAACGCCGGTCCATCCCGGCTAAGTTGGACACTTTTTGGACAGGGTTGTCCGCCTTAGGCATACGGGCGTGGGGCTCTGGCAAACCTGGATGGCCTGTAAGCCCAAAACTCGGTTGCCCTGCGGGTGCTGTGTGTGGTTTCTTGCATATGATTAACATCATAGTAAAATGGCGCGCATGAGTACGTCATTCCCATTTGGAAATCTCAGAGTGCGGTTTGCTGGAGAGACAGACATCGGCAAGACCCACGATCACAACGAGGACACACTGTACCTTCCAACGGAATTTCCACTTGGCATAGTTGCCGACGGTATGGGAGGGCATGCTTCAGGGGAGGTGGCCAGCAAACTGGCTGTGGAGGCCATATCCAGATTCTATGAACAGACGGCTTCGGAGTTCTTCCATGTCTGGCCCATTCGGCTCGATGCCCTGACGTCCTCACTGCTTCGTATGAAAAGTGCCATCGCATATGCCAATCACACGGTATACACCGAGGGGGAGGCCGATCCTGCCAAGAAGGGCATGGGCACCACCGTGGTGAGCATCTATTTCGAGGATGACTACGCGGTGGTGGCTCACGTGGGGGATTCCCGCCTTTACCGGGTGAGGGAAGGACGGCTGGAACTCATCATGGAGGATCATTCCTTTGTCAACGACATGGCACGAATGAGGGGTATCTCCAGAGAGGAAGCCGTATCCCAGGGCAGCGCCAAGACCAACGTGGTGAGCCGTGTCATGGGCCCTTCACCCCAGGTGGCCATCGATGCCACGATAATCTATCCGGAACTCGGAGATCTCTATCTGCTCTGCTCTGACGGACTCAATGACATGATCTCAGATGAGGATATTTTGAGAATCTGCCTGGAAACCCAGGATGTTAACGAGCTTCCCGAAAAGCTTATTGCTGCAGCAAACGAGGCTGGCGGAGAAGATAACATAACCGCCCTGGTTGTGAGGGTGGAAGAGTACTGACACACTGTCCGGTCACCTTATGGCATACCATTTCAGCAGACATATCATGGTGGTTGGGGTATTGACCTATCTGTCGGTTTTTCTGTTCCCTGTCCCTGTGGTAGCCTCACCTGAAGAGCACCAGCACCGTCATACTGTCATGGAACGCGCCCAGGCATACTGCAGGGCGGATTACAGCCCGGGAACCCTGGAATTCAAGCGCTGCGTCTCTGCTTACATCAAAAAAGGCGGTATAAGACTGGAGGAAGAACAGTCGTCCCCCTCGTGGCATACCAAAATGTTACTATTCTTTCTGGTGGTAATGCTATGGGGAATAATCTTCTTCAGTTGGTACACTGGATGGGGTAGAAATCCCTATCGCCCCAGCAATTTAATTGATGACGACTGAATCCTACCTCTTGAATTTTGCTGCCTGATTTAGGTTCGTTGATTCAAGACGTGTTATTACATTCAGTACTTCCGCAGGGTTGGGGTGTTTACTATACGACGCCATACATTCCAAAAGTACGCTTTAGTGTTCTGTTGATAATTTTTTTCTGTCATTACTTGGTTAGATGTTATCGATGCGCCTACGATTCTCAGAACCGTAGGACTTTCAGTTGGGACACTCCCAAAACCAGGACAAATGTTTTAATTCGACCAGGAACTCTTTTGATGGAAACTGATGCATGAAAATAGACTTGTATGCCCTGAGCCGATCAGCATGAACGCTTTACAGCAGACCACCGGTAGGATAGATTGCCATCTATTCATAGAGTAGTGCCACTTTACTCTGGTTCAGGCGGAGCTAGGCAACCATGAGCATACACAGGACCAAAGAGCAGGAAATAGAAAACAAACTGATTGAGAAGCTTGAAGGGCTCAAGTACACCTACCGCCCTGACATCCGAAACCGGGAAGCGCTCGAACGGAACTTCCGCGAGAAGTTCGAATCACTCAACCGGGTGAAACTCACCGACAGTGAATTCGAGCGTCTTCTGGAAGAGATAGTGACTCCCAACGTCTTTGAAAACGCCAAGCGCCTCAGGAACAACAACACCTTCATGCGCGATGACGGCACGCCTCTTCACTACCAGCTGGTCAACCTCAAAGACTGGTGCAAAAACAGCTTCGAGGTGGTCAACCAGCTGCGCATGAACACAAAAAGCAGTTATCACCGCTATGACGTCATCTTGCTGGTAAACGGCCTTCCGCTGGTGCAGATAGAACTGAAATCCCTGGATATCTCGCCACGTAAGGCGATGCAGCAGATCATAAACTACCGCAACGACCCGAAGAATGGATACACCAACAGTCTGCTGTGTTTCGTGCAAATGTTCATCGTCAGCAACCGCAGTCAAACCTGCTATTTTGCCAATAACAACAGCGAACACTTCGCCTTTGATGTTGATGAACGCTTTTTGCCCGTATACCGCTGGGCCACCCCGGACAATAAAAAAGTCACCAACTTCGACGACTTTGCCGATGCCTTCCTTGCCAAGTGCACCCTTGCGGAGATGATCAGCCGCTACATGGTACTCGTCGAGACCGAGCGCAAGATTCTGATGATGCGGCCCTACCAGATCTATGCAGTCAAGGCGATAGTCGACTGCATCCACGAGAACCGGGGCAACGGCTACATCTGGCACACCACGGGCAGCGGCAAGACACTGACCTCTTTCAAGGCATCAACGCTCCTCAAGGACAACCCAGACGTCGACAAGGTGCTATTCGTCGTCGACCGCAAGGATCTCGACAAACAGACCCGGGAAGAATTCAACAAATTCCAGCCCGAATGTGTAGAGGAGAACACCAATACCGAAAGCCTGGTGGAAAAACTGCTTTCGGACGACTATAAAAACAAGGTCATCGTCACCACCATCCAAAAACTGGGCCTTGCGCTGGGTGGCTCGGGCCGCAGGCAGTACCGCCAGCGTCTCGAATCCATCCGCCACAAACACATCGTGTTCATCTTCGACGAGTGCCACCGTTCTCAGTTTGGCGAAAATCACAGAGCCATCAGGGAATTCTTCCCCAAAGCCCAGCTCTTTGGATTCACTGGCACGCCGATTTTCGAGCAGAACGCCACCTACAGGACCATCGAGGGCACCGAGGCTCGCATGGTGACCACGGCCGATGTCTTTGGCAAGAGGCTTCACGCGTACACCATCACCCACGCCATAGACGACGGCAATGTGTTGCGCTTCCATGTGGACTACTACAAACCCGAGGGCGCGGCCGTAAAACCGGGCGAGACCCTTACCAAGCGGGCCGTTGTGGAGGCAATCCTGGACAAACACGAAGGTGCCACCAACGGGCGCATGTTCAACGCGCTCTTTGCCACTGCCTCCATAGACGACGCCATCGAATACTACCGCCTGTTCGGGCAGATCCAGGCCGAACGGGCCAAAGAAGACGAGGACTTCAGGCCGCTCAACATCGCCTGCGTGTTCTCACCCCCTGCAGAAGGCAACCGTGACGTTGCCCAGCTCCAGGAAGACCTGCCCCAGGAGCTGGCAGACAACAAGGTCGAGCCCGGCCGCAAGAAGGAAGCACTGGCCGAGATCATAGACGAGTACAACGCGCGCTATGGTACGAACCACAAGCTGGCCGACTTCGACGGCTACTACCAGGACATTCAAAAGCGCATCAAGGATCACAAATACCCGGACAGCGATCTGCCCCATACCAAGAAAATAGACATCACCATCGTCGTGGACATGCTGCTCACCGGGTTCGATTCCAAGTACTTAAACACCCTGTACGTTGACAAAAACCTCAAGTATCACGGCCTCATACAGGCCTTCTCTCGCACCAACCGCGTGCTGAACAGCAACAAGCCCTACGGCAACATCCTAGACTTCCGTGCCCAGAAGGCAGCCGTGGACGAGGCCATCGCGCTCTTCTCAGGCGAGGCGCCAGAGCGGGCCAAGGAAATCTGGCTGGTGGATCCCGCGCCAGTGGTCATCGAAAAGCTGGAGGCAGCCACGCAAAAGCTCAGGCAGTTCATGGCGTCTTACGGGCTCGAGGCACGCCCCGAGGAAGTGTCCAATCTGAGGGGTGACGAGGCACGTGCGGGATTCATCGAGCACTTCAAGGAGGTGCGCCGCCTTGTTACCCAGCTCGACCAGTACACTGATCTTACCGAAGATCAGAAAGAGAAAATCGAAGAACTCATGCCCCGTGACGACCTGCGCGCCTTCTCGGCCCAGTATCTCGAGACAGCCAGGCGTTTGCAGGAAGAAAGCAGAAAGCGCAGGGATGACCCCGGCGATCCCATACACCAGATAGACTTTGAATTCGTGCTGTTCGACTCGGCCCTCATCGATTACGACTACATCATGAAGCTCATCGCCCGCTTCAGCCAGAAGGCACCGAAGAGGCGGAAGATGACCCGCGAGCAGCTGGTGGGGCTTTTGGCTTCCAGTGCCAGGCTCATGGACGAGCGCGAGGATCTCGAGGCATACATTGCCACCCTCAAAGAGGGCGAAGGCCTGAGCGAAGCAGAAGTGCGCCGGGGCTACGAGGAATTCAAGGCCAGGCGCCAGGCCGAAGAGCTGGCACGCATTGCCCAGAAACACGACCTGCCGGCCGAGGCGCTCGAGGCTTTCATCGACCGCATCCTTGACCGCTATATTTTCGATCCCGACGCCCTGAGCGACCTGTTTATGCCCAAGGGTTTGGGCTGGAAGGCCCGGGCCAGGGCCGAGGAGGCACTGATGCAGGACCTCATTCCGCTTTTGCGCCGCAGGGCCGAAGGACGCGAAATCTCAGGGCTGGAGGTGTATGAAGATGCCTGAGGAGAAGAAAAAGACAGTTGTCCCCCGTCTCAGGTTTCCGGAGTTCCGCGATGCCGGCCCGTGGGAGGTGAAACGCCTCAGTGAAATAATCGATGATTTTATTGTTCCTATGAGAGATAAACCAAAAGATTTAACAGGTGATATACCTTGGTGTAGGATCGAGGACTTTGATGGAATGTATTTGTCGAAATCCAAAACAAATCAAGGTGTAACAAAAGAGACTATTAAAAAGATGAATTTAAAAGTCTATCCTAAAAGTACTCTTTTGGTTTCTTGTAGTGCTGATTTAGGACGCTGTGCTATTGTCGAAAATGAACTAGTCACAAACCAAACTTTCATTGGACTTAAACCAAAAAAATCTGAGGATGTGAGGCTTCTTTATTACTTAATGAGCCATTCAAAAGATAGGTTGAATGCGTTGTCTACAGGTACAACGATTGCTTATTTGTCAAGACAAGAATTTGAAAATTTTAAAGTTCCCCTTCCCTCCCTCCCCGAACAGCAGAAAATAGCTGACTTTTTGACGTCCCTGGACGATCTGATCAGCGCCGAGGAGGAACGCCTGGAGGCCCTGAAACAGCACAAGAAAGGTTTGATGCAACAGCTATTTCCCCGGGAAGGCGAGACCACCCCCCGCCTCAGGTTTCCGGAGTTTCGCGATGCCGGCCCGTGGGAGGTGAAACGCCTGGGGGAGGTTTGCAACATATCTATGGGCTCATCTCCTAAATCATCTGCTTATAATGATCAAAATATAGGCCTTCCTTTATTACAAGGTAATGCAGATATAAAAGAAAGGCTATCTTACCCAAGAATTTTTACTTCTGAAATTACAAAAGAGTGCTTTCCTGGTGATATATTGTTAAGTGTCAGGGCTCCTGTCGGGACTATTGCAAAATCTATACATCATGCTTGCCTTGGTAGAGGTTTAGCTGCAATACGTTCACTAAAAAACACTTCACAAGAATTTCTTTATCAATGGCTTCTTTGGTTTGAGCCTAAATGGTCAAATATTTCTCAAGGGGGAACTTTTGATTCAGTCAATAGTGCTGACATTAAGCGGTTAAAGCTCTGTCTCCCCTCACCCCCCGAACAGCAGAAAATAGCTGACTTCCTGACGTCCCTGGACGATCTGATCAGTGCCGAAGAAAAGCGCCTCGAGGCCCTGAGACAGCACAAAAAAGGCCTGATGCAACAGCTTTTCCCCTCCCTTGATGAGGTGCGGAGATGATCTGGGAAAAAGTTTTTTACTCAAAAGAAGGAAGTGTCTCATGGGAGGGCAAACGTGCCCTAGATAGCGAAGAATTAATCGAATTTCTCCAGGGTCCGGTGGCTTCTCGACTAAATGATGAAGAAGGCGAGCAAGCTTTCACAGAACATCTATACAGTTTGAGTCTTACAGGTATGGGGCAAAAAACGCTTGAAGAGATCCTGGAAACAAAAGGATCGGAAATGCGTAATTGGGCGGTAGGCGAGGCTTTGGCTGAAGCAGTATTGGAAAGAGATTATAATGTCATTTTCCCCTGGAATATGGTACGCGACAAACGTAATCCAAATGCGTCATTGCCTGGTGCTGATATTGTAGGATTTCAGAAACAAGGGAACTCGTTTAGGCTAGCACTGGGAGAAGTAAAGTCTTCGTCGGAGTCTAAGTCTCCTCCTCAAGTTATGTATAATAGTAAAAGCGGTATGGTCCATCAACTTGAAAAACTTACTGAACATAATGAGATAATTGATCAACTCATGAAATGGCTTTTACATCGGGTAAAGAAAACAGAGTATGAACTAGCCTTTAATATAGCTTGTGTACGCTATTTTGATTCTGGGTTACGTGACTTAGTGCTCTTTGGGGTTTTGGTGCGTGATCAAAAACCTAGAGAGTCTGATCTAAAAATACAGGGTTCCCAACTGGCAAGCAGCCTCGAAGAGCCTACACACTGCCACCTAATAGCGCTTTATCTACCCTGGACCATAGATAAGTTGCCGCAGGCCATCGAGCAGGAAGGTGTGGGATGAGTCACTGGCTGCTAGATGCAATGGAAGAGAAACGAAAGAAGGCACTAAAAGAGGCCGATCGTGTGCAATTTTATAAAGAGATGGGGCGGGAATTGTCGGAATTTGATACTGTCTTGCTCAAGGAGATAGCCACCGCATTAGAACTTGCCGTTTTTGATCTAAAAATAGATCGTCTCGATGACGATCCAGAGCGGTTGAAACTATTTCGCCAAACAGCAATGGAAGCTTTTCGTTTACTTCGAGTTTTGCCTTTACCGCAAAGTGCTATGGATGCAGGAAATCATTTATTGCGTGCCTCAGTCTTGGCCGTTTTGGGCGACCGTGGAGCGGATGCTGCACGATGGTTAAGAGCTTTGGAAGAAGAGGGGAGGTGGCCGAATCTTCCACTAAATTCGACAGAATGGGGTAAACGGTGTCGAGCAACCATCATAGACGTATGGCTTCGGCTGGTTCGCAAAAAAGGATGGAGTGACCGTGATGCGGTGTTGGAACGGGTCGCGGCGTTGCGTAATGCACAGGAAGAGTTTGAGCGCGACTATCTGCAGCAATTTGAGCCGTTGGAAGCCAAACGCAGTGCGCTGGAGTTGATCGCAATTTATCATCTAGCTAAAGCCGCAGACGTGCTAGCTCATTATATTACCGATGGTGTGGTTGAAGGAAATTATCAGATCCAGCCTCTTTTGGATATTCATTTCGATAGAGCTATAGAAGCGTGTGAGGCGGCACGACTGATTGATCTGGAATCGTTTGCACGGTTGCTCTCTTATGCTGCCGAGCAAATGGTTGAGAATGCGTTATGGACGGTCACGCGCAAGGTCAATTCACGGGTTACACAGTTTGTGCGTGCATTAGTTGATCGTGGACGGGGAGACCGCGCTTTGTTTGATGTCTTGCCTCCACAACGGCGGGCTTTGGCAGAGAAGGGTTTGCTGGGCTCCAGCCGTGAGGCGGTCGTGGTGAGTCTCCCGACATCCAGCGGTAAAACACTCGTTGCACAGTTTAGAATACTGCAAGCACTCAATCAGTTTGAGGATCGTAAAGGCTGGGTGGCATATCTGGTTCCTACGCGGACATTGGTTAACCAGGTGACACGTCAATTGCGGCGAGATTTTGAACCGCTTGGTTTGGTAGTAGAGCGGGTGAGCCCGGCCATGGATATCGATAGTGTCGAAGCGAAAGTGTTGACGGAATCGCAGGATGAGGCACAGTTTCGAATCCTTGTAGTTACACCTGAAAAATTTGATTTGATGATACGCCAGGGGTGGGAAGAAAAGATCGGCCGTCCGTTGAGTCTGGTAGTGGTTGATGAGGCACACAATATCCAGGATCCTACACGGGGATTGCGTTTAGAGCTGTTACTGGCCACGATCAATAGAGAATGCCAGAATGCCCAGTTTTTACTGCTAACACCTTTTATTGAAAATGCTGGGGAAGTAGCGCGTTGGCTAGGCGGTCAAAATTCCGAAGACATTAGCATCGGTGTAGATTGGCAACCTAACGACCGAGCCATTTGTATTGTCAGCCCCAAAGATGAAGGAATAATAAAAGGGCAAAGCCATGATTACAGCCTTGTGCTTGAAACAGTGCATACTACGCGTCCAAGTATCGTGGTGGATGAAGCTTTTTTGCTTGGGAAAGATGAAGCGTTAGCCAAGACATACTCCCAAGCCAAAGATACGGGTACATTAGCAGCAATTACGACGAGAAAACTCAAAGCTCGCGGCCCAGTCATCGCGATGCACAGCCGACCCGATTATGTTTGGAAACTTGCACAAAAGATTAAATCTAAACACTCTCGTACCATATCGAGGGATGTAGAGTTTGTCAGGGATTATGTAGCGGCTGAGCTGGGTGAGGATTTTTTGCTGGTTGATCTTTTGTCTCACGGCATCGGTGTGCATCATGGAGGGCTACCCGAAGAGATACGAATACTAATGGAGTGGCTGTTTGAAAAAGGAGAACTTGAAGTTTTGGTAGCCACTACGACCATTGCCCAAGGGGTTAACTTTCCGGTAAGTGGTGTTGTAATGGCTTCAACGCATTACCCTTCAGGTAAATCTTCTCAACCTATGCCCCCGGAAGACTTTTGGAATATCGCAGGACGTGCAGGGCGTGTTTCTCAGGGGCAGCTTGGTATCGTAACCGTCGTAGCCAAAGATGATGAAGAAATTCAAAAACGCAAAAAATTTATCAATAAACAAACTGGTGATCTCAATTCGGCTCTTATTGAGCTTGCACAATCAGCTGCAGATAAGCTTTCTAATTTGGGAGGTGTTGTTTACAATCATCCTGAATGGTCGAGTTTTTTGCAATATCTCGTGCATACCTATAGGCAGATGGGTGAACCGGATAACTTTGCCGATCAGATTGAACAGGTGCTACGCGGTACATTGGGATTTGAAAAACTTCGCACAAGAAACAGTCAGATAGCACGCCGTTTGCTTGGAGGGGTTCGCCGTTATGTTGATGATATGCGTCGACCGGGACAGCCTTTGAAATTGGTAGATAGCACTGGTTTTTCATTGCAAAGTATTCGCACGGTATTGGATAACAAAGGTAATTTAGGCCCCGATTCCTGGGATCGTGAGCGACTGTTCCGGAATGGAGACAATACTTTGCAGGAAATGATGGGCGTGCTCCTTGGGGTCCCTGAGCTTCGTGACAACCTAAGGGCTGTATTAGGCGGGAAAAAGCCCGATGGGGATAAACTTGCACGAATCATAAAAGATTGGGTTAATGGAGAAGAATTGAAAACTATAGCAGAGCGATATTTCAAAAGTAAGGATAAAGTAACGGCACTCACGAAGTGTGGACAAAATTTGTTCGGTAAGCTTGCCCAAACTTCTTCGTGGGGATTAAGCGCGTTGCTAGCTATCACAACATCGAATCTTTCAGATGATGAACGCAAAAGTTTGGTCAATTTACCGTCACAGGTGTACTATGGTGTAGCAACTGATGAGGCTATTTCCTTGCGTCTGCTCGGTGTACCTCGTCGTGCTGCAACGCCCTTGGCTAGTGTCATCAAACCACAGACTGAAGAGCCGTTACCAAAAATTCGCCAACGCCTTATATCACTGTCGCAATACGAATGGCAACAAGCAATTGGACGTTTTGGTGATGTCTATTACAGGGCATGGAGAATCATAGATGGAGAGATTGATTGATGTCGGAGAATAAAGAGATATTTCATAAAGGATTAAATAATTTTATGGAAGATTACCGCTTTAAGCCACAGTCGTTTCCAAAAATTGAAAAATCGGAGGTTTAGGGATGACCGAACACGACCAGATTCGCCTTGGCAAGGTGCTTTGGGCCATAGCCGACGAGCTGCGCGGCTCAATGAATGCGGACGATTTTCGGGACTACATGCTGTCATTCCTGTTTTTGCGCTATCTCTCGGACAGCTACGAGGAGGCCGCGAAAAAGGAACTGGGTTCTGACTGGCCTCAGACGTCGCCAGACGACCGCCGTTCGCCGCTGGTGGTATGGTATGAGCAGAACCCCGATGACATCGAAGTATTCGAGAAGATGATGCGCCGGAAGGTACATTACGTGATCAAACCCGAATACCTCTGGAGCTCCATCGCCGAGATGGCGCGCACACAGGACGGAGAGCTCCTGAAAACCCTGCAGAAAGGGTTCAAGTTCATCGAGAATGAATCCTTCTCCAGCAACTTTCAGGGCCTGTTCTCCGAGATAAATCTTGACTCCGAGAAACTCGGCAGAAACTACGAAGAGCGCAACAAGCGTCTGTGTACCATCATACAGAAGATAGCCGAGGGGCTGGCGGAATTTCCCAGAGAACGGGATCTTCTGGGTGATGCCTACGAGTACCTCATCGGGCAGTTCGCCGCAGGCAGTGGTAAGAAGGCGGGTGAGTTCTACACTCCGCAGCAGATTTCCAGCATACTGTCTGGCATTGTGACCCTGGACAGCCAGGATCCTGCCACTGGCAGACGGGAGAAACTGACTCGGGTGTATGATTTTGCCTGCGGATCGGGATCGCTGCTTTTGAACGTACGGCGGCACATGGGCAAGGAAGGCATAGGCAAGCTCTACGGGCAGGAGAAAAACATCACCACTTACAACCTGGCCCGCATGAATATGCTGCTGCACGGCGTGCGGGATACCGAGTTCGAGATCCATCACGGCGACAGCCTGGTCAACGACTGGGACATCCTGCGCGAAGAGAACCCTGCCAAAAAGATAGAGTTCGATGCAGTGGTGGCCAATCCGCCCTTCAGTTACAGGTGGAAGCCCACTGAGGAGATGAAGAAGGACTTCCGCTTCAAGGATTACGGACTCGCCCCCAAGTCAGCGGCGGATTTTGCCTTTCTGCTGCACGGTTTTCATTTCCTGGCAAAGGATGGCACCATGGCGATAATATTGCCTCACGGTGTGCTTTTTAGGGGCGGTACCGAGAAGAAAATCCGCACCAAACTGCTCAAGGACGGCAACATTGACACGATCATAGGCCTGCCGGCCAAGCTTTTCTACTCCACTGGCATACCTGTCAGCATCCTTGTGCTCAAAAAGTGCAAGAAGTTCGACGACGTGCTTTTCATAAACGCTGCCGAACTGTACGAGAAGGGCAAGCGCCAAAACCGCCTGCTGCCTGAGCATATCAGTAAGATTGTCGATACTTACCAGTACCGCCGTGAGGTAAAGGAAGAGCTGCCAAACGGCTCTCTGTTTGCCTCGCGTCGCGTGAGCATGGAAGAGATTGAAGAAAACGACTTCAACCTCAACATCACGCGTTATGTGAGCATCACCAGGCCGGAACCAGAGGTGGATCTGATGCAGGTCCATGCGACCCTTTCGGAACTGACGCGCAGAATAGAAGATGCGCGGGCCCGACACAACACCTACCTCAGAGAACTGGGCCTGCCGGAACTGCCGTGAAAGGGCCTGTTTCCGCCTGGGGACATTGTTTCATCTCCCGGTTTTCCCGCAGGCTGGTTTTGCGGGCCGGCATATGTACGCTTCACCCTCGCGCGTCGCTGTTTCCGAGATTCCAGATTTGGAAACTTTGCTTGACAAGGGGTGGGGTGGGCGGCATGATCGCCGTGTCATGAATCGTTCATTCAGTAACGAATTGTTCGGTGCCCCTCACAGAAGCGAGATAATCGCCATGCAGGCGAATCTGCTCAAGGTGCTGTCCAATCCCACGCGCCTGGCGCTTCTGTATCTCCTGAGCCCCGAGCGTTTCATGACCTTCGACGCCCTGGCCACGCAGCTTGGCACGTCCAGGGCCACCCTCTCCAAACACCTGACCATGTTCCGCCAGTTCGGCCTGGTGGAGGTGGTCCAGGAGGGCAGATCCATGAAGGTGCGCCTTGCCCGGCCCGAGCTTCACGAGGCCTGCGCCCTGGTGCTTTCCATCATAGAGGACAGAATACGTTCCCTGGAGAACGAATTGGATATGATAAAGGAGTCGTGAGATGTCCAAGGGTATGAAATTCCTCAACCTTTTCGTGCTGGCTTACCTGGTGTGGCTGATGCTCACGTCGTCACTGGCACCACAGGAGCTGGTGGCTGGGCTCATCGTGGCCGCCCTGGCCGCATTCATCGGGATGGCCTCGATTCCGGACTTCCCGAACGTGCTCAACCCCGTCCACGTCCTGTGGTTCCTGGTGTACGTGCCGGTATTCCTGTGGGAGCTCATCAAGGCCAACGTTCACATGGCCTACCTGGTGCTCCATCCGCGCCTTCCCATCAAGCCGGCCATCCTGAAGGTGCCCGTGCCCCTCAAGCGCCCCCTCTCCAAGGTGGCGGTGGCCAATTCCATCACCCTGACGCCCGGAACGCTGTCCGTGGACGTGCGCGATGACAGCGTTTACGTGCACTGCGTGGATCCCTCCGAGAAGGAACTGGACAATCCCGCACTCGTAGCTGAAACATTCGTCAAACATGTAAGGAGGTTTTCGGAATGAGCCCCATGGTCATCTGGTACGCCATTATCACACTGGCCGTGTTCTTGGCACTGTGGCGTGTGTATGCCGGGCCCGAGGCAGCTAGCCGAGCCGTGGCCGTGGACGTCATGACCTCGTCCGTGGCTGGCATCATGGTGCTTTTCGCCCTCGATATGAACAAGGCCTACCTTCTGGACATAGCACTGGTTTACTCCATCCTTGCCTTCGTGATGGTTCTCGCCCTGGCAAGATACATCGAAAGGGGGATATGATGCAGTATCTGGCACACGTGTTCCTGGGTATCGGTTCCCTCTTCCTGCTTCTGGGGTCCCTTGGCGTGGTGCGTATGCCCGACGTGTTCAACCGTCTGCAGGCCGGCACCAAGGCGACCACCCTCGGATTCCTGTCCATTCTGGTGGGTGCGGCCATCATGCATCCCCTGTGGATCCCCAAACTCCTCATCATGGCTATCTTCCTCGTAGTGAGTGCGCCGCTGTCATCGCACAACCTGGCGCGGGCGTCCTACAGGGCCGGGGCACCCATGGTCCTCACCCATGAAGACGCCTACTCCGAGGTGGAAAAACGCCCCAAGGAGGTGGAATGATGCCTCATCTTACGCTGATGCAGTGGGTTTACGTGTTTCTGGCCGCTGCCCTGGTGCTGGGCTCCGTGGCCGTGGTGGTGGTCGAAGACCTTCTCTCGGCCGTCATCGTCGAGGGTGTGGTCTCGCTCCATGCGGCCCTCATCTTCCTGTTCATGTCCAGCGCGGACGTGGCCATGACCCAGGCGGTGGTTGGTGCAGGCCTGTCCACCGCGGTGTTCCTGTGGATCCTTTCACGCGCCGGTTATCTCAAATGGCGCAGCCCTGAGCAGGGAAAGGAGGGCGAGTGATGAGACAGACAGCAGCTCTCCTGGCAGTGCTGGGAATCGGATGGTTTTTCTACGCCAACGCCATGGCTCCGGGAGCCGGTAGGGGCCTCACCGACAGGCGCGTGCCCTCGAAGGTGTCCATGGCCTACCTCTCCAAGTCGGTGTCCCAGGACAACGACACCGTTAAGCCCGGCGGCCGCGGTTACGAAGACGGTTCGGCCAACATCGTCACGGCAGTGGTGGTGAACTACCGCGGTTTCGACACCCTGGGTGAGGTCACGGTGCTCTTCACGGCAGCCCTGGCCATTGCCCTGCTTCTGGGCGACCGCAGGCGCTTTACCCGGGCCAAGAGCGGTACCATTCTTGGCGCCGCGATTCCTTTAGTGGCGTTTTTCTTAATAATTACAGGCAGTTACATCTTTATTCACGGACATCTCACACCCGGTGGCGGCTTCCCCGGTGGTGCCATGATTGCGGCAGGTACGGCTCTGGCGCTCCTTTCTTCCACATGGAAGCCTTCCCATACATGGGTGAAGGTGTTAGAGGGAACCGCTGGCATGCTCTACGTGCTGGTGGGATTCTGGGGTCTCGTGAAGTACGGTTCCTTCCTCAAGAACCCCCTGGCAACCGGTTCCCTGGGTGATCTGCTCTCCGGTGGATTCATTCTTCTCATCTACATACTCGTCGGTATCAAGGTGGGAAGCGAACTGAGTGGAATAGTCATGAACCTCGACAAGGAGGCCGAGTGATGGGTGAGCTTTTCTATCACGGCCTGGGATTCGTTCTGATTCTCATTGGTCTTTACGGTGTTCTGACCCTCAAGAACGTGTTCCGTCTCATCCTTGCCCTGGGCATCATGGAGACGGGGGTCAACATCATCCTCGTGGCAACTGGATGGCATCCTGGAGCCAAGGTGCCAATCATCGACACGACGGTGCAGGGGGCTGGATTCGCGGCTTATGCCGATCCGTTGCCCTCGGCTCTGGTTCTCACGGCCATCGTCATCGGTCTGGGAACCACGGCCTTGGCGCTGGTGCTGGCCCTTCTGTACAAGGAGAGCCACGGAACCGACGAGCTTGGCGGCGAGACAGAGGAGGAGGTGGTGGAATGAACTGGACAGTATCATTCATAGTGGTGCCCCTGTTTACGGCATTCTTCCTGCTGGTCTCCAGCCTGTGGATGCGCCGTCTCGCGGGCTATCTGGCACTTCTTGTGTCCGGCGCCCTGGGTCTTTGGGCCCTGACGCTGCTTCCCGAGGCCGTCAGGGGTGGTACGCCGGTCATCATTGGCGGCTGGATTCCTCCGTACGGCATCAATCTCTATGTCGACGCACTGTCTATGGGCATGGTGGCCCTGGTCACGGGCATGATAACCCTGGGCATCCTGTTCCAGCTCACGGACGGCATGGCAAAGCGCCCGTATTTCTACGGTCTCATGCTTCTGCTTCTGGGATCCCTCAACGGCATGATACTCACGGGTGATGCCTTCAACTTCTTCGTGTTCATGGAGATCTCCGGCATGGCTACCTACGGTCTCGTGGCTGCGTCGCGCAACAGGGCAGGAGCCCGCGGCGCATTCAAGTACCTGGTCCTGGCCGGCGCCGCCTCCGTGTTCTTCCTGGTGGGCATAGCCATGGTCTACAGGTCCACGGGCACGCTGAACATGGCCGACCTGGCTCGCCGGATGCCTCTCATGACCGGCGGTTCGGCTCTCGTGGCCATGGTATCCTTCATGATCCCACTTCTCCTCGAAGCCGAGATCTTCCCCCTCAACGCCTGGGTGCCCGACACCTACAAGGGTGCGCCCTCCATGGTGTCCGGACTCCTTTCGGCTGCGGTGGGCGTGGCTTCGGCCTACGCTCTGATCCGCTTCTTCTACTTCATCTTCGGCATCACCTACTTTGGCAAGGTGGTGGGTGGCGTGAAGGTGGCCCACATGCTGCTTGGCCTCGGCATTCTCACGGCAGTGCTGGGTGAGCTCGCCGCCCTGTCCCAGAAGGACGCCAAGAAACTTCTGGCCTGGTCCTCCGTGGGTCAGATGGGCATGGTGCTCACGGCTCTGTCTCTGACGGGTTCCATGGCCATGCACGCCGCGCTGTTCCTCATGGTGTCTCACGCCGTGGCGAAGATGCTTCTCTTCCTCTCGGTGGGCGTCATCATCCGCTCCACCGGCACGTCGAATTGGCGCGCGTGGAAGGGCGTCGGACGCAGAAACCCGCTTTTGGGGCGGGGCGGGTGGCGGTAGTGGTCTGGGCCGGCGGCGGCGAGTTTGCGGGCTGTGAGGGGGGGTTTGCCGCGTTTCTGGGCGCGGGTGGAGAGAT
>JALWFW010000055.1 GCA_027013865.1 Polyangiaceae bacterium | reverse complement strand
ACCGAATCTGTTCCGAAAGAAAAAAAAGAAGAAAAAAGAAAAGCAAAACCGGATGCTAACTCCTATCCAGATGTTAATCGTAGCTAGAATCTGGTGATAAAACCTCGGCGTTCTCGCTAGCCGGTCAGTTGTTGTCAGTGGTAACTCCTCTGCGAGTGACCCCTGTGTACTTAGGTGATAACTTCTCGATGTGCCCCGTCGTTCCTGAACCACCTGCCTGTCTGAATACCGCTCACAAAACGTCCGATGTTTCTGCGGATAATAAAAATCATTAAAAACAAAACGAATATGGGGGAAACGCGGGGAAAAACCGAGCTAAATCGATGGTTTCCGAACGGATGAGCATAATATTTACATATGCTAATGCGGTGTTGTTTGAGGGTACGAGGCTGTATTTTGTGGGCGGGTAAAAATGTGCCGCAAACTTCTCTCTCGTTTTGCCGATCTCGTTTCAGTGCATTTTTTCACTCGTTCAGAATAGAACGCTGTACCAGTGGTCCACATGTAACGCGAACCGTGCATGCACCGAAATCATACACGCGCGCAGTCACACATAATGCCCCCCCCCCTCCTCACACATCCCTGGTTGTTGACATCCTCTACCCGCGACAGGATGTCATGTCCCATAATGGCGGCCGGATGTTGATTATTGGCTGACATTTCGTGTGCCGCCTTATCTCTGTCGGTTACTGATCGATATATCGCTTGTTAATCTGCGTACAAACGTAAAATCATTAAATTATACCACTCTCGGCCATACAGCACATCGACAGATACTAAAATATCGTACTAAAACAGGTTATTATAAAAAATAACCATTCTCTGATATTTATTTTAAGGCAGTATAACCGGTTGCTGTGTAACTAATATATGCGATAATTCGTGGAAAAACCCCAATATTTTGGGAATATTCCACTTCTGTTGCGTCACTGTTGTTGTTGTTGTTGTAATCGGGCCAGTAATGGTTGACATATTTCCCGCCTTTTTATTTAAGCTTTGTTGACACGATAAATGGAAACACGCACAGCGACCTTGATCTGTGGCAGCTGCCATCCTCTCTGTCTGTCTGTCTGTCTGTGTGATTGTTCAAATGTTTGCATAAAATACAGATACCAAGTACAGCGAAGAAATGTTTTATAAGTATCTAGAAACCGGGCGATACATTACTTTTAATGCCCATTTCTTGTTTTCATTTATTTTTTTATTGTTCTGGTTTTTGGAAGCGGTTCATCTGTGCCTGCCTGTCCGCACATCTGTATCTCGTACTGCGGTGCATGCACGCGCCAGCAGTCGTATTTTCTGACAGTGATTTATACATACAGTAGGTTGATGTTTATGGCTTACTAGGATGTTCGGATTAGCTGTACTAGGGCCCGCTATTAGCTAACAGATATTGTGCTGTCCGTTATCGAGGACACACAGGTCGTTCAACTGCCGGTGCTGGTCAACAACGGCTCAACTACGGTCGGCGATAAAATGATTCTCTCTTTGTTCTGCGTGTCTCTGCTGTCCTGCTTTGTGACACACCACTGCCATATGTGTGTGTGTGTGTGTGTATATATATATATATATGTGTGTGTGTGCGTGTGTGTGTGTGTGTACGTATGCGTGCATACAACAAAATACTCTCTGTCACACACAAACACGCGCACGCACGCACACACAAACAGCATAACAACAGCAACGATGTCCTTTTATCGGTTTA
>JALWFW010000054.1 GCA_027013865.1 Polyangiaceae bacterium | reverse complement strand
ATAACAGATGTTGTATAATGTTTATAAATTGCTTGCTTTTAACTCGAATTTCTGAATATATAACCAAGCAACGCCAGAAGCATGGCTGTGATAAAGAATCCTTGTGGAGTCTCTAATATTTCTATTTCTTGCGACTGGTAGACGAACTTCATCCCCGACGTCGGGATTTTTTTCGTATCAATTATAACGCTATCGTTGCCGGCAACGTTGCTTGCTGTACACGTGTAGTTGTTCTCCTTCGCAATGGCTATCGTACATTTGGTTTGCAAGTTTCTTCTGTCGAACGCCGTTGGTCGCGTCGACGTCGCCAGAGATTCGTCGGATCCAAGCCACGACACCGTCGGTGGCGGATCTCCTTCTGCGGTGCACACCAAGCTGACGCCATCCGAGTCGAAGGTCGCATTCAGGATGACCGGCTTCCGGCACTGGAACTGTTGGTCGGGATCCTCGGTGAAGTTGACGGGTTCTGGCGTGGCGCATCTCAGGTCGTGTTTGTTGTGCAGTACGGTCGAGTGGTGCGGAATCCAGTCGGCCAACCACTGCAGTTCGCAGTTGCAGTGCAGCGGATTGTTGTGCAGCGTCAGCGTCTCGAGACGGGAAAAGAACGGTTCCAATTCAGCTGGCAGCGTCTCCAGTTTGTTGTCATCCAAGAAGAGCGACTGCAACGCAGGAAGGTGAACGCTGAAATCGCCTTCTATGATCCTGATCTCGTTACCGGATACGTCCAATATCTTCAGTTTGGTGAGCTTGCCGAAAATTGAGGCGTTCAGCGAAACGAGTTGGTTCTGCTCCAGGTCCAACTCTTCGAGGTTTAGCAGCTTGGAAAAATCTTCCCTCGACAACTCGGTCAGTTTGATGTTGCCCAACGACAGCCGCTTGATGTTGAGAAATTTGTTAGAATCATCGAAATCCACTTCACCGAGTGGATTATCGTCGAGACTGATCTCTTCAGCTATGACGTCATCCAGGAAGTCCGCATCGGTCAGTCCGTTACCATCGAGGTTGAGTACTCGTAAGTTTAGGCCTTTGAAGACGGCGTCGGGCAGCACTAAAGGCTGGACGTTGTTGGTCAAATGCAGCTCTTCCAGAGAGTCTCCGATGTGCCAAAGCGTCTCGGTTGCCAGCTCGGACAAACTGCATCGGTTGAGGACAAGGTTCTTGAGAATGGCGCCCGCGAAAGCCTTGCTAGATATCTGCGACAAGGCAGGATTGTTGGCCAAGATGAGGTTCTCGATGCGAATGCCCCTGAACGTGAAGTCAGCCAGATGTGTGATCGGATTGTTGGACAGATACAGGTACTCTAGGTTCTTCAGGCCTCGGAATGTCAACTCGGATACGCTCTCGATCCTGTTATATCTCAGATCCAGACGCCGCAAGGAGCTGAGCTCGGCGAACGTACCCGGCTTTATCTCGTGTATGCCGCATTTAACCAACTGCAGATCCTGAACGCGGCTGAGCTGACTGAAGTTGGAAGGCTCTAAAATCCCGAAGGAATTCTCGGCTTTGTCCAGTTTATTGCCAAAGACGAGCACCAGGGCACCGCTCGGAATGTCGTCGGGAATGGCCTCCAGGTGTTTTACCTTGCATGTGACCTTCCTATAAACGTGATCGTAGCTGCAAGTACCCTTCGATGACCTTCCTTTCAGAAGAACCACCAACATCATTGCCACCAAAACAACGCCGATGGTGAAGGGCATTAGACGAGC
>JALWFW010000053.1 GCA_027013865.1 Polyangiaceae bacterium | reverse complement strand
GTGTGTGTGTGTGTGTGTGTGTGTGTGTGTGTGTGTATATATATATATATATATACTATAAACACACACAGACACCCCCACATATATATAGGTGAATATACACACATTGGCGCGTACATATATACTACGTCATAAAAATGGCTCCATTATGTTATTAACTATTTCTAACAATGCTAATACAATAAGAGAAGCATTAAGATGTGTCATTAATATTGTCACCTGCACGTGTCATGTCAATTATAGCCAGTAATAACATCTAAATATAGACATATATAAAGCTTGTTTAGTCTAAGTATCCTGCATCAGGTATGTGTCAAGTGACTAATGTCTATAGGTAAGGCTACTTGGTGTATATGTAAGACAAATGATGTCTATAAACTGGTGATATCTAGGTAAGTCCTACTGTCTAGGTAAGTCATATTGTCTGAGTAAGTTTCTAAGTAAGTCCTTCCGTCTAAGTAAGTTACTACTGTCTAGGTAAGACCTCCCGTATAAGTAAGTCCCTACTGTCTACATAAGTCTCTACTGTCTAAGTAAGTCCTTACTGTCTAGGAAAGTTCTTCCGTCTAAGTAAGTCCTTACTGTCTAAGTAAGTCCCTACTGTCTAAGTAAGTCCTTACTGTCTAAGTAAGTCCGTACTGTCTACATAAGTCCTTCCGTCTAAGTAAGTCCGTACTGTCTACATAAGTCCTTCCGTCTAAGTAAGTCCTTACTGTCTAGGTAAGTCCTCACGTCTAAGTAAGTCCTTACTGTCTAAGTAAGTCCCTACTGTCTAAGTAAGTCCGTACTGTCTACATAAGTCCTTCCGTCTAAGTAAGTCCTTACTGTCTAAGTAAGTCCCTACTGTCTAAGTAAGTCCGTACTGTCTACATAAGTCCTTCCGTCTAAGTAAGTCCTTACTGTCCAGGTCATTCGTTACTGTCGAGTCACGCTATTGTCTAGCTAAGGCTCGTTACCTATACTCTGCCTATATTAGCCGTCTGTTGGTATTTATGTTAAGTAGACACGCCATTTAGATGTTAATATTGACCTTATACAGCAAGCATTACACCTGGACACTTGTTAGACTCACAGTCACTAGAAATCTACATTAATGAGAAAATGAGCATGACGCTGCGTGGTGGGGGAGGAGTAGGGTATGGTCATATGGAGTGCACTCACAGGTATATAGGTACACACACACATACACCGACACACACACACACATACATGCGCATATACACTGTACACAGACACACACACACACACAAACACACAGTGAGTGAGTGAGTGAGTGAGTGAGTGAGTGAGTGAGTGAGTGAGTGAGTGAGTCAGTCAGTCAGTCAGTCAGTCAGTCAGTAGTACAGTCAGTCATACATTCAGTCAGTTAGATGTTCAGCCAATCATCCAAACAACTACTCTACCGCCCACTAAGGCCCTTCTGACGTCGTTGTCTTACATCCAATCAGTAACCAGATTTGTCGTGTTGTTAACACAAGCTATCCCTCGACCACTTCCCGCCAAAATATTCCCGCCAAATGTTCCCGCCAAATGGCTGCTTAATTCCGAGCGTCGGCCGACCCATCTAATATGGCCGCTAAAAGTCAATTTGCTATCGTGATGGCTGGTCTAAGTAGAGACGTGAAGCTCTAGTCATTCTGGACATCCAGTCAGAGAGAGAGAGAGAGGCAAGAGAGGGATGTAATCCAGAATAGCAATTCTCACTACTGT
>JALWFW010000052.1 GCA_027013865.1 Polyangiaceae bacterium | reverse complement strand
CATAGTATATCTGGAGAATGCTGATGCCGATGAGATGGCAGGCATTCTGTCGTCCCTTGTGGGTGGAGGAGGCTATTCCGGCCGCAGAACCTCCCGGAGGAGGGGTAAGTCTCGGCGTGGTAGGTCTTCCCGCCGTTCCTACGGTTCTTCCATCAGAAACAACATGGCTACGATATTCAAGGGGCCTGTACAGATAACGGCGGATACTTCCACCAATTCCCTGGTTATTGTGGCATCGGCAAAGGACTTCATGTCCCTGAAGAAGATCATAGGAGAGCTGGACAGGCCTCGTCTGCAGGTCTACGTGGAGGTTACCATACTCGAAGTCAGTCTGGACAAGACCCGTAATCTGGGGATTTCCTTCCATGGCGGCAAGCCTGTGGGTGAAGGAGACACCCAGTCGCTTCTGTACGGCGGTAATGTCACGAATTCTAGTGTCAACTCCATAGTCATGAATCCTCTTTCCCTCATGGGACTGGCTGTGGGACTCCGGGGGCCAGAGCTGGAGAACGCCGAGTCTCTTCTCGGTATTCCCGGTATCTCTTTCCCGTCCTTTGGAGTACTGCTCCAGGCGATGCAACGTAATAACGGTGTCAATGTCCTGTCAACACCACACATACTGACCACTGACAACGAAGAAGCCGAGATAGTAGTGGGAGAGAATGTCCCGTTCCAGGCTGGCATCACAGGTCTGCCGTCGATGAGCGGACTTACTGGTAGTACGGCCGGCGGAGCCCTCGGCTTCATGCCCATGATGTCAGTGCAGCGTCAGGACGTGGCACTGAAACTCAAAATCACTCCTCATGTCAATCAGAGTGACTTCGTACGTCTCGAGGTCGATCAGGAAATAAACGAGGTCAAGTCCATCGACCCTGTGGTGGGTCCGACTACTTCGAAACGCCGGGCCAAGACCGTCGTAGTGGTCAAGGACCAGCAGACCGTGGTCATAGGCGGACTGATAACCGAGAAAATGAAGCAGAACGTCACCAAGGTGCCCCTCCTGGGGGACATTCCTGTTTTGGGCTATCTGTTCAAGTCCACCACCAAGACGGTAGAGAAGACCAATCTACTTATATTCATAACCCCTTACGTAATTCGTGACGAGAGCGATCTCAGACGGATCTTCCAGCAGAAGATAGAGGAGCGCAAGGAGTTCATCGAGAAGTATACGGCCTTCAAGGATCATGATCTGGACGCTGCCATCAACTACAGGCACAAGCACGGCATGGTGGAGGAAATCAACCGTGTGGCCAGGGAGGCAGAAGAAGAAATCACCATGAAGAAGAAGGCCATGGAGGAATATAAGGACCTGGATCTTTCAGGACCAGTGAGCTTCTCTGGCAATAACGATGGCAAGAAGTCAGGCACTCCAGCTGGTAAGGAGAAGGCTCCCGGAAAAGAAGACAGACATGAGAAGCCTGCCAAGGGAGGTGCCAGGTGAGTGCCAGACTCCTTGGAGAGATTCTCGTGCATGATTTTGGGCTGGATCCAGACGAGGTATCCAGAGCTCTTCAGGTGCAAAAAGAAGATTCCAGGCGTATCGGTGAAATTCTTTCCACCCTTGGCAGTGTGTCTCCCAGGGATCTCGCAGCCGCTTTGGCTAGACAGTTTGGCTATCCGTTCCTTGAGGAACGAATAGATGACGACAAGATAGACCTGGAACTACTGTCCAGGGTGCCGGTATCTTATGCCAAGCAGCGTATGATTCTTCCTATGT
>JALWFW010000051.1 GCA_027013865.1 Polyangiaceae bacterium | reverse complement strand
CACACACACACACTGCGAGAAACACACACACACACACACACACACACACATATTATATATATATATATATATATATAAAATGGGGAAATTCAATTCGAACTTCCTTAATAGCTACAACTGTAAACAAAAATCACCAATAACTACAACAAAGTAACAACTGATTAGCTGTCAACATAAAGCATAATGTTCTGTAGTTGTAATAATGTGACAAAACGCCGAATGGTATTTGTAGCCCTGAGGCATGATAAGCTTGATATATTTACAAAATGATGGCTTGTGAACGCACATACACACACACACACACAAACACACATACACACGCACGCACTGTAATTCACACACACACACACACACATATGCTGACGTGATTTATCACAGTTAAGTAATAGTTTAGGCGTAAACCACTTCCTCTTTGTCATTCGCGGAAGACGTCGCTGACCTCTGACCCTAAGTATGTTTTCTATGAGTGCGTTTGTTTCTGTGTGTGTGTGTGTGTGTGAGTCGGAGTGCGTTTGTTTCTGTGTGCGTGTGCGTGTGTGTAAAGGTTAGCGACGTTGGCTTGGATTGCCAACTTGGGAATAATTAATATGCGAAATAAACACGACAACGCTCCCTTATGGCAACAAGAGAGGGTATATAACAGACCCCCTCCAACTATCATATCCTGAACTCATTTAATGTCACTCGCAATATATTTACAATTGTGTATATCTGAACTTTCTTATGATTATATATATATATATATATATATGTGAGTGTGTGTGTGTGTGTGTAAAGGCCTTTTTTAGCTCGGTAAGTGACTAACGTTTTGACAAATTATTTGGGCTACCAGTTGCCTGTAACCTGGCTAAATATGTTGCACCGTTGGGCTCTACCTATAATTCATTGATAACAAAATCATCCCGGCATGCCATGGGGTTAAATTTAGTACATAACCAGTTCTTTAATTACAATCTGTCTAAGCCATACTTACAGGTAAATAAGTTTCTGCCTTCAAGCAACGACGCAGAATTTGTTAACTCTGCTGTTACCCGTGTGTGTGTGTGTGTGTGTTACTATCGACGCTATGACACAGCGCTGCCTCGACCCTACCCACTGTTGACGCTGGTCGGATATTGGTCAAAACTGACCTCGCTGCACTTAATCCTTATCTTCCCCTTGGTCTTCTGGCGCTTTGCCCTTATCACGGCACTTAGCATACATTAGACTTACCTGTCTCTGTACTGAGGATCTTACTGGTCCGACGACTGATGGTAACGAAATGGCGGATTTTTGGAGTTTACAGAGTAAGTTGTACAGGTGAATGGAGTGGATTTTACGCAAGGAGTAGATTCAGGGCGGAAAAATTAAACATGGGAATACACTTCCGCGAAAGTTTTGCTTGGATGATATTAGGAAGAGATCGTTCTATTTGCATGTACATGTGTGGAATATAACACCCATATATTATCTCAGCCCAAACAGCACGATTAGTTTCTGTCAATAACACCTTTTAAGTGCGTGTGTGTATTTGTCTGTCTGTCTGTCTGTCTGTCTGTCTGTCTGTCTGTCTGCCTGCCTGCCTGCCTGCCTGCCTGCCTGCCTGCCTGCCTGCCTGCCTGCCTGCCTGTCTGTCTGCCTGCCTGCCTGCCTGTCTGTCTGTCTGTCTGTCTGTCTGTCTGTCTGTCTGTCTGTCTGTCTGTCTGTCTGTCTGTCTGTCTGTCTGTCTGTCTGTCTGTC
>JALWFW010000050.1 GCA_027013865.1 Polyangiaceae bacterium | reverse complement strand
ATCGTCGGCAGCGTCCGGCAACCATGGTCTACCTGGGACTGGCGAAGGCCAAGAACCGCCGTCGGGACGAGGCCCGGGAGCCCCTGAATCTGGCGCTCGCCCAGTATGACAGCGAAGAGCAGACCGTGGTGGCCCGGGAACTCATAAAACTCATAGACGAGGCCTCCTCAGGACGTATGGAGGAACTCATCGTCAGCAAGGTTCGGGAATTCGGCAGCAAGCATCAGCCGACTTCGAAGATGAAGGAATGGCGTGAGGGGGACTGGCGGCATCTCATTGGGAAGGCAGTGGGTTTGAGGGAAGAGGGGTCCATAGCCGTCCCGGAAATAGCCATTGCAGTGCTTGGGCAGTACATGATATGGAAATATTCCGGGCGTTGGGTCTTCGGTTTGGAACTTCAAGATCACGGTGTTTTGATAAATGGGGCCGTTCATTCTCCTTACCGTGAACTTGCACTATATTATGCCGGTCGTCTCGAACTGGATGATGTAGGTCGGCTGTCGGCAGACACACTGGGTGTTGGAGTCTACGAAGAAGATACGGCGTCGGAGATATCCTGATGGCTGAGGTATACGGAAAGTACGAACTTCTGGAAAGAATTGCCTCGGGCGGGATGGCTGAGGTGTACAAGGCCAGGCTCATTGGAGCAGCCGGTTTCTCCAAGTATGTGGCTATAAAACGTCTTCACCAGCACCTGGCTGAAGACGAGGACATGGTGCGCATGCTCATGGACGAGGCCCGGTTGGTGTCCATGATGAATCATCCCAATGTGTGTCAGGTGATAGACTTCGGTTATGAATCGGACACTTACTACATAGCCATGGAATTCATAGACGGCAGGGATATGTCGTCCATGATTCGCCGTACCAAACGTCAGGGACACAAGGTACCTCTCAATATCGGACTCAAGATAATTCAGGATGTCCTCAGCGGCCTAGATTATGCCCACAGACTGCGAGATCCCGATACTGGAGCTCCGCTCAACATAATTCATCGTGACGTCAGCCCTCAGAACGTGATGATTACGTGGGAGGGAACGGTCAAGGTCATCGACTTTGGAATAGCAAAGGCTGAGCAGGCGCTTCATTCGACCCAGGCAGGGGTCATCAAGGGCAAGTTCCGTTACATGGCTCCCGAGCAGGCCATGGGGCTCAATCTCGATCACAGGGTCGACATATTTGCCGTGGGCGTGATGCTCTATGAACTGATTTTAGGAGAGAGTCATGCTCGCCAGATGTCCGACACTCAGATGCTCTTCAAGATGCAGAGAGCCGAGTTCGATCCCATAGACCGGCTGGTGCCTTCGACTCCACCAGATCTTGCGGCAGCGGTCATGAAGGCCCTGGCCCACAATCCTGCAGAGCGTTATCCGTCGGCCCGGACTTTCAGAAAAGCCCTTGAAAAAGTGGTGCTTGCCAACGGACTTCATGCCGACTCCGAAGAGGTGGCTGCATATCTCATGCAGCTGTTTCCTGGAAGGCAGAACACAAAAAGCAGGGTGGACCTCATAGAATCGTCCACTCATGACATGGATGTAGGTAGGCTTAATACGGTGAATGCGGTTCCCAAAATCCCGCAGTCTGGTGCGCCCTTGCCTCCACCACCCCAGTATGACTACCTCACGGATCCGGCAGCAAAGGCCGCCCATCAGCAAGCCGCTGGGCCTTCTGCTGCACCTGCCCCGAGTCAGCCGCAAAACATGGACATAGCCGCTCTTCTGGCTGCTCCACCTCCTCCTGAGGATGCAATACCTCCTTCAGCAACAGCTCAGCCGTCAGCCCCGGCATCGGTTTCACAGCAGCCAGTCTCGTCAGGGCCATCTCATCAGAGTGGAACAACGCAGCAGGTTTCTTCGTCTCCAGCCAGGCCGAGTCTGCTCAAAAGGACTGGACGTGGTCTCCTAAAGCTCGCGGATATGGTGTTCTCCCTGGCACTGGTTCTGGGAAGTGCATATGGCGTGTATTACTTTGTCACCCACATGCAGGATGATCCTGGTGTCATCGAGAAGCTGAAGAACAGGCAGGATTCCGGAGATTACAAAGAGATAAAGTGCATGAAGGAAGATCTGGGTACGGTCGTTGTCCAGGTGCGTTCCAGGCCGAAGGGAGCATCCATTTTCGTGAACGGACAGCCTCTAGGGGTCAAGACTCCTGCTGTTTTTGGCCTTGAGATGTGCAAGAAGGCCCCCACTATCTTCAGGGCGGAGCTCGACGGGAAGGGTGTGGATCTCATGGTAGACAAATTTCCCCTGTCCGGAGAGCTGGATCTGTACTTCGATCTAAGGGGCAGTGACTCCAAGGCTACCGAGCGCAAGCGTGGATCCCTCAAACGCTCCAGAACGATACACCGCTACAAGTATAACTCCAGAAAGTCACGTAGACGTTCTACGCATGGTGATGGCAGCAGTTCGGGTCAGACCGGAACGGTCATTCGTTTTGGTTCTGGTCAGGATTCTTCCGGAAGTGGATCCGCAGCTGGAGATGACCACGAAGAGGTTCGGAAGAAAGAAAAGAATGAGGAGAAGGAAGAGGCTTCTGCTGCACGGCTTTTGCCCAAGGGTGACGTGGTGATAACCTGCAAGGATGCCTGCAAGGTATATGTCAATGGACGCAAGGTGGGTGGCATTCTGGATGGCTCCAGGAGATACCGTCTCGTGGCAAGAAGCAGACCTTACGTCTTCAGAGTGGAATTTTTGGATGGGGGGATGCAAAAACGTACTGTCGTGGTGAAAGAGGGCAGCACGCAGCGATTTACCTTCAAAGCCCCCAAACTGGACAAATCGGAAGCCATAGAGGAAGACTAATCCTTGTATTTGGATGGGTATCTAACCACCGATGGCTGTCCCACAACTTTTACAATAGTCTAAAATGATTGACACTGCAGGGCTCCACACTTAACCTTGGAGCAGTCAAGTACTGGAGGAGATCCATGAAGGCAGCGAAGTTTGTAACCTTCCTCATCGTGCCATTCGTTATGGCGGCCATGATGCCGCTTGCGGCCCGTGCCCAGGGCGGTCCGGTGGACATTCAGATGTTCAAGCCGGCCATGGATTCCAAGGGCCATTTCACTGTTGAGTCATCTCAGGTGTTGGGTCATCTGAAACCGAGCATAGGTCTCATAGTCACGGGAGCCTGGAACCCACTGGTGCTCAAGGGCAATGACCGTGAATTCGTGGTGGACCAGATGAACACCGGGTATCTTCAGTTTGCCATCGGCTTCCTGAGGAAGTTCGAGATCGGCATCGGTATTCCGGTGCATATCGTCATCGGTCACACCACGCCGAGGGACACTCTCGACGATGGTTCCGCAGATCCCCAGGGACGCTGGAACCAGGGTACCAATCAGACCAAGATAGAAAAGACGCCTTTGGGGTACGATGATCAGGGCAATTTTGGTTCCCAGGGAATCGGAGATGCCTACATCCATTCCAAGTGGCGTATTCTTGCAGCATCCAAGAATCCCGTGGGACTGGCTCTGGCTATGTCCGTGTCCCTTCCCACAGGACCCACCGGACTGGATTCCGGATTCATAGGTTCGGATTCCATAACCTTTGCTCCCCGTGTCATAGTCGACAAACTTTTCGGTAAGAGGGGTCAGTTCCTTGTATCCGGAAACCTCGGCGCCCGCGTGAGGACAGGAAACGGCGGTGAGATTCACGAGAATGACGGCTGGCTCACGTGTATCAGATGGGAGGACAGGCCAGACAAGAGTGTACCCTGCTCCTTTGACGGTTACGTGGACAACAATGGCACACAGAACGTCTACTGGAAGAACGATGTGTTCTATTCCCTGGGTATGACTTACAGAGTCAGTGACAAGATGGCCTTTGTGGGTGAGCTCTACGGAGCCGTGGAACTGACGGCCATGTCCCAGGATGATGAGCAGCGTACCAATCCAGTGGACGGTTCTTACACGGTCACCACCAAGAAGGAAGTCATGCCCATGGAGGCCTTAGGTGGTGTCAAGATTTACCTTGGCCTCAACTCGTACATGGCCCTTGGCGGAGGCGTCGGTATCACAGGGCTGGTGGGAGATCATGTGGGTGCTCCCGACTTCCGTCTTTTTGGCTCTTTCGTGTTCGAGCCCCTCATCGGAGACAAGGACGGCGACGGTTATCCTGACGACGTCGACCAGTGCCCCAACGAGCCTGAGGACTTTGACAACTTCCAGGATCGCGACGGCTGTCCGGATCCCGATAATGATCGTGACGGTATCCTCGACCAGTTCGATAAGTGCCCCAACGAGCCTGAGGACAAGGACGGTTATCAGGACGATGACGGCTGTCCGGAAGACAACGTCTCTGATCGCGATGGCGACGGTATCCCTGATGACCGTGACAAGTGTCCTGATACCCCCGAGGACAAGGACGAGTTCGAAGACATGGACGGCTGCCCCGAGGCAGACAACGATGCCGATGGCATTCCGGATACCAAGGACATATGCCCCGGAATGGACGAAGACAAGAAAAACGGCTTTGCTAAGACCAAAGAGGACAAGGACGGGTTCCAGGATGAGGATGGCTGCCCTGATCCCGACAATGATCAGGACCGCATACTCGACAAGGACGACCAGTGCCCCAACGAGCCTGAGACCTATAATGGCTATCAGGATGAGGATGGCTGCCCCGACAAAGGTAAGGTGCGTGTGACAGCAGGCAAGATCGAGATATTCGAGAAGGTGTACTTCGAGACCAACAAGGCCATAATAAAGCCGGAATCGTATCCTATTCTCGATGCAGTGGCTGCGACACTCAAGGGACATCCAGAGATCAAGCTGGTGGAGATTCAGGGCCATACAGACGAGCGTAACTCTGACGAGTACAACATGCGTCTGTCCCAGGATCGTGCAGAGGCCGTGCGTCAGTATCTCATGGACAAGGGTGTGGAGCCGGCGCGTCTCATAGCCCGCGGTTATGGTGAGTCCAGACCCATAGACCCGCGTCACAATGCAGAAGCTTGGGCCAAGAACCGCCGCGTGGAATTCGTCATACTCAAGCGTAGCAGTGGCGATGAGAGCTCTGGCAGCAGTTCGGGCTCAGGCGGTGATATACTTCCGTGACGCATTCATGTGTTCCTTCCTGGTGTGAACTTCCTTCTCATCCCCTCCCAATCACTACAGTTTTTTAACAGAATCTTTTCTTGAACACAGAGTCCAAATATCACAGCATGCGACAATGACACGTATCGTCCTTGGTATGAGCGGTGGGGTGGATTCCACTGCTGCTGCAATACTGCTTAAGGAACAGGGGTATGAGGTGACTGCAGTGTACATGGTTTTGGGCCATGGTTCCGTTCCCGAACATCTCGAGGCCCTGACCCGAAAGCTGGATGTCCCTCTTCATATAATGCACGGAACACTGGAAGACTTCAGAAAGACGGTGATAAGCCGTTTCATGAGGGACACTTCCAAGGGCCTGACTCCAAATCCCTGTGTATACTGCAATTCATATTTCAAGTTCGGGGTGATGTGGTCCACGGCCCGCAGATTCGATGCGGATTTGATGGCTACTGGTCATTATGCGCGTTTTGACGGTCACTGGATTCGCCGCGCCAGGGATCGCAGAAAGGATCAGTCCTATTTTCTATGGGGAGTACGCAATGACGTCCGGCCCCGTATCGTAACCCCACTGGGCGATATCACACGCCAGGAAGCAGAGGAGCTGGTGCGTTCACGGGGCATAGAGATTCCTCAACGTCCGTCAGTGGATGTGTGTTTCGCTCCTGATGGCATGGCTAAATACCTGAAATCAAACGGAAAATTAACTCCAGGTCGTATTAGAGACGTCGATGATAGGGTTTTAGGTCATCATGATGGTGTCGAACTTTTCACCATTGGACAGCGTAAGGGACTATCCATTGGTGGAGTTGGTCGCATATTCGTGCTGAAGAAACAGGGCGCCGATGTCATTGTCGGCCCGAGGGAATCCCTTCGCGTCAAAAGCATGGACGTGTCTGACGTGATATGGAGTTCTTCACTCATGGCACCCCCGAGGCGTTGCCTGGTACAGTACAGATACCGTACACCTCCTGTCTTATGCCGAATTCAGTGGCTTGGTGGTAATTCGGTGAGGGTTTTCTTCGAAGAGGAAGCATATGCCGTGGCACCGGGACAGGCTGCCGTATTCTACGGTGACGGCACGGACTTCCCAAATGATCTGCAGCTTGGGGGGGGCTGGATAGTGTCGTCGGATTATCTTCAGTGATGATTCGAACCCGAGATAATCCGAAAACCAGATGCCCCTTTTCAAAACAACGGAACTAAGTGGTGGTCAAGTTTTAGTCTGAACGCTAGCACGGTTCGCACTAAAAGTCCGACTGACAGGGCTGGTTTGGCTGTTCTTCTACGGTTCAGTACAAAAACTTGCCTTTCTTCTCCCTCAAGTGAGCTTCCTTTCTGCTCCGAAGATGAGGTGATACGGTCTTCCCCTTCGTGCCTGAAATGGACTCATTCTCGTTCATCCCCCAAGACTATCCACATGACAGATGCTCTATCTTCTGAGAGCAGTGAAATCGCATCCGAGTAGGCATTGCGTTTTTGGCCAGTGAAAATACACGCTGGACCGCGTTCATTTTGAGCAACTTCTAACTGATGAAGATTTTTGCTCATGATGCTGGTTGGTGTTATCAGTGTTGCCCTAACAATGTTAAATATTTTTTACTAACTATAAATTGTGAAAGAAAGAACGAATTAGAAGTTGACAGCTATCAGATTCGTTACTAAAAGAACGAATAGGAGGTGAACATGAGCGATTACGTCACCATCATCATAGATGGCAGGGAAGTGAAAGCCCGCCGGGACTCGACAGTGCTGACGGCTGCCTTGGATGCAGGTATCCACATTCCTCATCTGTGCCATGATCCCCGTATAAAGGCTGAGGGATCATGCGGTCTGTGTGTGGTGGAACTGGTGGGCGAGGAGCGTTATGAGCAGGCCTGCGAGACTCCCGTGTATGACGGTATGGTGGTATCCACTGACAATCCCCGGCTCGAGGCATTCAGACGCATACGCCTGGGACAGCATCTCGACAAACACTATGGTGACTGTGTGGCGCCATGCGTGGAGACATGTCCATCGCATATCGACATACAGGCTTATCTGTATCACACTGCGCACCGCAACTTTGACCTGGCATTGCGTATCATCAAGGAAGACAACCCGCTGCCTGTCATATGCGGTCACGTATGCCCCCATCCGTGTGAATATCAATGCAGGAGAAACCTGGTAGACGATCCTGTGGCCATAAACGGGGTCAAACGTTTTTTGGCAGACAGGGATCTGTTCCATTCCGAAAGCCCTTACATACCAGAGAAGGCTCCTCCATCAGGCAAGAAGGTGGCTATCATCGGTTCGGGCCCTTCCGGACTGGCTGCGGCATACTATCTCACCATAAAAGGGCACAAGGTCACCATATACGAGAAGAATTCAAAGCCCGGCGGTATGCTCCGGTACGGAATCCCTGCCTATCGGCTTCCCAAACAGACCCTTGATGCCGAAATCGACCACATAGTGAACATGGGGGTGGACATACAGTACAACAAGGCCCTTGGAGTCCATTTCAAGCTGGATGATCTGGTCAAGAAGTACGACGCCGTGTACCTTGCCATAGGGGCCTGGAATGCAACGCCACTGAGGGTGGATGGTGCCAACTCCAAGGGTGTATGGCTTGGAATAGAGTATCTCAGGACAGTGGCCGAAAATGCTCCCATCGATCACGGCAAGCATGTGGTGGTCGTGGGTGGTGGAAACACGGCCATAGACTGTGCAAGAACGGCACTGCGCAAGGGAGCCGAGAGGGTGATGCTGGTGTACCGCCGTACAAGGGAGGAGATGCCGGCTGAGCCACAGGAGATAAGCGCGGCACTGGAAGAGGGAGTCGAGATGCGCTTTTTGGCCTCTCCTTCGCGTATCGAGCGTGATTCAGAGGGCCATGTCACAGGGGTGTGGTGCATGAAGATGCGTCTTGGAGAGCCCGATGCCTCAGGACGCCGCCGTCCAGTGCCCATAGACGGAGAAGACTTCTTCATTCCTGCCGACATGGTCATAGGGGCACTGGGACAGTCCACTGATACATCGTATCTGCGTGACGATCTTCCCATAGAGCTCAACAAATGGGGCGACATCAAGGTCAACGGCCGCACAATGGAGACCAGTGTGCCAGGAGTATTTGCTGGAGGCGACTGCGTCACGGGAGCTGCCACCGCGATTCAGGCCATAGCTGCAGGCAAGCAGGCTGCAAGTTCCATAGACCAGTACCTGCATGAGGGCAGGGTGATACCCGCAAGAGAGGATTACTCGTGTTCCAGGGGATCTCTGGAGGATCTGCCCCGCCATGAGTTCGAGAAGGTTCCCCGTCTGGAGCGTCTGAAGATGCCTGAGGAGCCAGTAAATGAACGCATACAGGACTTTAGGGAGGTGGAACTCGGATTTACGGAGGAAGAGGCCGTACAGGAGGCTTCCAGGTGCCTACAGTGCGGATGTGCCGAGCGATATGACTGCCATCTACGCAATGTAGCCACCCAGTACGAGATAAAACACAAGCCTCCCATGATGGAGCCGGTGATAATTCCGCGACCGTACGATCATCCGGTGATAATAAGGGATCCCAACAAATGCATCCTGTGCGGTATGTGTGTGCGTGTATGTGAGGAACTAGAGGGGCCTGGTGTACTTGGATTCTCCTTGTATCACGGCAGGATTACCGTGGGAGCCAAGGGCGGTGTCAGGCTCAGGGACTCTGACTGTGTATCCTGTGGGCAGTGCGTATCCACTTGTCCCTCAGGGGCGCTGGTGTACCGCCGTGACAGTAACAAGGTATGGGATGCCATAAATAGTCCTGATAAAGTCACGGTGGCCTTCGTTGCTCCTGCTGTACGCACAGTCATCGCCGACTACTACGGTGTCCCCCTGGAGCAGGCCATGCCGTTCATAGCTGGACTCCTTAAACGTATTGGCATAGATCGCGTGTTCGACCTGTCTTTCGCGGCTGATCTCACCGTGGTCGAAGAGAGTGCCGAGTTCCTCAACAGGTTCATGGCCGGAGAGAGGCTCCCGCAGTTCACCTCCTGCTGTCCTGCCTGGGTGACACTGGTGGAGAAACGGCATCCCGACATGATTCCCAATCTGTCCACCTGCCGTTCCCCCCAGCAGATGATGGGTTCTATGCTACGAAACCATTACGTCAGGAAATTGGGGCTCGATGATCCCTCGAAACTATTCGTGGTGTCCGTGGTACCGTGTACTGCCAAGAAGAACGAGGCAGACAGACCCGAGTTCATGACGGAGGGCATAAGGGATGTCAATGCTGTTATAACCACCGAAGAGCTCATAGAGATGGCCCAGTGGCTGCATATATCCACGGCAGACGTGAAGCCCGAGGAACTCGACGAGCCATACCGTATCGTAACGGGAGGCGGCATCCTGTTCGGTTCCTCTGGTGGAGTGGCAGAGGCTGCTTTGCGTGTGGCTGCTCAGGAGCTCCTTGGAGAGGATATAGTCGTGGAATATCAGCAGGTCAGGGCATTTACCGGCATAAAGGAGGCCGAGGTGGACCTTGGTGGCAGGAAGGTACGCATAGCCGTGGCCAGTGGCCTCAAGAATGCCGAAGTGCTCATAGACCAAGTGCGTGAAGGAACATGCCAGTACGATCTGATAGAAATCATGGCTTGTCCCGGAGGGTGCATAAACGGCGGAGGACACCCGCAGCCCAGGACCATAAGTGAACTCAAGCGGCGTCAGGAGATCCTCCATTACCTCGATGCCCACGCCCAGCTGCGCATGCCGAAGAGTAATCCCGACATCAAGAAGCTCTACGATGAATTCCTCGGAGGTGTTGGCTCGTCAAGGGCTCACGAGCTTCTGCACACCAGTTATCATGCCCGCAGAACGGATGGTGGCTCCTCTCGTCCCAGACCCGATGTGGAAGTAGGGATCTCGGTGCGAGCCATACCGGATCCCGAGCAGGCAGCACACCTGTTCCAGGAGATTTACAGCGTTCTCAAGGATAAGGATGTGCTGGACAGAGTACACATATCCACCCAGCCTTACGGAGAGGACGTGAAGGTAAGGATAAACGGTAGACCAGCTCCCGAAGAGCTTCTTGACTCTCCCCGGCGTCTTGTCGAGGAGATGATACTTCCCCTCCTGTAATCGTCCCAAGGACGCCCCTCATCAGACACGTTTTTTTTAGGCTGTGTTTATAGGGAATGTGGTACCTGAATCACCAGCCTGTTTTGACACTTGATCGTAATCAAGGGCATCTTTTTTCGTCTTGACTTTAATGAGGCAAGGGACCATTACCCTCACTGACACTTCAGTTCAGTGGAGGCAATAGCATGCCGGTAAATGAAGGTGGCTTGAAAAACATAAATAAAATTAGGTGGTTAGGTCTGGATGTTGGTTCGGAGAGTATCAAGTTCGTGATACTCGAAGAGCATGGCGGAAATATAAAATGGACTCACAGTCTAGTAGTGGATCACAAGAAAGTCCCCATAGATACCCTCAGGGAAATCCTGTCGTCATACTCTGCGGATGACTTTGCCGGTGGAGCAGTGACGGGACGTGTGGCAGAAATCCTGAACCTTCCCAAGATTCCCGAGCCAAGAGCGATGGTGGAGGGTTTTTTGTTTTTCCATCCTGATGCCCTTCCAGCGTCACTGGTGGATATTGGAGCGCACGGTTTTGCGGTCATCGAGATAAGGGACAGGGACAGGATAATCCGCCGCGAGAACTCCAAGTGCTCCCAGGGAACGGGAAACTTCCTGCGTCAACTCACCGAGCGTTTCGACCTCGACGTTGAGGAGGCCGACCGCCTTGCATCCGAGGTGGACAAGCCTTCCCACCTGGCGGGGCGGTGTCCCGTCATTCTGAAGACTGACATGACACACCTGGCCAACAAGGGTGAGCCACGGGAGCAGATTCTTGCCGGTCTGTTCGATGCTGTCGCCGAGAACGTGGAGATGCTCATAAAACCCGGTCTGACTCCTCCTGATGTGTATCTGACAGGTGGTGTGTCCCGTTCGGAGAGGGTGCAAAACCACTTTGAATCGTTCCTAAAGGAACGCAATATGAGCCTCCACCGCACTCCACCAGACGAATTTCTGTTCTACGGGGCCATTGGTGCAGCCATGGAAGCCCGTTCCCAGGGGATGACCATGCCTGAGAAGTTCGAGTTCACCGTGAAGAAGGGTGAGTTCGAACACATGGGCCGCCTTGACGAGAGCATGGACCTCGTGCGCCGCCTTCAGCCCTCTCCACGACCCCGCAACATCGAAGGCAGGCAGGTGGTGCTGGGTTTCGACATCGGATCCACGGGTTCGAAGGCCGTGGCCATCGACATCAGCACGCGTGAGCCTGTGTGGGATTCCTACCGCCGTACTGAGGGCGATCCCGTTGGGGCAGCCAAGGCTCTGGTGCGTTCCTTCCTGGATGATACGAAGGGCACGGTGAAGGTGGTGGCTGCCAGCGCCACCGGGTCGGGTCGCGAGATAGTGGGCAACATGCTCATATCGTTGTATGGCAAGGACAGGGTGTTCATCATCAACGAGATTGCCGCCCATGCCGAAGGAGCACTGTTCTACGATCCCGAGGTGGACACCATCTTCGAGATAGGCGGTCAGGATGCCAAGTACATACGGCTTCAGGACGGCGAGATTTTCGACGCAGCCATGAACGAGGCATGTTCTGCAGGTACGGGATCCTTCATCGAGGAGCAGGGCAAGCGTTTTGCCCAGGTCTCCGACGTGAAGCAGATGTCCCACATAGCCCTTGGGGCCGAGTATTCCATATCCTTGGGGCAGCACTGTTCGGTGTTCATGGCCGAAGTCATCGACAACGCCCTGTCGGCAGGTGAGCCTCCAACGGCCATCATTGCCGGAATCTATGACTCCATCATCCAAAACTATCTCAACCGTGTGAAGGGGAACCGTTCTGTGGGCAGGAAGATTTTTTGCCAGGGAATGCCCTTTGCCTCTGATGCCCTGGCGGCAGCCGTGGCGCGTCAGACCGGCAGGCCTATAGTCATTCCACCGGAACCGGGACTCATGGGTGCCCTGGGAATAGCCCTTCTGGCCCACAAGGAGCTCGGCATCGAACCCGATAGGGACTACGAGACCATGGACCTGAACCGGTTTCTGGAAACTCAGGTGGTCTCCAAGAGTGAGTTCAACTGCAAGTCCACTGTTGGCTGTGGTGGTACAGGGAACAAGTGCCGCATAGACGTTCTCAGACTCAACATTGGCGGCAAGACACGCAGCTTTTTGTGGGGAGGAGCGTGTTCCCTCTATGACAAGGGCATGGGTATCCGGCCCAAACTGCCCGACGGATCCCCCGATCCCTTCCGCCGTCGCAGGGAGCTGGTCTCTAACCTGGTGGAGAGTCTCAGCGAGAAGCGGGGCAGGCCCGTGGTGGGCGTGAGCGAGGAGTTCATCCTCAAGAGTCAGCTTCCGTTCTTCGGTACGTTCCTCAGGGAGCTCGGTTTTGACCTGGAGATAGTCTCCGACCAGGGATACGACACACTGAGCCGCGGCATCGAGGAGCAGAACGTTCCAATGTGTGCTCCCATGCAGATGTATACCGGCGTGCTACACAACCTCGTAGACCGGGACATCGACTACTTGTTCCTTCCCATGATACGAGACCTTCCGCGTGTAACTAATGAGAAATACTCAACAATTTGTCCAATGACCCAGGGCAGTGCTGACATCTTCTCCCAGGCGGTGACGCGCAGGCATCCTGACATAAAAATCATCGATCCAGT
The DNA here is from genome assembly GCA_027013865.1 of Polyangiaceae bacterium. Taxonomy (GTDB): domain Bacteria; phylum Myxococcota_A; class Polyangia; order HGW-17; family JALWFW01; genus JALWFW01. The sequence goes on along the minus strand of JALWFW010000050.1, from coordinate 4,091 downwards.
CATTGACATGGGTCCTGGCAACCTCGAATCCAGACTGTTCATTGAATCCATGGAGGCCCTTGCTGCACGGTTCGGCGTGGAGGACCGTTCGGTATGGTGGCCTGCCTATCTCAAGGCCCTGGCAGCCCAAAAGAACTTCGACGCCCAGGTGAAGCGCTTCGGACGTGAAGCGCTTCAGTTCGCCGAGGAAAACGGCATCGTTCCGGTGGTGGTGCTGGGCCGACCCTATACCATATACAATGATATCCTCAACGCTTCCGTGCCCCAGTTACTACAAGAACAGGGGGCCATGCCCATTCCCGTGGATGCCTATCCCGTGCCCGATGACGTGCCCGTCTACGAGATTTACTGGGGCTGGAGCCAGCTCAATCTCAGGGCAGCCCATGAAGTCCGCCGTCACCAGGGCCATTATTCCATATGGTGTTCCAATTATTCCTGCGGTCCTGATTCCTTCAACCTCCATTTCTATTCCCACATAATGGAGGGCAAGCCTTTTGCCATCATCGAGACCGACGGACACGCGGGTAATGCAGGCACCAAGACCCGCATAGAGGCATTCCTGTACTGCGTTGACACTGACATCAGGAGCGGGTACAGGTCCCAGCAGCGTGAGCGTAACCAACTGAAGAACGTGGAATACCACGAGATCCAGGTGGTGGATGTGAAACAGCGTCAGGAGAAGCTTCTGATTCCAAGGATGGGAGAGGGGCCTGCAGTTCTGGCAGCCGTGTTCCGCGGTGATGGTATAGATGCCGAGGCACTGCCTGTTCCGGACCGGGAGGCTCTTAACCATGGCCGCAAGTATACTTCGGGCAAGGAGTGTCTGCCCATCGCCGTGACCCTGGGATCCCTGCTCAAGAGACTGGAGGAGGCTCGTCCTGAGGAGAGGTTCGCATTCCTCATGCCCACTGCCAACGGACCGTGCCGTTTCGGTATGTACCAACTGTTTTACAAGCTCATGTTCCATCAACTGGGGCTCGACAGCAGGGTGGATCTCGTATCACCGTCGGACAGCGACTATTTCCAGGGACTGTCCAAGGGCCTAGCCATAAAGATATGGGTGGGTATCGTGGCTTCGGACCTGCTCTACAACGCCTTGCTTCACGTCCGGCCCGTGGAGCGCGAGCCAGGTCTTGCAAACCGCATCTATCAGAAATGGTACGCCAGACTCCAGGAGGTCTTGGAGAGCCGGCCATCTCCAAGCTTGGGAGGGGCAATGGTGGAGGCCGTGGGCAGCATGTTTGGGGTACGGGATCTGATTTCGGCTGCCGTAAGAGAGCTTCATGGAGCCATGGATCCTTCCAAGGATATCCCCACGGTGGCCATGGTGGGAGAGATTTATGTGCGTATGGATCCCTTCTCCAATGACTTCATGATCGACAAACTGGAAAAACGGGGAATTCGTGTGCGCTTCGCTCCCGTGAGTGAGTGGATAGAGTACACGGACTTCACCAATGCCATTGAGGGCAGTGTGGGCAGGTTCCAAGACGTGCCCTCACCCATGGAGAGGGCTTTGACACTGTTCATACAGCGTTCCATCTACTACCAGATGTGGAACGAGGTATCCCCGCTGTTTGGCTGGGGTGAACCGCCGGCCATCAGGGAAGTGCTTGAAAGTGCCCGTCCCTACGTCCGTACCGAGCTTCTGGGTGAGGCAGCCCTCACCGTGGGTGGCCCCATAACCGAGTACAGGCACGGACAGGTGCACGGAGTGGTGAGCGTCGGCCCCCTGGAGTGTATGCCCAACAAGATTGCCGAGAACCAGTTCTTCTACATCCAGGAAGATCTGAATCTGCCCTATCTATTCGTCTCCATGGAGGGAGATCCCATAGATGTGACTCCTGTGGACAATTTCGCCTACGAGGTCCACAAGATGTATGCCTCCATGAAGGCTGCACGCCAAGAGGATATCAGGACAGCAGAATGATTGTGTGGTGTTTGCCACTACCTGAGTTCTCGCCGCTGTATTGTTTTTGCTTTCTTGTATTATAACCCGCTGTAATTATTGAAGAATTTTCAACCAATCTTTTGCTTTGCCCGGCATTGTCGTATCTGTGTGTATGGAATGAGATAAAACGGTATACTGCCTGTTCCCGAGGATAGCAGTATGTCACAGACACGGCCCCTGGAATGTTCGAATTGTGGAGCACCATTGACCCGCAATGGGAATGCCACTGAAGTGAGGTGCCCTTACTGTGGTACGTTGAACATCATATCCGAAGATCCCAACCGCGCCGACCCCAGTGATGCATACGACGACGAGGTTACGATGCTGGTAAATTGGCAGAGTTACAGGACGGATGTGCAGGGAAGGGGTGGGCGCGACACCCTGATGTGGTCGTTTTGGGTGATCGTGCTGTTGGCGGCCGTAATCGGAGGGAGGGTGTTGTGGAGCTATTACGGGCGCGCTTCCAGGCGTACGCTTTCCGGACGCCAGAACCTGAAGGGCATGGCCGCTCCTGGGAATAAGCTGGATGAGAGTGTACCTTCGCGTGTGCCTTCACGTTCGGACCGCCATGGGCGCTATATTCGGGCTTCGCAGTACTGTCTGGTGGATGCCGATGGTGACGAATATCCGGATTTGTTCGGAATGGAGACTGGCAGACATGCCCGTTTCTTCATAATATCCGGAGCCACCGGCAAGACCATGTACCGGGGGGAGGATGCCGGATCCATTCAGGAAATCCACTGCTACGACCGCCACTGGATTGGGGCCCTGGGACCGGCAAGTGCCTATGCAATGGTCCATATCACAGCCAACTCGGGCATGGTGAATCTCATACAGACGACCTTCAGGGTTCATGACAGGCTGGCCTTCACCGGAACCGGCAAAAAATGCATCTACATGAGATTCGTCACAGGAGGGGAGGCAGGACTGTCCATTCCTTCATTTGGCCCAACCCGCTGCAGACCCAGGACACTGAGACCTGCAGGACCCGAGAATCGCGGTCTTCATGTCGCATCTTCGATTGGAACCACGGAGGTGGCAGGAAGGTGGAAGTATACTCTCATTCCCAGGGGCGATCGTGTGCTCCTTAAGTATGCCAGACTTGCAGGCAGAGTCCGTCGCTCCACTGGTATACGCCCCTCTTCACTGCCCAGGGTCAGGTGGAGCAGAAAAATGACTCTGGATCTGATACCGGACGGTAATGTGATTGGCATGGACTCGAACGGCAGGGAACTGGTGATTTATGGTATGGGGGGAAACAAGCGCAGTACTCCAGTACTTACGGTACTATCCCATTTCTCTCACCGTAGACCACCCAAGGTACGGAGCGCAGAGGCCCAGCTGCCTGCACCTGCTTCCCTGCAGATGTTCCATGTCACCGGCTCCAGGGTCATCCTTGCTTTTTCAGATGGCAGGTCAGCCTGCTACGACATGGACGAGAGGAAATGGCTGTGGCGTGCTGCCGGAGGAATGTTGCGCATGTGACATACGTGTCCGAATTCCAGATACATACTTGAATGAACGATGTAACCTATTGATATTATTTATGTTTTAGGGCTATATAATCTCTATGAAAAGGATTTCCGGCAGGGATGGAACCACGGCGAGACGCTGGGACACTGTCCGTTGAAGTATGGAGCGGTAGGACTGTAGCGAAAGTCCGGAGGCCGTGATGAGCTCGAGTTCCAGGGCATAACCCCCGAGTTTTTCTGCCGCATCCCGTACCCGGTCCACGAGGTCACAGAAAATCTCGAGTTCCTCGTAATCGTCGTCTTCCAGGTCATCGTCTTCCAGGTCGTGTCCGCGCATGAGTTCTATTACGTCGTAGGGGGTTATCTCCTCATCGACCACCCTGAGAATCTGAACCAGCCTTTCGGCAGAGATGTCCTCGGCCAGGTCCCTGCTCATGAGTGCAGTGAGTGCCTCGGCATGAAATTCGAGCACCGTTTCCTCTTCTTCTGAAAGAGCCTTTTCGCCGGAGTCGGTGTCCGTATTTTCATCAGTGAATTCAGTCTCGGGTATATTCATGCCGAAAAACTTCTTCATGGCCCTGTTAAATCCGTTGCGTGCTGCCTGACGGAGCTTGGACATGAAGGAATTTCCGGACTCCACCAGGAGTACGGCAGAAGCCTCCTGTTCGAGC
>JALWFW010000049.1 GCA_027013865.1 Polyangiaceae bacterium | reverse complement strand
GTGTTCAGTCGGTATCCATACCCTTGCAGGACCCTCGACAGCCCTACGAGAGCCTGCACCTGTTTTTGAAGCAAAAGCATGTCCAGCCAGGATGGCTTACCACGTCCCCTTGCAGGGCAGCCCGACGGCCCTGGTGATACGGGATGTACTTTTCGAAACTCCGGCAAAATCCGTTGATGGTGTTCTAAGGAATCCCCGTGTAGTACAGGGCACCTGAAACTTCAGATCCATGTGGCTCCATTCGCAGGCAGTCCTTGCAGGGCAGCCCGACGGCCCTACGAGTGTCTGCACCTGTTCTTGAAGCAAAAGCATGTCCAGTCAGGATGGCTTACCACGCACCATTGCAGGGCAGCCCGACGCCCCTGGTGATATGGGATGTACTTTTCGAAACTCCGGCAAAAACCGTTGATGAGCTTCTAAGGTATGCCCGTGTAGTCCAGGGCGGCGGAAATTTCACATCCCAGTGCACCATTCGCAGGCCATACTTGCAGGGCAGCCCGACAGCCCTACGAGAGCCTGCACCCGTTCTTGAAGCAAAAGCAAGTCCAGTCAGGAAGGCTTACCACGCACCATTGCAGGGCAGCCCGACGGCCTTGCTGGTGTTCAGTCGGTATCCATACCCTTGCAGGACCCTCGACAGCCCTACGAGAGCCTGCACCTGTTTTTGAAGCAAAAGCATGTCCAGCCAGGATGGCTTACCACGCACCCTTGCTGGGCAGCCCGACGCCCCTAGATGGAAGTCATTTAACGTACGTTCAGGACGGGTTCAGGGCTCAATATGGTGCACTGACCGGCCCTCGGTGTCCTGGGAGAGACCACGAGAGGCCACGAAGAGCCTTCCTGCCTCGGGTGCGAAAAGAAAAACGGACATCCCCACAGCCATGATGAAAAGTTGAAATGGCGAAACGGTGAAGGGATACGGCAAAAGTGCCGCTGCTGCAGCCACGATGAGCATGACGGTCAGAGCGCAGACTAAAGAACGGCACTGACCACCGGAATTATCGAATACGTATTTTATCATGGAGAGACCGGACACGGCACTACGGGCAGCCATTGCCATGAGGGAGCCGTAGGCGAAAGCTGCCAAATAAAGTGGCTGTACACCAAGAGATACGGAGAAGGCTGCAGAATCAGATGAAGGAAGCTCAACCCTGGCTCTCAGAACCATGCCAGCCATGATTGCACCGGCAAAGAGTACCGCAAGCACTGCCATGCCAGCCCACCCGGGGGCCAAATCCCGGTGCGAACGTGTTTCTGAAAGCATGCGATGAAGACCGAAGGCAGAAAAAGAAAGAAGCAGCATAAGAGCAGAATGCCAGTCGGCTGCAGTGAGCATCTCCGGATGATGCTGCACAAGCGATGAGGTCATAGAATGCAGCCCCCCTCCGTCGTTCATGAGAAGCACAGGTGCCACCAGTAGGGCAAGAGCCGTTCCGGTCCCCTGGACAAACATCAGAGGCAACCACCTGTGGGACTTGCGACCATGGTACATCAGCACAGCGAACACCGTGGCCATGACAGCACCGGCAAAAGGCACGGAAGAGCCCATGGTCATGTATCCCACCTCGAGGGCACGTGTAGATGCACTAACCAGGAGAAAGCCCGTTAGGATAAAGGATGTAGCAAAAAGCCAGCGGCCTCCTGCCGAGGACATCAGTGCTCTGGTGACCGTTCCCCTGTCTTTCATACGGGAATGGACGACAGACCGATATAATACCGCAGCAGCCAGCATGCCAGCAGCTGGCCATACGGCACCAAGACCACGTTCATAGGCGTAGGAACCCAAGGCAACGGTAAAGACGCCACCACCCCAGGACAGTGTACCCAGCAAATCTTCCATTAGTGGTCCACCGTTTATAGGTCTGAGCCTCCCTGCTGCAGCAAGGAGTCCAAGACCTGCTACGAACAGCAGATATCCGTAGACGATAAGCATCTCATGCCTCCTGTGGCGCGCATGTTAACAGGTCCGTATAAAATTTCGAGTGTTCAGGCTGTCAGCAGAGAGGCAGAAAAAAAATCCTGATTTGCATTTATTGCCTTCTGTGTAAAACTGGATTCCTCACTAGTGAGAAAGAACGACAGCAAACAAAGGTAGAACAAGACATAATCATTGAAATTCATCGACAGGAGACAGACAGATGAAGTACTTTATTACCCTTATCATGACAGTGACCCTCATGGCATTCGGTATGTCTGCATGTGACGACGGAGGAAGTGCCTCTCCGTGCCAGGACGACAAGAACTGCACATTTTCGGGTAGCGGCACGTTCAACCATACCTGCGAGAACAACCAGGGGTGCAACTACCAGTGCAAGGACGGAGCCACATGCAACATTTCCTGCCCTCCAGGAAATTGTAACGTCACCGCAAAGAATGCCGCTTCCGTGACGCTTTCATGTTCTGGAAATAACTGCTCTCTTCACTGCAACGACACTGATTCATGCGAAATCACCGAATGTACGACAGCATGTGAACTCGATTGTACCGGAGCCAACACGTGTGAAAACAGCTGCGACGTGCTAAATGGCGGCTGTTCCACAACTGAAAACTGATCCCCCGCCGCAGACATATAACCAACTGAAATCATTGACGATTTCACACAAAATCCTCAAAAAATGGAATCTCTCTCTCGTAGTCCCCGGGCAATGAGAGAGGCTACTTGTGCCCTTACCTGCTGAGCCATGGGCCTGAGCTCTGCTTCCGAAGCTGTGGAACTGCCACCGAATCTCAGGGGAGTGCCGTAGTAAATCCTGTATTTGACTGGCAGGGGGACCAGGGGAATAAAGGGAGGAATTGGAGTGATAGGAAATGCCGGTACGCCCAGAAGACGCGCCAGAGGTTTGAAGTCGAAACCAGGAGCCTGCTCCTCAGCACCTATGACGGCGGCTGGAACCACCGGCACCCCTGCCTTGAGGGCCACCCGAAGAAATCCTGTCCCGAACTGCTCAAGCCTGTAGCGTCTGGTGAATGGTTTGGATATCCCACGTACCCCCTCTGGGAACACGAGAAGAGAGCCTCCGTTCTTCAGAAGACGAACGGCATTTTCCGGACGCCCCACCACCTGACCTATGCGGGCATAGAGAACAGATATGAAAGGCATGGCAGGAACCGACCAGTCCACCATGGATCTGAGAAGAGCCGGAGGCTCCTTACCCACCAAGAAATCTGTCACCAGGGCCATTCCGTCAAAGGGTAGTTGACCTGAGTGGTTCGAGACCACCAACACTGGTTCATCAGGAATATTCTCCCGTCCGAAGGCCTCTGTCCTGAAGTAATACCTGTATATGGCATAGGTGATGACGAGGGCTTTCCGGGCGACATCTGGTTCGAATCCAAAGGGATCATTGCGGGGAACTATCCTGGGCCACCACTCGTCGAGACGTTTGCGTACTTCCGGCGGATAGATGCGCTCCTCAAGTTTCTCTAGTGACAGAGATTCGATTATACGGCTCAGATCCATGTGCTCTCCTGTATCGGAACATCACTGTAATATCACGGAGATGATGTTCAGGAAATCGTCAATCCCCTGCAGGCAAGCTATGTTAGAGACAGTATCTCAGTCCAGCAGGGACAGAAAATATACGGTTCCATACTCGAGCAAACCCGCAAAGGCACCCAGTATTCCAAAAAATAGGCCCCACCGGGCGACCTTCACCCAAAATGAATGACGGGGCCCTGCGATGAAGGCAGTGGAAGCTCCCCACAGGGATATTCCGGTGGGGATCCAAAGAGGTATGTCCACCGGAACCAACACGAGTACCAGACCGGCGATACCCAGTACGAGAGAGGCCGTACTCAGGAACTTCTCACCCATAACTCCTCCAGATGGGGCACGATGATCTGGGACCATGTCTCATATCCATCAGCATTCAGGACTTCGGCACGCCTGACGAACCGGCCCTCTAAGACATCAGGCTCCCCTACGCTAACGTGAGTACCGGCAGGAAGCCTTAGGGTGAATACCAGACCAAGGTGAACGGATCCCACTGGATTGGTATCGTCATTTAGAAGGCCCTGAAACCTGAGAGGAAATGAATCTGGGAGCGGATCCACGACGAGTTCCTCCTGAAGTTCCCGGAGCGCTCCGCCCATTATGGGATCATCTCCGTCCGAAGGGCGTATATGACCGCCAATCCCAATGGATTTGAGATTTTCCAGACGCTTCTCTCCACCTCCGGACAGACGCCTGAACACAAAGACTTCCCCGTCATGGCTAAAAACCACTATATAGGGAATGAGCTGCTTCATTGAAGGATCCGTTTCTGCAGGCCCGCGGTCCGTGAACCTGAAAAATTGGCTGAGTTCACGGATGAGGGAGGCATCATGAAAAATGAAGGCCTTCTCCGGCAGATCGCCCAGATCACTGCGATTTACAACCAAGATGACTTCCTTTGTCATGCCGTAAGCTCCCACCGGCCAAAGCCGGTACGTCAGGGGCGAGTTATAACACCAACCCTTTAGTGACTCCAGTCTTATGAATCAGAGTCTCAGAGGGGATCTCTACACTGGCCAGGGTTTCGGAACCCGGATCTCCTCCCACCTCCGGAGAGCGTACCTGTCCGTCATGCCGGAGACATAGTCCACCAGCGTGAAATGTTCGCGCTCTCCTCCAGGGATCTCCTCTGGATGAGCACTATAGTGCTCCCACAAATCCAGGATGACTCGATAGGTCTTTTCAAACTCCCGGTGCAGGTCATCACTGTCATAAAGATGCTCGTACAAAAAATCTCGCATCTCGCTCAATGCAGCGTAACTATCTGATTTCATTGAAATAATTTGCTCACCTTCCAATCTGGTCCCTTCTATCACCGCCATTACCATGGTGGCTATGCGCTCCCGGCGTGAATACCCGACCGCCCTGCTAATTCGCGTAGGAAGAGCATCAGGCGTTATTATCCTGGCACGCACTCCATCTTCGAAATCGTGATTCACGTAGGCTATTATGTCACTCAGACGCACCACCTGTCCTTCAAGGGTGGCTGGCAGGAAGTCACGATTCTCTGTGATTATGGGACCCTTGCCCTTGGAATGGTGCACAATGCCGTCTCTCACCTCCCAGGTGAGATTGAGTCCCCTGCCATCGCCTTCCACCATTTCAACAACCCGCAGGCTCTGCTTTGCATGATGAAATTCCTTGGTTATACGCGCAAGTACACGTTCACCAGCATGTCCGAAAGGAGTGTGACCGAGATCGTGCCCCAGGGCGATGGCCTCCGTAAGATCCTCGTTGAGTCCCAGGGCTCTCGAGACGGTGCGAGCTATTTGCATCACCTCGAGGGTATGGGTCATCCGGGTGCGGTAATGGTCTCCTTCGGGATGAAGGAAGACCTGGGTCTTGTG
>JALWFW010000048.1 GCA_027013865.1 Polyangiaceae bacterium | reverse complement strand
CAGGGGTGAGGTCTCAAAGTGAGGCAGGCTTTTGCAGTTGGTGTCGGAGGGGTGGCGCCTCGAGGTGAAGCATCGCTCTCACGTCATAGACTGGGCATTTGCCCAAGAGAATGTCAGTGCCAGCGCCTAAATATGCTGGCCGGCTTTTCGAGCACCCAGCCTTTTGAAGAAAGTCAGTAGACGTTCTTCGGCAAAGCCAGGCCTCATGTCATAGGCCGTGTCCTTCGAAAAAAACCTTAGGGGTGCATCAAGGTGGAGATAACTCCTTTGTAGCGAGCATAGCAGATACCGACATGAGACCTCTGTTGTGCCTTTCGTCATATTGCCCGGTTTTCGGAAAATGCATCAGGGCTAGCGCCTCAGGGTGGTGGCATGCAGTACGCGCCGGTCTCCAGATTTTCGTAGTACACGTCAGGAGTGACGACCCACGATGCCGGCCGGACCTTACGGAAGACATTGGAATTCGGCCTCAGATGTAATCGGCCGCAGTTGATTAAGGAGACTTTGAAGGGTAGGCGTCAGGTAGACGCCTCGGTATACTGCCCTAGTACCTAAAAAACCCGTCAAGGGTAGTCAGTTTTCGGATTTCGCAAAGGTGGAGACTCACGTCACGTCCTGGGCATTCGGAGGACCGTCAGTGCTAACTACTGGTTGTAAGGGTGAGAACTCTAAAAGCGGATGACGCAGACAGGATGCTTATTGTGAATGCAGGCTACCGCCACGGGGCGAGCACCAAAACTCGTACATCAGTCATCAAAAGTGGCACACTCACTGGCAGATAGATCCTCCACCTCACCCTGCTCCAGATAGTCATCCAGCCACATGGCCTGCGGATTACGCCGGAATATCAATATCTTGCCGAGATTCTCGGGATCCGCGGCCTGATGAAACTTGATGATGACGTGCTCTGGTGTGAGAGCTGCCACCTCCACCTTGCCAAGGTGATGACTCATTGCAAAACGCACCCTCTTGGCAAGCCCTGACACCCTCGCTTTGGCTCTCTCCACTATCGTATAGGCTTCTTCCACCGGAACCGCATAGGGCAAATTTCCTGCAGTGGGTCTGTCCTGAAACACGTAGTAAGGTGCCACGCCCGCCCGGGTACACCTGTCGAAAAGCTCTGCCAGGGTATTGGGATCGTCGTTCACTCCCTTGAGTATGGGAGTCTGATTCGCCAGCACCACACCAGCCGTCCGCAGCATCTCTATGGCATGCAGAGCCTCAGGTGTAATCTCCCGGGGATGGTTGAAGTGCACCATCAGATAAAGCTGGCGACCCGTGGACATGAATCTCTTGAACACATCCAGAAGCTCGGCATCCTCGGATATGCGCATGGGATACCACGCCGGCATCTTGGATCCGATGCGTACATAACGGACGTGGTCTATTCGGGCCAGGCCATCGAGTAGCCGGACCAGCCGGTGGTTGGGCAGCATGAGAGGATCTCCCCCGGTGATTAGCACGTTCTGTATCTCGGTGTGCTCGCGGATATAACTGAAAGCCGGATCAGGATCCAACGCCAACTCAGCTACGGCCCTGTCCATGAAAAGGCGTTTGCGGAAGCAAAAACGACACACACCACCGCATACGTTAGAAGCCAAAATCACTGCCGTGGTAAAGTACTTGTGCTCCAGACCCGGCAGCACCATATAGTGATACTCTCTGGATGGGTCCAGATCCTCAGCCGTGAAATTTTCGATACCATCTATCTCCTGGATGTCAGGGACCACTATCCTTCTTATGGGATCGGCAGGATCGTTCCAATCTATGAGCCCCATGTAGTACTCGTTGATGCGAAACGGGAAATAGGCTGTGACAGCAGACAGTGTCTCCTTTTCTTTCTGTGTGAGGGGAAGTGTGTCGAGATCTCTGATGAATCTGGGCCATACGGTCATGGATGCCTCCTCGGAAGTGCTGCAGTGGGCCCCGTCACGACGACAGGGTGACGGAAAAAACGTTCAGAAACCTGTTTTGAGGCAACCTAACGAAAAAAGGCGCGCTGTAAAGCCCCGACATATTTTTGACTGTAACTACTTGATATTAAATAACTTTTACAAGTCAATCAAAAACGAACCGTAAAAATGCGCCCCAAATACGAAGAGAATGCCGGTTCACACCAGACCTGCCATGGCCTTGAAATCGGCTATCTGGCGGAACAGGGCATCCAGACGGTACAGGAGGGCGGCACGGTTGGACCGCAGGGCCGGATCGTCGGCCATGACACGCACGCCCCGCTGGGAATCGAAGAAGGTGTCCACTGGTTCCCACAGCGGCGTAAGGCGCTCTAGGGCCTTCTCGTACTTGCGTTCGTTTACGAGATGGATGACCTCACCGGCCACGGACTGAATGGCAGAGTAAAGCTCTTTCTCAGCCGGAGCCACCAGCAGATCAGGATCGACTGAGTCAGGAATCTCATCCAGCTTCTTTAGGATGTTGAAGCGTTTGAACAGCCTCACCAGAGCTGCGAATGTCTCTGTGCCCAGGGATGTCTGGATGGCCTCCACCCTGGCCAGCACATCAGCAGGATCGTCCCAGCCTGCTGCCATGACCGCATCCACCAGCTCCTTTGGACGGGACTCTGACAGATAGGCCCGCAGACGATCAGCCACGAAGGACAGGACTTCCTCCTCACTGACTTCCACCGGAGAGAGGCGGGCGGCCTTACCGACCCATTCGGACAGCGATATGTGTATGCCCTTCACCAAAAGGATGCGCAGGAACGTGAGGGCTGCACGCCGTATACCAAAGGCGTCGGAACTTCCCGATGGTTTGAGACCGGCGCCGATACCACACACCATAGTGTCCAGGCGGTCGGCCAGGGCCACGGCCGTTCCCGTGGCAGTGGAGGGCACATCATCGGATGCATGGCGCGGCAGGTAATGCTCGAATATGGCCTCTGCCACCTCGGGATCTTCGCCCTGCTCCCGGGCATAGTACATGCCCATGAGTCCCTGAAGCTCCGGGAACTCGTAAACCATCTGGGTTTCCAGATCCAGCTTGGCCAAAAGCGCAGCCCGTTTCACTTTATCGGAATCGGCCTGTACCACGGGAGCGAACTCGAGGGACAGGGCACTCATGCGCTCTATCTTCTCCCACAGGGTACCCAGTTTGCGGTGGTAGACCATAGTCTTCATGTGCTCTATGTTGTCGGACAGAGGTCTGTTGCGGTCTTCCTCCCAGAAGAAGCGGGCATCGGACAGCCGGGCCACGAGCACACGTTCGAATCCTTCACGCACAATAGTCTCGTCCCTTGGTACCATGGCAGATACCGCCGCGAATACCGGTGCCAGGGAGCCGTCCTGACGACGGAATGCAAAGTAGCGTTGGTGCTTTTTCATGGATGTGAGAAGGACCTCCTCGGGAACGGCCAGAAAATCCTCCGAGAACGAGCCCATGACTACCACGGGCAACTCCGTGAGGCGGGCCGTCTCCTCCAGGAGACCATCATCCTCCACCAACCTCAGACCGCGAGCCTCGGCAGCCCCGTACAGTGCCTTTAGTATGGCCGACTTCCTGGCTTCGAGGGATGGCACGACACCACCCAGGGATCGAGCAAGGGGCAGGTAATGAGAAGCCTCGGAAAGCTCCCACCTGCAGACACTTTCTTTATAACCCATTGATATTACGGATTTTTTATCCACATCATTGATCTCACACGCTGCATCTCTCAGCAGATTCCCACCACCTTCGTGGCGAAGAAAGTCCTTCATGAACCTGTGGGCATGAAGCGTACGGCCGGAATTGAGGCCAGCCCACCCGAAGGGAACATCCTCGCTGTCCAGCATGAACAGTATTGAACGTACCGGCCTGGAAAAACGCGCCTTCGAGGAGTTCCATACCATGGTCTTCTTGAATGGGATGCCAGAAACCAGCGCGTAAGCCAGCTCACCGAGGACCTCCACAGCCGGACGGCCCTCGTGGAAACGCTCCACAACGACGTACTTACGGCCATCCTTCTCGGCGATATCCACGTTTTCGGGGGAGATGCCGGTCTTGCGGGCGAATCCCTCGAGGGCGCGGGTAGGGCGGCCTTCCCTGAAGGCTATGTCTGCCGGTGGGCCCCATACCTTCTCGGTGACGTCCTCCTGACGGTCGGCCAGGTCGCTCACGACCAGAACGCTGCGGTGGGGGGTGACATACACGTCCACAGAGCCGAAGGATAGCCGAAGTTCCTTCAGTCTTGCAGGAGTTACCGCATTCCAGTGTTCCTCGATGCGGGGCTGCTCCTGGGCCGGAATCTCTTCGGTCAGTATCTCGAAAACGAGGGTGCCCATCACCTCACCTCCCTGTCTGTGTTTTTCTTTGCCGATTTCTTGCCCTTACCCTTCTTACTGGTGCCGGAGACCTCGTCGGGATCCATGCCCAGTCTGTGACGCAGGTATTCACGGGCGGCCCTGAAGGCCAGGGATCTGACTCTGAGTACGTAGTTCTGACGTTCCGTGGTGGATATTGCACCCCTGGCGTCCAGTATGTTGAATACGTGGGAGCACTTGAGGACGAGCTCGTATCCGGGAAGTACAAGGCCCCGGTCGAAACAGCGCATGGCCTCGCGCTCGTAGTCGTCGAAGTGGCGGAAGTACATATCGGTGTTTGCTGTCTCGAAGTTGTAGGAGCTCAGTTCCCACTCGTCGCGCTGGTGGATCTGGCCGTAGGAGAAGTCCGGGGCCCACCTGAGATCGTAGACCGAATCGGCTCCCTGCAGGAACATCGCTATGCGTTCGAGACCGTAGGTCAATTCCACTGTGATGGGGTCGCACTCGAAACCGCCAACCTGCTGGAAATAGGTGAACTGGGTGATCTCCATGCCATCGGCCCACACTTCCCAACCAAGGCCCCAGGCCCCCAGTGTTGGTGACTCCCAGTCGTCCTCCACGAAGCGGATGTCGTGCTCGGAAGGATCTATGCCCAGAACCCGCAGGGAATCGAGGTACAGTTCCTGGATATCGTCGGGGGCGGGCTTTATGATGACCTGGTACTGGTAGTAGCGGCCCAGACGGTTTGGATTCTCGCCGTAACGACCGTCAGTAGGCCGGCGCGAAGGCTCCACGTAAGCCACACGCCAGGGCTCGGGGCCCAAGGCCTTGAGAAACGTGGCCGGATTGAAGGTGCCAGCGCCGGTTTCTATGTCGTAGGGCTGCCACACCACGCATCCGTACTTTGCCCAGTAGTCAGACAGCTTCAGGATTATGTCCTGGAACAGGGGTGCTTCATTCACTTCAAAACCTCCTGGAGGGCGCATTTTACACCATAAATGCGGGGTGTTGAAGAAATACCGGACACATCGTCAGGGCGGTCGAACTGATTTTCAGATACTGCTCTTTGGTTACCAGTGGGGGGATGCAGGGAGTGTCCAAC
>JALWFW010000047.1 GCA_027013865.1 Polyangiaceae bacterium | reverse complement strand
CAGTTTAGGTCTTGCGGTAAAGTGCTGTAATATCAAGAGGTTACCGGGTGACACCAAACGCTGTGGCGGAGTGTGTGGACTGTGCGGGCAGGCTGCAGCCCCCATGGAAGAACCTTCTTGGGGCAATGAATCAGTGTCACCTCCACGACCGGAAGCATGTCCAGCCAGGATAGCTTATCACGGGCCCTTGCAGGGCAGACCGATGCCCCTACGAGTGCCTGCACCCGTTTTTGAAGCAAAAGCATGTCCAGCCAGGACGCCATACCACGCACCTTTGCAAAAGAGCCCGACAGCCCTTTGAGTCCCTGCACCTGTTTTTGAAGCAAAAGCATGTCCAGCCACGAAGGCTTATCACGGGCCCTTGCAGGGCAGCTCGACAGCCCTGGTGATACGGGATGCATTTCCGAAATTCCGGCAAAAACCGTTGATGGTGTTCTAAGGTATCGCCGTGTAGTCCAGGACACCTGAAACTTCAAATTCCTGTGGCACCATTCGCGGGCAGTCCTTGCTAGAGAGCTCGACAGCCCCGGAAGTGCCTGCACCTGTTTTTGAAGCAAAAGCATGTCCTGTCAGGAAGTCTTGCCACGTCCCCTTACAGGGCAGCTTGACAGCCCTTGACGGCACCCTAAGATCTTAAAAATGCTTTGATTTCAATAAGTTATTAAAAATGCAAGCTACTGCTCATATGTCATTGGCCACATATACGAGCACCACGGTTATATTGTCTTCTCCACCACGTGCATTGGCTGCCTGGACCAGGGTATCAGGCACCAGAGAGTAGAAACGTGACTCGACGTACATCTTGAGATCCATGGGTCCAAGGTGATTCGTAAGGCCATCAGAGCAAAGCAGAAGTACATCACCAGGGAGGACTGGCAGGACATTGGCATCCACCTGAAGATCGTCGGAAAAGCCAACTGATCTCGTTATTACATGGCGGAACCTGGAGGAGGCAGCCTGCTGAGGGGTCATGCGCCCTGCCCTAACCTGTTCGTTGACCCATGTATGATCACTCGTGATCTGATCCAAAACGCCGTCACGATACAGGTATGCCCTGGAATCTCCCACATGGGCCAAAAAAAACCTGCCATCGTGAATGAGCACTCCAGTGAAGGTGGTCCCCATCTCCCTTAGAGCCAGTTCCTGACGGCTCTTGTCGTTGATGGCACTGTTGGCACTCAGGACGGCCCCTACGAAGCTGTCCATACTGACTCCATGGGCACTGAGGTGATCTCTAACCTGTTGGCATGCCATCGAGCTTGCCACCTTGCCCCCGGCATGCCCCCCCATTCCGTCAGCAACGGCAAAGAGTGAGAGTTCCTCATCTACGATGTAGGAATCCTCGTTCTCGAGGCGCACTCTCCCAACGTCCGTAGCTTCCCAGTGAAGAAGTCGCATGTGGGTATTAAAGATCAACGTAGCGCTGCGGTCAAACGCAAAGTGCCTGAAACGACAAAAGACAGCTGGTCTGGCTGGCGGTTACTGTGCTGGAACACAGAATCCGAGGGGAGATGGAGCTGCCTCAGTGGTATTGCCGTCCTTACTCACGGGCAGGCCATGATTCGAGGTATAGAACCTAGACACGGACAGACAGACCTCACCGCTGGAGCAGGCAGGATCAGTATCGTCCATGCCATCGGTCAGGTCATCCACCCGGCAGTACTTGATACACTTCGTTGCATAGCCATCATGCAGGGGATCGCTGTAGAAACACTCCGTGAGGGCAGGACAGTGATCCGTGGCAGAATTCCTGGAGCAGGTAGCACCCACACTGAGCTCGGTACCCGGTGCGGACGAGCACACTCCAAGAAGGGAACCATAAAGGGCGAAACGGCACACCGTACCGGAATCGCATGTCTGACCAGTACGGATCTTCCTGTTTGTCAGGACGTCACACGTCACCAGATGCCCGATATCGCTTCCATCTACCGTAACCCCTGCCTGGGCAGGATAGCACAGTCCGAAATCTGGTTCCCTGAACAGGTAGTAGTTATCCTTCTGATCCGTCACAAGACTGGAGTAATTGATGCAGTTGAAACCTGCAGGGCACGTGTCCGGATCCGACCAGTTGGCATAGTCCGTCTGAGAGTGAGCCGAGCCATATATCTCCACTGGATCACAGTAAGAGATGCACTCACCCGTTCCGTCGTCATCGTAATCCTGGCAAGAGCCTCTGTAGCACACCCTCGACAGATCAGCATTCTGCTTGCTGTCGATATTCGTGGCATCGCATGCCGCCCCATGCTGTGCAGTGCCGTTCTCCTTGCAGAAACCACCTCTGTCCATGGCATTCCAAAGAGGATAACACCATCCAGTAGCGCCACCTGGCATGGAGCACGGAGAATTGGGTGGATCAGAGGGCCAGCCATTGGCTGCAGGCCCAGGACCGCACAGCACGTAATAACACAGGTCATCAGAGCCATCACTCAGCACGCAGTCCAGGTCATATCCGCAGTCTGCCTTGGAGCCGCAGTTCTGGAGACACATCCCGGAACCATCCGAATCCGAATCAAAGCACATGCTGGGCTGATGGTTGTGAGGTTTACACTCATGAGCAGGATCCGCTGCCTGAGCGTTGCAGTCCTCCCACACATCATGGGCATACGAGATTTCCGAACAGCTGGCCGTATCGAATTCACACGATGCCGAACATGCCAGATTCCCGCCATCATAAAGCAGCGAATCGTAACCCACACATGTCTGGCCCCCTAAATCCGCGCCATCGCACTGCTCGCCAGAATCCTTCACTCCGTCGCCGCAAGAGGAAAGGCGGCAGCTGGTGCGGCATGCATCGGGTGTGGTATCCGAATTGCTGGCTCCATCGTCGCACTCCTCGCTATTCGCGTCATCAGTCACACCATCGCCACAAGTGGGAAGAGTACAGTCCGTGCGACACGCATTGGGCGTAGTGTCCGAATTACTCGCTCCATTGTCACATTGTTCGCCGGGATCCAACACACCGTCACCGCACACCGGGGGCTTTTCGGTTTCACACCGACTCGTATCGAAGTGGCACGTGTCGTCACATGACAAAGTGCCCGTGGCTCCACTTATGACATCGGCACAAGTGAGGCCACCCAGCTGGACGCCGTCACACTGTTCGCCGTGACTATCATCGATGACACCGTCACCGCAGGCGGGAAGGGTACAGACTGTACGGCATGCATTGGGCGTAGTGTCTGAATTGCCGGCTCCATCGTCGCACTCCTCTCCGGCCTCCTTGACGCCATTGCCGCACCGGGGACCGGACGAGTCGCATCCGCTGCTGTCTATCCTACACTCCGACGTACAGGATAGACTCCCGGTAGTCCCGGCGATCACATCAGAACAGGTCAGACCGCCAAAGGCCGTACCATCGCACTCCTCTCCGGCCTCCTTGATGCCATTGCCGCATAACCCCTGAGAATTATTGCTATTATTCGTATTATTGACCGTATTGTTCGTAGTATCGTTATTGGATGAAGCGCCACCGCCCTCTGCACATCCGTAAAGCGCAGAAGCCACAATCATCAATACCATGAGAGCCATTCGTCTCATTTTAACACCTCTTTTACATAATGAAGGCTAGCGCACGGCTGGAGGCTGTCAACTGCCGGTCGCATCAGAATCCTGGAACAAATATCATTCTATCACGGCAGCTCGTTCAGTCTATAGCAGAGGGGGCTCCAGTCATAAGGTCCACCCCGGTCATGGTCTTGGGGAACGGAATCACCTCCCTGATGGAATCCTGACCCGCCAGCAGCATCACCATCCTGTCGAGACCGGCTGCGAAACCGCCGTGGGGAGGAAATCCGTAACCCAGGGCTTCTATCATGAAGGCAAACATCTCCTCAGGAAGACCAAGTGCTCTGAAAATAAGCTGCTGGATCTCGGGATCATGCACACGAATGGAGCCTCCTCCCACCTCGTAACCATTGATCACGAGATCATAGGCCTGTGCACGAACCTCATTCATCCGCCCCTCCCTCAAAAGCTCCAGATCATCTGGGTGGGGCATGGTGAAGGGATGGTGACCGCTAGTCCAGGTACCGTCCTCCCCAAGCTCGAACATGGGGAATTCGGTGACCCACAAGGCAGCCACCTTACTGTCGTCGATGAGATCCAAATCACGTCCCAGGCGCCGGCGAAGCTGGTCCATGGCGCGGTTGGTGATGCGTTCCTCGTCCACGATAGCGAAAAGGGCATCTCCAGGCCCCATGCCGGTGATCTCCCGCAACTGAGTGACCTTCTGCGGGGGCACGTTCTTTGCCCCGGGTCCCTGAAGCGAGCCGTCCGGTTTCATCTTCAGCCAGAACAGTCCTTTGGCTGGCCCTACTTCTTGACGCTTCACGAATTCGGTATAGGTGTCGATGGCCTTGCGCGAAAGACGGCCCGCGCCATCGGGTATGACCAGTCCCTTGATGAGATGCTCGGACGGAGCGTTCTCCAGGATGCCGATCCCGCAGCCTTCGGCAAAAGGCCGCAAGTCGTGAAGTTCCAGTCCGAAACGGGTATCGGGCTTATCGGTACCGTAGAGTTCCATAGCCTGCTTCCACGTCATCGACGGCAGGGGAGACGGAAGCTCAACATCTCTGATCTCCTTCCACACCCTCGAGACGAGCCCGTCTATGATCTCATGAATTTCCTCCTCGCCAACGAAAGCCATCTCCAGATCTATCTGTGTGAACTCCACCTGCCTGTCATGACGTGGGTCCTCGTCCCTGAAGCAGCGGGCTATCTGATAGTACCGCTCGAACCCCGCGCTCATCAGGAGCTGCTTGAAAATCTGGGGAGACTCCGAAAGGGCGTAGTACTTACCCTCGTGGAGCCTCGACGGAACCAGGAAGTTACGCGCTCCACCAGGGGTGTATTTCACTAGATAAGGCGTGTCTATCTCAAGAAAATCCAATGATTCCAAATAGTTGCGCACTATACCTGCAGTGCGGGCACGAATCGTTATGGCCCTGAAGGGTTCGGGGCGGCGCAAATCCAGATATCTGTAGCGGAACCTAGTCTCTATGGATGTATTTATGTCGTCCCTTACGGGGAACGGCAGGGGATTGGCACGGGTCATCACCACCAGGTCCGAGGCGTGTACCTCTATGGCTCCCGTTGCAATACGATCCGTGGCATTGTCGCCCCTGGAGACCACCTCCCCTCGCACTGCGATGATGTCCTCGTGTCCCAGCTCACCGGCCCTGGCATGAAGGGATGCGTCCTTCTCCTCGAGGAAGACCACCTGTGTGACCCCGTACCTGTCCCGCAGATCCACGAACACGGCACCGCCAAGGTCGCGTTTTTTAGCCACCCAACCCATGAGGAGCACCTGCCGGCCCTCATGCTCGGCCCGAAGTTCACCGCATGTATGGGTACGATCT
>JALWFW010000046.1:52404-56641 GCA_027013865.1 Polyangiaceae bacterium | reverse complement strand
TCATGCCATGGCCAGGGCCTACTCATTCCACGTGTCCGACGTCACCGAGGTGGAAGAGGGTGTCTATTCCTTCGGTTTCGAGGGTGAGATAGGCGCTACCCTGGAATTTCTGGACCTGCTCCCCGATGTTGACGACGCAACACCACCGGATGGTGGGGCCATAATGAAACTAGGTATCCCCAGGTTCAGCGAATCGGATCTCACGGACAGCCGCTGGACCAGTGACTACTCAATACGCCCCTACAAGTGGAACCCAAACGAGAAACCCTCAGACGAGGTGGAATGGCTGCTCCTGCCCGTGGTTCCTGAGGAAATCTCCGGTGATGCCTACATCGATTACAGGGCCCTTTTCGAAGACGGCAAACTCACGGTGGGTATCCACTTCGGATACGACTACAACGACGAGCACTACGACGTGGAGGAGGCACGGCAGGTATTCGACTTCCTGAAGCAGCGTGGATTCACCATGCCGGTCTCCACCTTCGAGGAACTCAAGATAGATTCACCTCCATTCGTCAAGGATATACAGGCAGACGGACGTACCATACACGTGGAGGTCAAACTGGTCTATGCCCGCATGGTGGACCCCATCTCCGACGCAGCCCAGCTAAAGGAAGCCCTCATCGATTCCCTTCTCCACCGTGAGGTCATCATGTTCGACGGTCACGCCGGATTCTCGGGCCGCATCCTGCCTGGCAACTGGATGTACACCGACGACGGTGTCATAACCACCGAGGAGGTATGGGCACTGGATCTGCCGAAGACATATCAGATCTTCCTGGCCGATGGCTGTGAGACCTATGCCAAGTTTGCGGACAACTTCCGCTACAACCCCAACAAACAGGACGCAGAGGGCAACATGGTGAACATGGACGTAGTGACCACCACGTCCTTCGCATGGCTCAGCCAGATGGCAGAGGTGGACATCACGATCCTCGACGCCCTTACCGGCGGCCGTAGATCCTACGTACGCCCCGCCACCTGGGATGACATCCTCACGGCCATAAACTACGGCGTCAATTCCGAGGTCTTCTTCGGAGTGCATGGCATTGGAGACAACCCCAAACTTCATCCATTTGCCGACGAGACCAAACAGTGCCAGCCCTGCAAGTGGAATTCCGACTGCGGATATCCGGGCAACGTGTGCGTGACCCTTGGCAAAGGAGAGCGAGTATGCACCATGACATGTCTCGACGATTCTGCGTGCCCCGAATCCATGGCCTGTATGCCCGTACGCGTCGGGAACCGCATCAAGTATCACCAGTGCTTGCCAGTCTCCATGACCTGCGAGGCCGATGACTCCGGTGATTCCGGTAGTGAGAACACAAACCTGGTGATAAACGAGGTGCTCTACGACCCGGCCCCTGACATGACGGGTGACGCCAACCATGATGGCGTGCGTGACGCCGTGGGCGACGAGTTCGTGGAAATAGTCAACGCCTCTGGCTCACCCGTGGACGTGTCCGGCTACACCATATCGGACTCCAACGCCGTGCGCTTCAATGTTCCTCAGGGAACTAAGCTTGGGCCATGGGAGGTACTACTGGTGTTCGGTGGTGGTCATCCCGAGGCGTACAAGTGGCCGGCAGGAGTCCACGCCTTTGCTGCTCCCAACGGGCTCTTCCTCAACAACACGGGCGATTCCGTGTTTCTCACATCCCCGGACGGCACCATAGCCGATTCCATGACCTATGACGGACAGGTGGAGGACCGCTCCATCACCAGGGCCACGGATGCTGATGTTGATTCATCTTTCGTACCACATCCCGGCACACCGCAGTCTCCGGGCACCAGACAGGATGGCTCACCCTTTACTAACTGAGTCCCTACCTCCTCCTGGATATCCATGAAACGACGACAAGACCTTTGACGTTTGCTCCGAAAAGACGTCTATCCAACGGAGAACCAAAAGCCCCCATACCTCCTCCTGGATATCCATGAAAACGACTACGAGACCTTTGACGTTTGCTCCGAAAAGACGTCTATCCAACGGAGAACCAAAGGCCCCCATACCTCCTCCTGGATATCCATGAAACGACGACGAGACCTTTGACGTTTGCTCCGAAGGTAATGTCGTACCACCCGTTTTTTGTGGTATCCCCACGCAAGACGAAAATCTCCACCCATCAAAAATGGGCCCGCCCCCGCCGCCACCACCGGCAAAACCGGATCCGCGGACAAGCCTGTCACGTCCCCACGGACGTCCCAACGACGAAGGTGAGGTGTGCATGGAGGATCTTTCTCCATCCCGTCGAATGCACGGCCGCAACACCCGACGGACAACTACTCGTGACTCCTACGGTCCAGTCATGGAGCATGCTTATTGCAAAACCCGTGCCAACTATCAGGTCAATAAAATTATGCGCGTAACTTATTGTAATTAAAATACTTTTCATCAATATAATTCAAACGGTCAACCCTGAAATCCAGACACATCATCTATACTGGACACCCCGTAGACAGGACAGCTGCAGCCGAAACAGAAAGCTCCCTGCTTTTCCTTCACCGTACACTTGACGCGATTCATATCTGAAGCAAGATGAGGGCATGAATGAAACACGCAGTAAAATACTTCTCATCTCTACCGGAGGCACCATAGCCATGCGCCGGGGAGATGACGGTTACGAGCCCTATTCGAGTGGAGAAGAACTCCTGGAGGCAGTCCCAGAGATTCGCTCCCTGTGTGACGTAGACTTCATGCCCCTGGCCCAACTGGATTCGGCGGACATGACCCCCGAGTGCTGGCTGAAGACGACCGAGGCCATAGAAGCCAACTACTACGACTACGACGGTTTCGTGATAACCCATGGTACAGACACCATGGCCTTCACGGCAGCAGCGCTGTCCTTCTTCCTTCAGGAGTTGGGCAAGCCCATAGTCCTCACTGGAGCCCAAATACCCATGGATGTCATGGGCTCAGATGCACGTGCCAACCTGGTGAACGCCTTTCGGGTCGCCACGAGCAATCTGGCTGAGGTGGTCATAGTGTTCGGAACGAAAATCATACGGGGTACCAGGGCTAGGAAAATCTCGGCCTTCTCCCTGGAGGCCTTCGAGTCCATCAACGTACCGCCCCTGGGGGAAATAGGGCTCACCATACGTCTCAGTTCCCAAGCACGCCGGCGAAGCAGAAACCGCATGCTCCTGGTACAAAAAACCCTGGAACCCCGTGTGGGGCTACTTAATGTGTATCCAGGCATGGACAGTGAGCTCATACGCCATGCCATCGACACCCATGCAGGACTCATCATCCTCGGATATGGCGCCGGAACGATTCCTACTGGCACCAAGGGAGGCATAATTCCCGCCCTAGAATACGCCCATGAAAAACGCAAACCCATCGTCCTGGGCACTCAGTGTCTCCGGGGCAATGCCAATCCCGAACTATACCGCGTGGGCAAGGCAGCCCTGCGTGCCGGGGTGATTCCAATGGTAGACATGACCCCTGAGGCCGCGCTGGTCAAGCTCATGTGGATACTCGGCTTCACCGGGGATGCGCGACTCATTCATTCCATGATACTCAAAAACTACGTGGGCGAGATAATGCCTGACTTCGAAGAGGAACTGCCCCACTGACCCATGAGCACACTGCCCCTGACATACCGGCTCTTCACCATCAGACAGCGGAGGAACAAGTGGCCGAATACACCGTAGAAGACAGGGTTGCCGCACTGGAGGCCGCCATTGGGTGGCATTTTTCCGACCGTTCACACGCCATCAGGGCCTTGACCCACCGATCATGGCTTGGAGATCACCCGGATGAACACTCCAGACATTACGAACGCTTGGAATTTCTAGGTGATGCAGTGGTGGACCTTGCAGTAGCCTACGTACTCATGATGCGTTTCCCGGATGCCAGCGAGGGGGCCCTTACGAAAAGACGCGCTGCACTGGTGAATCAGACCCATCTGGCCGAGGCAGCCCGTAGACTCGGACTTGGACGACTCATCAGAATGGGACGGGGCGAGGCCATGACCGGAGGACGGGACAAGGCCTCCATACTGTCTGACGCAGTGGAGGCAGTAGTAGGGGCAGTCTTCCTCGACGGCGGATTCGAGGCAGCTTTAGATGTGGTGCGCAGAATCATTCCGGACCTGGAACTTCCCTTCGAGAAGGATTCCGACCGTCTCCAGGACCACAAAAGCGAGCTGCAGGAACTGACCCAAAGAGTGTATAAGAAACGCCCCGTGTACGAGAGACTGGACACTGACGGAGGCCGCGGCGGACAATTCGTCTA
>JALWFW010000046.1:29864-52394 GCA_027013865.1 Polyangiaceae bacterium | reverse complement strand
TTCGTCTACCAGGTCAAGGTGGCGGGTCGCATCATCTCCGACGGCAGCGGAAGTACCAAAAAGCAGGCCCAGCAGGAGGCG
This sequence comes from Polyangiaceae bacterium, assembly GCA_027013865.1. Taxonomy (GTDB): domain Bacteria; phylum Myxococcota_A; class Polyangia; order HGW-17; family JALWFW01; genus JALWFW01. The sequence goes on along the minus strand of JALWFW010000046.1, from coordinate 52,313 downwards.
GCACGTCATGCACTCAGGATTCTACGCAGCAGGCTGAAGAATGGAGATCATTCAGTATCGGTATCACCGGAACATGACGGAGAGGAGGACTGATCATGACGGAGTACCGCAACCCTATCCCCACGGTGGACATCATCATAGAACTCAAGGATCTCGGTGGCAGGATAGTGCTGGTGAAACGCAAAAATCCACCACTGGGCCTTGCCCTGCCCGGCGGTTTTGTGGATGAGGGTGAACCCTTGTGGGAGGCGGCCGTGCGTGAGGCCAAAGAGGAGACAGGCCTAGATGTCACCTTGCTGCAGCAGATGCATACATATTCGGATCCTGCACGGGATCCCAGGCGTCATACCGTGTCCACGGTCTTCATCGGTGAGGCCGAAGGCACTCCACAGGCCGGGGACGATGCAGCAGAAGTGGTGGTAGTCAGTCCAGAGGATGCCCGAAACCTCGTTTTCGATCACGACCGAATACTGAAAGATTACATCCAATACAGACGGACCGGCACGCTGCCGTCGCCGTACTCCTGAAAAAATCTGTCATCTCTATATATAAAATGTTATACCCATTTCCGGTGAGACAAAGACGACCGGAACCGAGACCAGGGCACTGACGGACTGCAGAAACGACGGGTACTTTCTAGGGTCTCACATTCCTTGCATACGTATGCGAATCTCCTAACATCTTATGATGTCTGGGGTCATTTACTCCGCGGGAGGCAGTCATGAAAACCTCGGGTATGAACCTTGCCATCTACAAAACGATTCTTTTCTCTACTACCGTCGTGGCACTGAGTGTATCCGGAACGGGATGCTCTGATAACACGGGCTCTTCCATGACGTGCCTCGATGCCATGGACTGTCCGGCAGGCACCTACTGTGACCTTGAAAATGGAAAATGTGTGGTGGGCCAGCCTCCAGACTGGCAGGGGCCAGGCACCAACAACGGTACCAACAATGGCACCAACAACGGTACCAACAACGGTACCAACAACGGCGACGGCACCGAACAGCCGGCACTTCCTGGAGATTCCTCGAAAGTCAACTGGCCTGAGGGTAAGCAGCCGTGCCGTTACATCCCCGAACCAGGTGAATTTTCGCCCCAGCTCGAATGCCACTGGACTCACGGCTCGACCCATACAGCTTACAACGACGTGGTCATGACCCCTGCCGTCGCAAATCTCAACGACGACAACGGAGACGGTATCATAGACACGAAGGACATACCGGATATCGTATTCATCTCCTACGATCTCGAACACGGCGGCTGCTGCAACTCCCTGGGTGTTCTGCGAGTCATACAGGGACGCTGCGGTGAAGACGGTAATCCAGTGGAGGAGATCAGTACTCTCATTCCCTCCAGTGATCCATCCGGAGGCATAGACAACTCCAGCGGCGTTGCAATCGGCGACATAGACGGCGATGGCTTGCCAGAAATCGTGGCCATGAGCCGTCAGGGCTGGACCCTGTGCTTCGACAACGATGGCAACCTCAAATGGGAGTCACCACATCCCCTGAGAGGTCCCGACTACCTAACCGCTGGATAGCCTTCCATAGACGACCTAGATGGTGACGGCATCGGTGAGATCATCATCGGACGCACCGTTCTCTCAGGGCTCGACGGAGCACTCATATGGAGAAGCCAGGGTGGTGTGGGCATCAACAGTTTCATGGGGCCCATCTCCTTTGCCGCCGACATCGATCTGGACGGACGCAAGGAAGTTATCGCTGGTAATACGGTGTACGCTGCCGACGGTTCTCCCATCTGGACCTTCGAATTTCCGCTGTCCTCGTCCAACTGTGGAGGAGGACGCTGTGACGGCTTCGACGCCGTGGGCAACTTCGACACCGATTCGAAAGCCGAGGTGGTAATAGTCCACCAGGGAGACGTATGGCTCGTGGATGACAATGGTTCCCAGCTCGCTCACTTCGTCATCCCCGGTGGAGGAGAAGGTGGACCTCCCACTGTGGCAGACTTCGACGGTGATGGTTACCCTGAGGTGGGAGTCGCCTCTGCCCACTACTACGCAGTCTTCGATACCGAATGCTGTGATACCCTTCCAGACTGCCTCAGCACGCCGAGTGACGCCACCCAGTGTGCTGCCGAGGCTGGAGTGAGATGGAAAGTTCCCAACAACGACAGCTCCTCACGTGTAACAGGATCCAGTGTGTTCGACTTCGACGGTGATGGCCAGGCAGAAGTGGTCTACAACGATGAACGGCGTTTCAGGATATTTTCTGGACCCGATGGACAGGTTCTCTACGAAGAGCCCAACTGCTCTCATACGAGGCTGGAATATCCCATTATAGCCGACGTGGACAACGACGGTAACGCGGAAATAGTCTTCATCGAAAACAGGTGGGGCTCAGGATGCGGACACGGTGTCGAAATCTGGGGAGACGCTTCAGACCGCTGGGTACCCACCAGACGAATATGGAACCAGCATGCCTACTACATCACTAATATCACCGAAACCGGTCAACTCACAGGTCCTGACCGCACACCCAACTGGCTCACCTACAACAACTTCCGTCAAAACATGCCTGACTACGACGTATTCGCGGCCCCGGATCTCACCATAAAAAATGTCGACATAGGCAGTGACACCTGCCCGAACTCCATGACCGTACGGGTGACGGTATGCAATGAAGGCGATCTGCGCGTTGGCCAAGGAACGGAGGTTCATCTATGGAACGGCAGTGGTTCTGAACTATCATGCTCTCCGCTTCTGACCACCGTGACCCTGGAACCCTACGACTGCGAAACCATGGAGTGGGAGGTAACCAATCCTCCACAGAGTCCTGATGTTCTAGAAGTGCATGCCTGTATCGACTCAACGGATATCGCATGCAGTGGACCTGGGGCGAACCATGAATGCAACGAGGACAACAACACTAACGATGCCTCGGCCGAAGGGTGCAGCTCCATTGGACCGGGATGACGGTCAGTATCGGCTGCTGAAGAAAAAAGAGCATTACCTGTGCCGGAACACGAGTTTACAGACGACTTGCCATCCAAGGAGATGACATCATGCATATAGTGCTGATGCTTGCATTCATAGCCACTTCTCCCTACGCATACTTCGACTTCGTCCAGACATATGAAAACATGACTGGCGATTATGAGTTTTCCGATACCGTGGTGGTATCCGGAGACGGCGTGCGCCTCGATACCCAGTCAGACTGGGCCATCCCAGAATGCTCCAGGCGCCTGAGTTTCACTGTATTCGAATACAATCCATCCGCTCGCACAGGTGTGCCCGTACGTCTGGATCTCTCGTCTCTACCAGAATCGTTGTTCCTTCATGCCGATCCTGCCGGGCTCGACCTGGCTATCATGGACGCATCCGGTTCCCGTCTTCCCATGTGGATCGAGGATTATTCCTCCCTGAGCATGAAAGGAACCGTCTGGTTCAGACCGAATAGTCTCTCTCCTGGTGAGAACACCTTTTTCATGTATTACGACTGCTCACAGGACCAAAGTCAGGCATCCTGGGAAGACGTCTTCTCCTATGGTGAGCCCATGACCATATATACCATGGGGGGAACCGACGTCACCGTGGCTGCATGGCTGGCAGGCACCACCGTCACCCTGCCCGATGGTCAGACTCAGACCCTTGATCCGGATACCGTCTTCACGGGAACCGTTCCTGCAGGAACGATATATTGCTCTGGCCCCTGTATCGCCAATGTAAATGGAGACGCCCATGACATAGCTATTCCGCTGTCTTTCGCCGGAACGTCGTTTGTATATCCTGCTCCCCAAGAACACGACATATTCGTGGTGGCGGCCCCCTTCGGAAGCGCTTCGGTCACCTTTTACGACGACGCTGGCAACGTGCTTATAAGCACGACGGTAGACTCCACCCCCATCTCTATAGATCAGAACTTCGAGACATCTTACATCATCGAATCCGACGTTCCCATACTCGTGCTGCATCTCACTTCCACGGGCTACGACGTCTTTCCTCTGGTACCGGCAGACACCGAACTTTGGGGAGTGGCAGGCGGTCATCCCGTCCTGGCGGCTCTCAGTGACGATACCCACGTAGACGTCTATACATCCATGGGAGAGCATACCCGGACACTGCTGAACCGTGGAGAAACCCTCACCCTGGCATCCAGCGGTTCCGGTGGCAATGGAAAAGCCATCCACGTAATATCCGACAAACCCGTCGGCGCACTGTCATACGGCGACGGAGACGGAAACGAGACTGTCTCCTTCCTACCGCCACGGCTCATGGGCAGAGTATATCTGCTGCCTTTCACTGCCCAGTATGTGGCCATTGCAACGGCATATCCTTCGACCACGTGCTCTGTCGTCTCACCCGACGGCACGGAACTTTACACTCCAATCAGTGATGGACTAGCAAGCCCATGGCCGAACAAAATCTACATCACCTCCAGTCAGACGAACATGCCGCCAGCAACGAGAATCGTATGTGATCGACCGGTATACGCCTATGCAGAACTGGCCGATACCGATGACGAGCACAATCTGTATCCCGTAGACGGCGCCGTGCCTACCGTCTTCCCCGAAGAGGTGACCACCTCTGCCACGTCACCGCAGACCATACATCCTGCTTCAGGTTGGGTTATTACTCCGCAGTACACGGCACCCCTGTTAGTAGACTCATGGCTGGCTGCCAGATTCTACGATCCCACCGAAACACCAGGCAATACAGTACTTGGCTACCAACTGTCCACCGACGGCGGTGTATCATGGCAGTACTTCGATGGCTCTCAGTGGCAAGAGGCTGTCAACGAAGCCTTTTACTCCATGCCGTGGGAGCTCGATGCCGGCATGGGCTCCCTGCCCCCGGCCCGTTCCGTGAAACTACGCATATTCCTTGAGAGCAACGGCATACTGACCCCTGTTCAAGGCCCCGTGGCCCTCATCTACGATGAGGCAGAAGACCAGCAGGCCTCATCCCTGGTCTTCGACGAGATACCCTCCCCCCAGAAACCTGGAATTCCGTTCCGGGTACGCATAACTGCCGTGGATGCTGACGGCGTGCTCCTAAATCTGTCCGGTTCCGTCAGTCTGGACCCATCGGACGGACGCATGTCACCCCAGTACATTATCATGACAGATGGCGTGGCCGAGGAGGATGTGACGGTATATGACACCACCGATACCGTGGTACTTAAGGCACACATGGGCTCTGCTTCTGGTTCCTCCAATCCAGTGGACTTCAGCAGCACCGCGGAACTGACCATCGAGAAAGTCCACGGTGACGGGCTTTATGCCACTGAAGACGCCACCATCCAGCTGGTGGTTCGCCTCATGATGGGCTCGTCTCCTGTAAGCGGATACGGCATTACATTCAAGGTTGATAAAGGAGGCACACTGGACAGTGGTACCGAAGAGACCTCATACACGGATGAAGGCGGTTATGCCTATGCAGTACTCAAGGTGGCTCCGGGTGAAAATCTGGTTCATGTGTCTGCAGACGGAGCAACCCCCGTCTCATTCGTGGTGCGCGGAGACAAAAATGAACTCCAGCCTGCAGAGGGAGGATGCTCCTGCCAGAGTCCCGGAACCAGGACACCTTTGCCCTATGATTCCAGCGTGTTCGTGCTATTAATGGCACTGGCCCTCTCACTTAGGGGGCTTGGGAGGTCTGATAGAACATGAAGCTTCATGTAGGTGTTACAGGATTATCCAGATATCTGAAATCCACGGACAGGCTGCAGGCAGGGGAGTTTACGGACTTCGAAGAAGTGGTTCCCTCTTCTGCGACACTCAAAAAATGGCGGGAGGCCCTCGCACACCAGTTCAGGATAGCCGTTGCTGCCCCGCGAGCCCTGACTGATCCAGAGTGGCGTCCTGCTCCTGCAGTCAAGTGGCCCTCGGGAGCCCAGGGATTCACACACAGCCCCGAGGCCATGGATATATGGAATACACTCGACAAGGCTGCAGGGAAACTGCGCGCCTTCACCATCATATTCCGTACTCCGCATCAATTCAGGCCTACTTTGGAGAACATGGACCGTATGCGTGCGTTCTTCTCTGCCATAAAGCGCAAGCAGTACCGACTGGTCTGGGAGGCTTCAGGTCTGTGGAGCCAGCAGCAGATTCTCGATCTCAGTTCCGAACTGGGCCTCATACCTGCCTTCGATCCCCTTGCACCGGACTTCGAATCCTACGAGGCTGACGTAAAGTACTTCAGAATCAGAGCCATCAATAAAACTCACATGATGGACGAGTACGGTTTTGAAACTCTGATGGAAGCCGGGTACGACGCAAAACGCGTGTTCATGATCTTCGCCACCCACAGTCCGGTCAAACATGCCAGGCAGTTTCTCGACTTTGTATATTCAGACGATGAAGAAAAAGGAGACGGGTGGGATAATGATTAATAACTTATTAAAATCATTGATCTTTCTAGCATCACTTCTTCTGATATCATCAGGATGCGGAGGTGGCGGCAAAACCGCTCCCGTCACACAGAAAGAAGCCAGTCTTCCCCCTCCCCCTCCGGCATCTGTACAGGTCAAGGGACCTGGTTTGGCCCCTCAGGTGGAAGATGTGAGTATCCCGGATTTTCCCGGTGAACAGCAGCCATCCATGACCGTAGGCATAACATTTTCTGTCTGGGACCTGAGAAAGCGTCTCAGCAGTCTACTGCCCCCAAGGTTCTGGACATTCATCGAGAACGATCTGCTGTCCGAACCCGGATGCCGCGCTTTCTGGGGACCCATAATAAAAGGCGGAGGCTCTTGCGAGCTTTACCAAACATATAGCAGTCAGGGTAAACAGCGCTTCATGTCGTACTGCTGGGATCAGACCGGCAGTGCCTTTGCTCCCCTGAAAAGGATGTTTACCCACTCTTCCCGGTGGAAAGGTGGTACAGCGTCCGAATACCGTAAATTTTGTAACCTGTTCCACAGTAAGGTATTCGCTGCATTCAGCCCAATGGGAATAACCATGGGAGAAGACTGGTCACTGCTTCAGCAGACTCAAACACGCGGTTTTGAACACCTGTCCACCGCTCCCAAACAGTCCCTCGTGAATATCGTACTCAATCTGCCTGTACTCCGACGTGAAGAACCGCAGCACTATGATCCTGACAAGTCCCCCATATTCCGTGGGTGGCCCAACTACCTGACCTTCGGCCTGAAACATGCCAAACGGCTCGAAGTTCTCGTTACCAGAGTGGACAAATTCCTGGATCTTTCCACCTCCTTCCGCTTCCCCAACGATACCCTGATTCCAAAACTGACTCGCGGTTTCAATGCTTACAGATACTATTCCTCCATTGCCGAAAATGCATATCTCTGGGCCATCATGGATCTCAATGACTACTGGGATTCTCAGTTCTCTCCTATGTTCAAGAAGTTCAGGCAGGCCGTACTTACCAAGATAAGAAGAGGCTCGGATCCCTTTACCATAATCGTTACACAAACCCTGGTGGATAAATTCTCCAGACACATCGTTCCCCTCATCAGAATGTCGGGATTTGCCTATGCCTCATCAGATCCGCTATTCCTAGTAGCCTTCAGACTCAGAAGCGGCGTGACGGACACTCAAGCACTAAATCAGGTCAAGAAGATGTTGACCTCCATATCCAGACATCAGTTGACCCGCAAAATGGACAAGAAAACGCGCATGCAGATGAGACGGCGCCTCAAGTCCTATACAGTGAAAGTCCGTCGCCTGTCTGACCCCAGAGTCAAAGGTCTGGTGATGGCCGTCCGTAAGAAAGGCTCTGTTCTGAACAAACTCAAGCTGGTCACCTTCGTAAAAGACTCCATGCTCTATATATTCGTGACCGCAGGCAGCCCCTTCTCTTCCATTGGCAGCATAGTCAATGCCACCGGACTTCCGGTTGATCTGCGAGCCTTTTCCACCAGCAATTACGCAACACTGGCAGCAGCCGGCGTGGATACCAACACCATGAGTACCGTCCTAAACATGGTCAAAGCCTTCCTTCCCTCCTATTCCGGTCCTGCCATCAAAAAGACCTCATCTCCGTCCATGATGACCGTCAGTATGGGGTACGACGACTCCGACGTTCTACTGGACGTGCTCAGGATCCGAATGTCCAAGGGATTCCTAGAACTCATAGAAAAGCAGATACCATGAAACTGCTGCTACTATATTTATCCCTGACTCTGTATCCGTTGGATCGAATATCCACGCACCTGGAAATCGTATATCGTCCCACACTGGCCGGAGGATTTTCCAGGACAGGGCTTTTTCCTGCTCCACCCGTAACGGGCGAACTATTGATGCCCGGCTGGACGTTCAGGGCGAAGGGTCGCATATACTCCTCTCCTGTGGCGGATGCCATGGGCAATATTTACGTAGGCTCCCAGGATGACAATCTGTACGCCATAAGCCCCATGGGATCCGAACTGTGGCATTTCTCCACCAATGCTGACGTGGACAGCACTCCAACGGTCTACGGCACCACCGTATATACCGGAAGCGACGACGGCTATCTGTACGCCATAGACACCCAATCAGGCCAGCTCATATGGAAACGGCGTATCGGGACATGCCGTTCGTCAGCTTACGTAGACAGCCATATGCTGGTGGTCACCGGCAACTCCAGCGTGTATGCATTCACTCACGAAGGCAAACCGCTCTGGAGAGTACGTCTGCGTGGAAGCGTCATCTATGCATCCATAAGCCGAAACAAACACACCGGTCATTTTCACGTAACGACCAGAAACGGATTCGTATACGCCATCTCTTCCCGCGGTGACGTACTTTGGACCAAAAATCTGGCTATCGGCACCAGTGGTAACGGAACCGTGGTCATAACGCCTTCAGGACAGCTCCTTGTCTCCACATCCAGGAAACTGTTCGCACTTTCGTCCTCAGGAGACATTCTTTGGACCCATGAAGGCTCTTTTTCTACAGTTCCAGCACTTTTGCCCGATGGCAGCATCGTAGCGGCGGCCCAAAATTACCTCTTGCGAATGTCACGCACAGGAAAAACCGTCTGGCGCAAACAAATCATACAGTCCAGAAAAAGCATAAACTCATTCCTTTCCGTGGATCGGTCGGGAAACATATATTTTGGCTCCCGCGACGACCATGTATACGGTGTCTCCCCCTCAGGGAGCGTATTCCTGTCTATCGATACAGGAGATGACGTAGATTCGACCCCTCTTCTGCTTTCTTCTGGGACTCTGATTTTTGGCTGTGACAACGGCCTCGTAAGAGCATACCGCTATACCGGCACAACAGCACCCAAACCTCCATTGCATCACTAAATCCACATCTATCCCTCCTTTGTCTGTATCATTCAGGAAGGATGTAGGGGGCAAAAATGCGTATCGTTGTCACCTGCTGGCTATTCTGTTATGGTAAACCGATGTAAGACACAGATGCAGCTTCAGTGTCCTGCCCGGCATGGTGTAAATAATGCGGGTAATTTCCTGTATGCTGTCACTGCTGATATTCCATGACAGCGCAGAGTATGGAGCATGAGTCCACACAGCAGTACATATGTTCAACCATGCAGTATAAATAGCCATGTGCGTCAGCCAGAGGAACTCACGCCTTGCACTGCTGTATGGACGAGGGGGTATTCATGAAACTCAAATTCTGGGGAGTAAGAGGCTCTATTCCAGCTCCGGGACCGGAAACCGTCCGATACGGAGGTAATACTTCCTGCGTGGAAGTCGTGACTTCCAGTGCAAGAATATTTTTCGATGCAGGTACAGGCATCAGGGAAGCGGGCCTGAAGGCCACCGTTGACTCACTTCCCATACACCTGTTCATCACTCATACCCACTGGGATCACATCATGGGCCTGCCCTTCTTCGCCCCTCTCAGACAAAAAGACCGCATGATACGCATTTACGCTCTACACCGAGCTGATGCATCCCTCAACGACATCTTCCGCTCTGCCACGGAACATCCGTTCTTCCCCATCAACTTCAATGAGTTTGAAAGCAATCTCCAGTTCATACCTCTCGAGGAAGACGGTGGACCCATATATCCTGCCGAAAACATGCAGCTCCGTTACACCAGACTGAACCATCCGTGGAGGGCCCTGGGATACCGGCTGGATGTGGATGGAGCATCCATGGCATACATAACAGACACAGCACCGTTCAAACACGTACTCCTTGACAAGGAGTTCGTAAAGGCACCACCCCCCCTGGATGATCCCCCTCCGGAGATACTCGACATTCTGGCAAATCTGGAAAACAGACTCGTAAACATGCTCAAAGGCGTACACACGGTCATATTCGACACGATGTTCACTGACGAGGCCTACAAGGCAAACCCACATTGGGGGCACTCTTCACCGGCCCATGCTCTCGAGATATGCCATAAAGCCGGGGTTTCCAGACTCGTACTATTCCACTATGCCCCGGAGATGACCGACGCGCAGACCGATTCATTCGTGGAAGACTCCATAAAACTTGGAAAAGAATATGGCATAGAGGTCATACCCTCCATGGAAGGGGAAGAAATATGGGTAAATTAAGTGTTTCAGTGCTTGGAGTCAGAGGCTTCATTCCCACTCCCGGACCGAAATCCGTCAGGTATGGTGGCAATACGGTTTCTCTGTACATCCAGGGACCTTCTGGGGAAAACATAATCCTGGATGCTGGTTCAGGATTGTTCAATCTTGGAAGAGCCATGCTGAAAGGGCCTTTTGGAAAGGGAGAAGGCCTACTTCAGATGATAATCACCCATGCCCATTTCGATCACATCCTTGGTTTTCCTTTCTTCATACCCGTATACATACCCGGCAACGTAATACACATATACGGTGTATCGTCTTCAACCATGCGACTGCGTGATGCCTTAGAGGGTCAGTTGAACCCACATTTCTCACCGATTCAGCAGCTGGACAACATGGGTAGCGATATTCACATTCATGATATCTCCCACGATAAGGGTCTTACCATCGGCTCGCTGTCCCTGTCCTTTGCCCTGGCTCCCCACGGTTCCACGATGTCCCTGGTGGTGCGCATCGATACCTCCGATGCATCAGTGGTCTACGCCCCTGTGGTAGGGCCCCTGAGCACTCAGGAGCGCAGCCCTCTCTTGAGACTCATCAAAGGAGCTACTGTCATGTTCCATGATTCCTCTTATCCCGAGCAGGTGGAGACGTGTACGACATACGGCGTATCCACGGCTGACGATGCTCTGTCCCTCGCAGAAGAAGGAGGAGTGAAGGAACTGCGTCTCATCCATTATGCTCCTGAACTTGGCGACGATGACATAGAACGCATGGCCGACCGACTGGCATCGAAAGCCACCAGTACCGTTGTACTTCCATCCCGTGAAGGAGACACACTCGTACTGTAGCCCCCCACACCACGATATTCATTGGCTTCACCAATCTAAAATTCTTCTTTTATTTCAATAAGTTACGGACGCTATAGAGTTCAAAGAAGGCTCAAAGGAAGTTTGCAGCACGGGTCACATCGAGTCCGTGAACCCTGACTGCCTGCTGGGGTGCCTGACGGATCATATCCCCGGTACCCCTGGCCACTGCCGATGCCATGGATACATCCATCTTCCTGGCAGGCAATCCCTTCAGAGGAGTCTCCGAGCCTGTATCATCATGTCTGAGCCCTGATGCTTCCTTTACGTCACTTGTGTCTGATCGTTTTGAAGGCTCCAGCTGTGGAATCCTGCTGGAGTCATGTGCTTGTGAAGAATGCTCTGCATTCCTGTTACGGAGCTGTCGGCTTGTCATTACTGCAGTCCGTGACGAGTTGGGTGTTTTACCATCTATTTTCATGGTTCATACCTCCTCAGTGAAATCTTCGGACCGCCATTATTCTTATGGAGTCCAAAACCCCTTATACATCATTGTATTCAATGGAATATCAAATACAACCCGTGATCATCAGTCGGAAGATACGGAGAGTTCATCCATTTTTGAACGCAATACCTCAGTAGCCCCAGCAAGACTTTCGGCCACCTCAAGCACCGTGCTCCTGGTCTCCTTCAATTCACGTTTCAGGGACTCAATCTGAGCGCGGGCGTCATCGAGTTCTTTTTGAAGGTCAGCAATGGCATCGTCCCTGAACTTGATCTCTTTCTCGTGCTCTACCTGCATCTCTGAGATCTTCTTATTGAATTCCTCATTGATCCGGGAAATCTCGTCTCTATGGGCCCCCTCGATTTCCTCCACCCTATCAGAGTGTTCTTTCTTGAGCAGACTGATTTCTTCCTCGTGTTTCTGCCTGAGTTCTTCAGTCTGACGGGAATGTTCCTCTTTGAGAGCCTCCAGCTCGCGGACATGCTCGCCTTTCAGAGCCTCTACGCTCTCCTCATGCTCTTGCTTCAGAGCCTCCAGTTCGCGGACATGCTCGCCCTTCAGAGCCTCCACACCTGCCTCATGCTCCTGCTTGAGGGCCTCCAGCTCGCGGGTATGCTCCCCCTTCAGGGCCTCTATCTTCTGTTCATAGTCGGCAACGGTCTTCTTGAGCTCTTCCTGTTTCTCGAAAAGCTGGGCCTTGAGGTCCCTGGCTTCATTTTGTGCAGAGACCAGTTCTCCGCGTACTTCCTCCATCTCCTTCTTGAGTGATTCTATGGTATCAGCAGCGGATTCCAGCTTCTCCTGGAGCTCCATCTTTTCGCCCTCTATGTCCAAAATCTGACCGTCCAGGGCTGAAACCTTGCGCTCCAGTTCACGGATCGCATTCTTCCTGTCCAGGATTTCCCGTTCTTTCTGATCTATCTCATCCTTGAGATCCAGAATTTCCTGCTCTTTCTGGTGAATGGTCTGACGCAATTTTAGAAACTCGCGCCCCTTACCATGGGATTCACCGTCACTCCTGGAAGCAGCTTCCTCAGAGGCCTTCTCCAGCTTGGCCTCCAGTTCGGCCTTCGCCTTTCGGAGAGTCTCTACCTCTTCCTCAAGGGCAACGATTCGGGAAGCCATGGAATCAGACACGTTCTCAAGCCCCAAGGATGACGACAAAGACCTGTCCGACGTATCTTCCGCTTCCACGTGTTCCTGAGATGGAGCATTGGTCTCCCCCTCTTCCTGACCCGGAAGAGTGGCCCCCATGGTCTCATCTATGATAGTCATGTTGGAGTCGAATTCCTCGTCAAGTTCCTCGATGGCGGCCGTCTCTACCTGCTCATCACCGGCGATCGTATCCTCAGAATCATCGTCACCTTCCTCTTCAGAAGGCTGAGAATCAGAATCACCAGGCACATCCTGGCTTATGAGCGAGTCGAAGGCCTCTTCTGCCTCAAAGCCGATGTCATCCACGACCTCTATGGCATCATCTTTCTTCACTTCCTCGGGCTCAACCTTCATCATGCGGGCGAATACCTGCCTGAAAACATCCTCGTCGAAAGGCAGCAGCATGTATTCATCAGCCCTGGCCTTCAGTTTTTTATGATTCTCTATAGCCGTGGCGTCCTCACTCATGAGGAGAACCGGAACGTCTGAAACCTCCTGATTCTTCTTTATCTTGCTGCAGATCAGATAACCGCTGGGACTGATATTCGAATGGATTACGGCAGCCGAGGCTTCCTTTGCCTCCAGTTTCCCAAGCCCTTCCTTGCCATCCTGCACCACATCTATCTTATAACCCAACTCCTTTATAATGGAACTTATCTGCTGGGCCCTGTCGAGATCTCTGTCGATAATGAGTACCTTCTGTGCCATTGGTGCTCTCCTCCGTGTGGTTCCCCATTACACAACGATCGTCCTTTTGGGTCAAGCAGTTATGGGAGTTACCTACAGTATCAAGGGAACTATGGAGGAGTACGGAGATATCTGGATGGGCTTAGTTGGAGGGAGCCGTACCCTGCAGTGGCGACATCAGAACATCCGGGCTATCACCCCAGGGAGTGCTCATTAGATAACGAGAGGATGATACACTGTGGAACTTGATGAAAATGGCCGTATTCAGCGGAATGGAACCACCGGAGCCCAGCGGATTGGAGAAATACCACTTGGTTGAATACCCCACATATCCGATACTTCCCGGAAGAGAAGGAGTATCAGTATCGGCACGCAGTGTTATGTTGGAGTGGTCATACCCGATCTCAGAGGCTCCATCTCCTATGTTTCCGCTGGAATCCAGATCCCAGTTTATGAACACTATTCCATTGCTCCCGCCAGGTATCTGTGTCACATCACGGCATCCAGCCCCCACAGGATAATTGAATTCTACTATGTACACCGGATCCGAGGCCGCAGGATCGTCCGGATATACTGCCTTGATTGCAAAATCCTGTCCATCGGCAGGAGGGGTAAACACGGGAACACTCTTGACGTACGACGCCGCACCAACAGCGGAAACCATCAGTTTGAGCCAGTAGATTTTACCGCTCTCCATATCGGACGGAGCAGTAAAAACGGCTCTAGTGTTTCCTGCTGTCAGAGTCACAGGTATATCCTCCTCAGGCCACACGACAGCTCCGGAATCGTCATATATCTCCACCGAGACTCTGTCCACACTGCGACCGAATTCTACGAACTGCTCCTCTCCAGGAACGGTAAGGGTTGGAGCCCCGCAGGAAAACATGGAGTGTCTAAGATGAAAAATGGAAGATCTGGATACCGTTATGTTGCCCTCCTGTGCATTGTAGGGTGGCAGATATACGTCTATATACGATTCTGTGCGCAGATCCACCGAATCTCTCTGCCCTTTCAGATCCGGAATCCCGTCACCGTCGGTGTCCATCTGAGGGAAGTTGATATACAGATACTTGTAACGGTCGTCCTTCATCTGGGGGAAGATGGGCAGATCGGTGAACACTGCGATGCCGCTGCCGTCAGTGGTGGCAGAATAGGTATGCTCTCCGAAGGATACTATCGAGCCATCACTGTACTGACTCAAATAGGAGATCTTGACCTCACCCATGACGGTCATACCAGATACAGGATTTCCTTGCATGTCCATGACGTGAACCGTAAATCTGGAACCAGTGGCAATCATCCATACAGGTCTGAGAGTCAGGGAGAGTCCGTCATGGGGAACGTTGCCATCACTGGAAGGAAATGAGCCCTGTCCGTAGGCAGGAAGGAATCCGTCCTTCAAGTATGACACGGACGCTTCTCCATAGGCAGGAACGCCGGAAACCGTAAAAAATCCGTTCTCATCCGTAGCGACAGAAAGTCTCGTACCACCAACGGTGACAGTGACGTTCACATCGGCCAGTGGAAGCCCATCCACTGCAGAATATACCACACCACTCACACTTCCTGTCACGGTGACAGGTTCCACAGTCACCTTCTCATTGTAATCCATGCTGTCATCACCACTGCATCCGGTCATGAACGCAGCATACAATGCCATCAGAACCGCAATCTTCTTCATAATCTACTACCTCCGTAATCTTTCACCTGAGTATTATAGAGCCCCCAGAAGGTGGCCTGTTTGTCTTCATGTCTTCACCTAGGACGTAAGCCCCAGCTCCCAAAGCTGCCCCTGTAGCCACGGCCCCCACACCAATCCATAGCCATTTGCTGTGAATCATACGGCTCATGAATCCCGGAGAACTGCTGCCAGTCTCTTTGTGGCGCACCTTCGGACGGGTCACCAGAAGGGCTAGAATCTTATCCGGACTCTCCCATGACATGATGTAACCACGGGCAGTTCGAACAACGGCCGCTCTAGAAGAATCTACAATGATTACAGCAAGATATGGTTTATTTTCCTGCATGGATGCCAGGCCGAACACAGCTTTTTGGACGCCTTTGGACTTCATGAATTCAACACATTCGGCCGAAGGCACACCATCGGAGAAAGCCGACTTGCAGGACATAACACCCGCGAGCTCTCCCTGAGGCTGAAGTTCGGCCTCGTGCGTCACCGACCGTCCTTCCTCCACCATTACGACCGCGCTGTAAGGCATGTATCCCCGTGCCAATACCACCAGGACATGCTCCCCTGGTATGAGTTTCACCGGCCAGGTGTCCACCTTGGCGAAATCTACATAAACCTCGGCTCCCGGCACGGTGCTGACGTCAAGGGTCCCCTTCGATTTGGCCTGTATGGATTTTTGAAGTTCAATGAACACGCGTTTCAGGTCTTTGGGCAATTTCTTGAACTTGGCGTCAGGGCGCAGTACGAGATAGGATTCCAGCCACCTGCGCGCATCTTCATCCTTTTCCGCATAATATGCGTACCTGGCAAGGCGTTTGAGTGTCCCCCGGTATTTTTTCAGGGGCTTTGGATGATGAAGCATCAGGGAAGCAGCGTGTTTACGGTAGAGCTCCATCGCCTTCTTCAGTGTTTCATAGGCCTCCTGGGCCTTGTCATCATGCAGGAGCTCCTTTGCCTTCTTGCGCAGACTGGAGGCCTGCTGCACGGGAGAGGCATCTGCTGACGGCTCCCCTGCCGATACGTGAACGACCTCGGTTTTCAGTGCAACTCCTGCCCAGTGGTCGATCTTCCGGTGCAGTGCGGCTTTTTGCTGGGCATCGACCTGCAGATTCACAGGATAAAACACATGCACCAAAGTCCTCATATCTCCGCCTGCACTGGATGCTTGAGCAGTCTGGGACAACAACAGCCATACCGTTACGAATGCATTCATGATACACCAAACTTTAGTACCATGAATGAATAAGGCAAGTCCTCCGAGGCAGGTGGTCTATATTTCAGACCGAAAATTCCCCGTAACTCAGAAGTCCCCTGATGGAAAGGCCATCACGATTCATGGTGCCGAGCTCCGAAAGTACTTTCATGGTGAAGAAACCCAGACGGAAAGACGTGTGTCTGGAAACCCCGGGAACGAAGTGCCAGCCATCGCCCTTCCATATCTTTCTTCCGCGACGCTCCACCCTTGAGGGCAGGTATGGAGAACCTTCGACGTCATAGGTCTTCCCGTCGTGGGAAGTGCCAACTATCACCGTGGGTTCCGAGCCGTCGAAAGGCAGGAAATACCACTGAAATGCGTGGCCATACCACGATATCTCACTGTCCACGAGGCGACCACCGTCTCCTGGCATGTACCTGTCCGTTCCGTGAAACAGTTCTCCCCGGGCACTGGACATGACAGTGATGTCCCCCGGCACCTGCATCCTGACCGGCTCTGAGGTCATGATATCAAGGGAACAAGAATTTCGGGACTGTTCTACCATACCCACATAGCGTCCCGGTGCGGGATGGAGGGGCACCTCGAAGAACACGGAAGGAGATGTGAAGCGAATGGACTCCTCCTCCTCCCAGAAATGGAGCAGCCCCGGGAATCCCACACTGCGCGCCATGGAGCCTTCGAGAGGGATCGGAGCCTGCCATGATCTGCTGTCGAAGACACAGCACGCCGCAGCATAGACATATGACCCCCTGAGAAGCAGGAGATCGGCTGCCATGCCGTCTCCGTGAACAAGAATCCGTCTCAGGCGTGCCGCAGCAAATCGATCAAGACCTGAAAAACTGACATCCATCGAAAATCACCTCGTATCAGGAATCATCCTCTGGAGATAATCCCCTGTATGAATCCGGGGCTATCATGGGTCCAGGACATACCACTGCCTTCCCCAGTTGATCACCCTTCTGAAGGTCAGATGCATCCTTTCACCCTCCCGTTCCAGTTCCAGGTGTGCACTGCACTCGTAACGGGAAGCGCTGCCTTCGGTGAGATATCTGCATCTGTCCAGGACGAAACTCAGATATATGGCTCCCGAATATCGCCCCGACCTTAGCAACTTATTGATTTTATTGATATATTTCTTATACCTTCTTTGATGCAGTCTTTTTAGTACAGTCTGTTCGTGAGTAGGGTGGAGCATCCTGTAGTACCTGAACGGAATGAAGAAACCTTCTGGGTCGGCTTTGCGTCCTGCCAGAAAATCCACGACCAGTCTCGCCCTCTCGTCAGTGTCCACATCAGGAATTGGCGGACCACTGCCACGAGTCATGTTGAGGGAAGGCAACGAGAGGCGGCCTTTACCCCCGGTTTGATGCTCATCCTTCTTCTTGCGAGCCACCAGCTCGTATTCTAGGGGAGACTGACCCACAAGGCGCGTGCCGCGGCCATCATCCTTCACGGGCCCTGAGCACCCTACCGCTAGCATAAATGCCAGCACACAGGGCATACAGGTTTTCACTCCACTCAATAGTTCACCACGTATTCCGTGCTTCATCGGAACAGCTCCAGTGACCCGGTAGTTCCACGCCGTACACTCCCTCCGCGCTGCCCCTGGGCCGAATCCCTGGACCTGTGTCTCGAACCTGCAGGGCCACGCGATCCAGGCGAAGCCGATGAGTCCCCTGACTGCCGCCCCGACACCACCTGAGCGTCCACGGTGCCGCCATGAACGTAAATCTCCAAGGGATCTCCAGGGGATACGTCCTGAGGAGTTCTCAAGAGGGAACCGTCCTTCAGTTTAACCATGGCATATCCTCGCCTGAGTGGAGACTTGGGATCCAGGGACTGAAGCCCTGCCTCGAGTTTCTGCAGATTCGCTGCAGAGCGCTCCAGGTGCCTCGTGATGGCATTTTCGAGCCTCATCCTGCTGATTTCCAGGTTCTTCAGCCAGTGATCCATGGCCCCGGAAGGGTCCAGCCGGGCCATCCTGGTGCCCAGTCCCTCTAGGGAACGCTCCGAGGTACGCATCACCTGAACCATCCCCGCGTTCAGACGTGACTGCAGTTCCTGGAGCCACAGAGCCTTCTCGTCGAGCTGCTGCCTCGGGGATACCATGTGGTATCTCAGACGCTCCAGCCTCACCGAAGCCTCATTCACGATGGAGTTCATGACCCCGTCCAGGAGGTTCATGAGATGCGTGACCCGCTGAATGTACTGTTTTTTTTCTGGGAATACCAACTCAGCAGCATGGGTGGGAGTCGCAGCCCTGAGATCTGCCACATAATCCGTGACAACGGTGTCCCTTTCATGACCTATGGCCGAAATCACTGGATGCTTACACGCTGCTACTGTACGGGCCACTTCCTCGCTGTCGAATGCGGCCAGATCATCCACCGAACCTCCGCCACGGGTCAGTACTATGACGTCAGGCTCGTACTGTCCGGTAAGAGAATCCAGGGCCCTGAGCGCACTTGACACCTCTGCCGGTGCCTTTTGCCCCTCCACCGACGCATGGGCCAGGACGACCAGCGCTCCAAGACGGCTGGGATCCCTGGCTATGCGCATGAAATCCCTTATGGCCGCTCCCCTTCTCGAGGTAACCACCCCCACCACCCGGGGATGGTCGGGAACGGGTTTCTTCCGGGTCTCGTCGATGAGCCCCTCCTTCGTGAGTTTGTCTATGAGAAGCGCCCGTTGATATGCGATCGCCCCCTCGCCCTCAGGAACGATCTCCCTGACTATTGCTGAAATAGATCCTTTGGGAGCATAGAAGTTCACGTATCTCACGAGGACCTGAACCTGCTGGCCCTCCAGGGACCTGTTCACTATGGTGCGTACCTGATCCCCCGACAGATCGGAAAAGAATGTCAAGATACTAAATACCGCTTCGGTCTGACCGCCTGGAGCAGGATCTGCCAGAGTCATATACGCCATTCTTGCATAGGGCTGGATTCTGCGAATCTCACCCTTGACGTAGAAATCCCGCAGAGGCTTTATCCTGTCGTTCACCAGGTCGGCAAGTTCCTTGACCGTAAAGACTTTCCGGTCTGATGTACCGAAGTTGAAATCCTTCTCTGCCATCGGCCCGTCTCCTGTCAGTGTGACTGCGCCTCTTGTTTAACAGGCCCGGACACCTTCTCATCCTCGCTGCTGTTGCTGCATTGACCACCGATACAGCGTGATACCTCATGGAGTCCGTTGTCGTCACACGCCAGCTTCACCACCTTGGCAGACGGCGGAATGTCCTGATCGAAGGCATCGTCGGGAAGTTCGGCTTCGGTATCCATGGCAGACCACGAGAATACGATATCGTTCTTTTTGTAACGAATCCTTGCACGCTTTGCCAGAACATGCGTTCCGGCACGGAAAAAACCGCGGTAATCCACCTTTAGGACTCCGTCAGGCAGATGGACCCGTACTCCAGAAAGATGCCATCCAGAAGGGCCCTTGCGGCCGTCTATCAGGTACACCCACTTCACATTTCCGTGAAACACCGTGACTTTCTCGCAGCCACAGTCGCTATCCCACGCAAGGGTGGCACCACTAGTATGGGGAACCGATGCTGTGAGAAGTGCAAACAGTTCCTTCGGTCCTACCGGAATAGAGAGAAATGCACGAATCATGCACACGGATGAAGGCCCCTCGAAAAACTCTTTCGTACGCGCATTCCAGACCCTCACCGACGTTCCGTCAGAGGTTACCATAAGCACCGTGGAATTCATGGGAGGCGGAGAGATCACCTCGAAACGCAGGCGGCCGGTCTCGTCCGATAGCAGGAACGCCTTGCCCTTGTAACGTTTGGAACCGCCCATGTAATCGATTCTGCCCGAAGCCCTGACAGTATGAACCGGTCCCCTTTTCACGGAGGCCAGTACCCTGTCCGGTGTAGGAGGCGGATAAGGCCGTGCATGACCTCCACAGGACACGAGTGTCATCATCAAAACAGCTGGCAGGAAAAACTCGATGCGTGTCATGGCGCCTTTTTACCACAATGGACGCCATGTAGTGAAGTCATCCTTTTGCTACGATAAACCTTGCACACCGATGGGCTCTTGTGCATGGTATCTGTGCAATGATGCTCGGCATACTGGCAAATCAGAACGATACACTTTGGTCCTTCGTCATGAAGGGAGGCCCGGTGATGTGGCCAATCATCGCGGCTTCGGTGATTGGTGTCACCGTATTCCTCGAACGGCTTGTGAGACTGCGGTCTGGGGCTGTCATACCCGATGGTCTCTTGGAGAGAACGGTTCGCCTGGTCACACAAGGGCGCTGGGAGGATGCTCTGCGTATCTTGGCCTCAGGCAGCACTCCCCTTCATAGAATTCTCGACACCGTGATGCGCAGGTATCCGTCAGACGGCAGCGATGCAGTTGAGGAACAGGCAGAACGTGAATACCGGCGACTTTACAGGGGTGTGGAACTCATTGGCGTTCTAGCAGGCATATCTCCGCTGCTTGGACTCCTGGGCACGGTTACCGGCATGATTCAGGTGTTCCGTAACGTCATGCACAGTGCTCACGTCAAGGGAGTGGATCCTGCCTCCCTTGCAGGAGGCATCTGGGAAGCCCTTCTCACCACTGCCGCAGGTCTCATGGTGGCCATCCCCCTGTTCCTTATATACCGTTATCTCCAGTACCGTGTGGACAGCCTAATGTTTGGACTACAGGAAGGGGCCAAGACACTCGCAGCAGCTCTCACCAAAGACACCCCGTCCCAAGACTCCACGTCCTCCCAAGACTCCACGTCCTCCCAAGACCCCACCTCTACTGGAAGATAGAACACAAACAGTCTACACAACCCAAACAATCGACATAACTAATTGAAATAATTGAACTTTCAAGCACAAATCTCAGAGGTGGCATGCTGGTATGAAAGAAGTGGGCTCACAATGTCTGAATAACCCGGCCAGCCAACCACGGGTATGAACATTTCCTTATGAAATGGCTTTCAAAGGCAGATCTGAATCTGAGTCAGGATGTGTCAGGCAGAAGGCTGATCCGGAAGGGAAGTCTTTATTGGATCAGGCAGGATGCGTGCGTAAATGGTCTTCGAACGCACCGGCTGGGTCTTGTAGGTGAGTGCTCCGGTGGGACACACGTCCACGCACATACCGCAGCCGTCGCAGGAGGTCTCCACGAGAAGCTTGCCCATGGGCGGACGCACGCGGGTTTCGAATCCGCGCTTCTCAAAGGCCAGGGCGTAGCACTTCTTGTCTTCCTCGCATACCCGAACGCAGTTGCCGCAGGTGATGCACTTGTTGACCTCAAGCTGGATGACCGGATGTGAATCGTCCACGTAGTAGCCGCGCTTCTTGCCGCCTATCTCGAACATCTGATCGTCGGCCTCGTAGGTCTCCGAGTACTCGCGGAGTTTGCAGGTATCTGCCTCACGACAGCCGCACTGCATACATCTCGAAGCCTCTTCCACCACCTCGTCCCACGTAAAGCCGAGCATGACCTCGTCAAAGCTGGCAGCAGCTTTCTCGGGTGGCAAAGTGCGCATCTTCGTACGCGGCTTCTTCTCGTATTTGTCGTATACAGCGGATGGGATGTCCTTGAGCTCTCCCATCACGTCCATGAAGAGCTTACGGTCACCTGTGACAGGCTCGCCACGTAGGAACTGGTTCATGGCTACAGCTGCCAGTTTACCCATACCTGCGGCCCGTACGGCTATGTCAGGCCCCAACACTGCATCACCGACGGCGAATACGTCGGGCAGAGAGGTCTGCATGGTGTGGTCATCCACCACCAGAGTGTTCCACTTGGTGAACTGTAAACCCATGTCCTGCAGGAAGGAGGTATCAACCTTCTGTCCAATAGCTGAGATCACGTGATCCACCACCACGTCGTACTCGCTACCCTCCACCGGTACCGGACGTCTGCGTCCGGAGGCATCGGGCTCACCAAGCTCCATCTTCACCAGGGTCACGGTCAGGGTGCCATCATCATTGTTGCGGATTTT
>JALWFW010000046.1:15227-29854 GCA_027013865.1 Polyangiaceae bacterium | reverse complement strand
AACTTGACGCCCTCTTCTTCTGCCTCGTGAATCTCGAATTCGAAGGCAGGCATCTCATTGCGGGTCCTGCGGTACACGATGGTAGTGTCACAACCGAGTCTGAGGGCCGTCCTGGCAGCATCGATAGCGGTATTACCACCACCCACAACCATGATTCTGCTGTTTTCCTCGACTTTTTGGCACTCGCCCTTCGAGACCCGCTCAAGAAATTCTATACCGCTCATGACACCGGGGGAATCCTCGCCATCCACTCTCATGGAGGAGGACTTCTGGGCACCGATGGCCAGAAGCACGGCATCGTAGTCACGGCGCAGATCTTCTAGGGTGAAGTCACGACCAAGAACCTTGTTGTAGTGGAATTCGGCTCCCAGTCGCTCTATGACTGCCACTTCCTCGTCAATGACGTCCCTGGGCAGACGGTACTCGGGAATACCGTAGCGGAGCATGCCACCCGGCTTGGGATGGGCATCGAAGACTACTGCGTGATGACCCAGAGCCTCGAGGAAATACGCCGCTGCCAATCCACCAGGACCAGCACCTACGATGGCTACCTTCTTGCCACTGGCAGGCATCTTCTCGGGAACATATCGTTCCTGCACCGGTTTTGCCAAATCCTGGTCCGCTGCAAACCGCTTGAGGAAGCAGATGGACACCTTCTCGTCCACCAGCTGGCGGCGGCAAGGAGACTCACAGGGAGCCGGGCACACGCGGCCGAGTACTGCTGGGAGAGGCAAAGAGCCCTTTATTATGGCTATGGCCTCCTCGGCGTTGTGCCTGCGCAGTGCATCGATGAATCCCGGTATGTCGATTCCCGTAGGGCAGTTCATGGTGCACGGGGCATAGCAATCACCGAAGTGGTCGGACAGCATGAGCTCCATGGCCATCTTGCGGGCCACCTGAACTTCCATGCTGCTGGTATGAACGACCATGCCCTCCATGGCGGGAGTGGAGCACGAAGGTACCAGATTGGCCTTACCCTCCACCTTGACCACGCACATGAAGCATGAACCGTATGGTTTGTGATTCTCCAGATGGCACATGGTGGGAATCTCGATTCCCATATTCCTGGCTGCCTGGAGGAGGGTCGTACCCTCATCTACCTGAATCTGATTTCCGTCTATTGTGAGGTTGACTTTCTTTGTCAAAGCACACCTCCGTGGCCTCACTCGGTGTACACCGCGTCGAAGTGACACACGTCGCGGCACACTCCGCAGCGGATGCATGCCGACTCGTCTATTACGTAAGTATCTCCCTTGCCCCGCTCACCAGTTATCGCCTGGACCGGACAATTGGTCAGACACACGTTGCAGCCGGTACAGGTTTTGGTGTCTATCTTGTAGGTGGTGAGATTGGGACACACACCAGCGGGACAGCTCTTGTCTAGAATATGGGCCTCGTACTCGTTCCTGAAATACTTGAGGGTCGTGAGCACCGGATTGGGGGCCGTCTGTCCGAGGCCACACAGTGAAGTGATCTTAACCTGGCGTGCCAGGCTCTCGAGTTTCTCGAGATCGTCCATCGTGGCCTCACCGGCCGTGATCTTCTCGAGGAGTTCGAGCATGCGGGTGGTGCCGATACGACAGAAGGTACACTTACCGCAGGACTCGTTACGGGTGAACTCCAGGAAGAACCTGGCGATGTCCACCATACACGTGGTCTCGTCCATGACCACCAGACCACCAGAACCCATGATGGCCCCTGTCTTGTTGACTTCCTCGTAGTCTATCTTGGTATCGAAGAGCTCCGACGGGATGCAGCCTCCGGAGGGACCGCCCATCTGAACCGCCTTGATGGGCCTGCCAGTGGAGGAACCGCCGCCCACTGTCTCGAGGATGTCCTTGATGGAGATGCCCATGGGCACTTCCACGAGACCGCCGCGCTTTATCTTGCCGGCAAGGGCGAACACTTTGGTGCCCTTGGAGCGCTCGGTACCGATGGCAGCGTACTTGTCGCCACCGTTGAGGATGATCCACGCTATGTTGGCATAAGTCTCCACGTTGTTGATATTGGTGGGCTTGCCCCAAAGTCCCTTCTGTGCGGGATAGGGCGGTCTGGGACGTGGCATTCCACGCCAGCCCTCTATGGAAGCCATGAGTGCGGTCTCCTCACCACACACGAATGCTCCTGCACCCTCTTTGATCTTGATTTTGAAGGAGAAGTCAGTGCCGAAGATGTTCTTGCCCAAAAATCCTCGCTCTTCAGCATCGGCTATGGCCTTGCGCAAACGTTTGACAGCCAAGGGATACTCGGCCCTGGCATAGATATAGCCCACGGAAGCGCCAATGGCGTATGCCGCGATGGCCATGCCTTCAAGAACGGCATGGGGATCGCCCTCGAGTACGGAGCGGTCCATGAAAGCTCCGGGATCGCCCTCGTCTGCGTTGCAGATGACGTATTTCTCGTCACCCTGGGCCGCCCTGGCGAACTTCCACTTCATGCCCGTGGGGAATCCTGCACCACCACGGCCCCTGAGGCCCGATTTCACCACCTCGTCGATGACCTGCTCGGGAGTCATGGAGGTCAGAACCTTGCGCAGAGCCTCGTAACCGTCACGCTCCAGGTACTCGTCTATGCTCTCGGGATTTATTATTCCGGCATTGCGCAGGACTATACGGCTCTGTCCCGAAAGGAACTCATGGGCAGGCGTTCCATCGCGGTCCTCCTTGACCAAGTAGCGCTCCTGAACCTTGCCGCCTACGACGTGACGCTCAAAGATAAGCTCGGCCTTGCGTTTGTTGAGATCTCCGTAAAGGAACTTGTTGCCTTCCTCGTCATAGACTTCCACCAGCGGTTCCCTATGGCACATGCCGTTGCAGCCGGTGATGGACAGTTCCACTTCGAGGCCGGTCTCCTCTATCTTGGTTTTGATGGTGTCATAGATGGTCCCGGCACCGGCGGCGATACCACACGTACCGAGTCCTACCACTATTTTCTTGGCGTGTGCCATCTGTCACCCTCCCTGCTGCTCTCTTTCACGGAAATCATTCACTATCTGGAGAGCCTTTTTAGGATCGAGCTTACCAAAGGTCTCGTCCTCTATGACCACGATGGGGGCCAGAGAACATGCACCGAGACATGCCACGGACTCCAGGGTAAACAGACCGTCGGACGTGGTCCCTCCGGTCTTGATTCCCAGCTCATCCTCGAGGGTATCGGTTATCGTGACCGCCCCACCCACGTGACAGGCAGTACCGTGACATACCTTGATTATGTACTTACCCACGGGTTTGAGTCTGAACTGCGAATAGAACGTCGCCACACCGTAAAGCTGGGACGGGGTTATCTCCGTCAGTTCACACACCCTGTCCAGGGCCTCGGGCGGAAGGTATCTGAATTCACCCTGTATCCTCTGCAGGATGGGAATTGCCTGCTCGGGCCCAGTGCCAAGCTCCTTGACTATCTCGTCTACCTTGGAGATGTCGATTTCACCTGCAAGTGCCATGTGCACCTCCGAATACTCGTCAGCTTATTAACAAACCCACCGCAATGGTTCAAGATTTTTTTCACGAACCTCTTGAGACGCGGCCTGACACCGTATCCTATTTATTGTTTGACCATTTTCCTACGGGTTCATAAACTCATGCGCTGTATAGGTCCGTGGAGGAATATTATGTTCAGACAGTACCTTGAAAAACTGGTGAACAACGTCGAAGGCGGTAAAGCCGCCATGATCATGGAGTTCGATGGTATCGAGGTGGAATCGTATCTCAACAACGGACTGGATATCACCACCATTGGCATAGAGTTTTCACAGATATTGGCCCATGCCAAACGCACGGCACAGATTCTCGAGGCAGGAGAGCTAGAGGAGATGGTCGTAAAAACCGAGGACCTCCTGCTCGCCTTCAGGGTAATAAACAGTGATTACTTCGTGGTCGTGGCACTCGACAGGGACGGCAATTACGGCAAGGCGCGCTTCCTGCTGAGGGTGGAGGCAGCCCGTCTGGTTGAAGAACTGTGATATCACCACAAACTGCTAAGAGGGCTCAACGTGGCATCCAAGAAGGATAAAATCCTTGCAACCGCCCAGAAATACTTCCAGAAGGGCGATTACAAAAAAGCTCTTAAAGAATATGGGAAAGCCATCGAACTGGATCCCCATGACGTGCGGACCCTCAAGAAGATAGGAGATCTGCAGGTCAAACTAGGCAACAAGGACGGGGCAGTAGAAACCTACCTAAAGGTATCCGAGGCATACAGGGACAAAGGATTTTACAACAAGGCCCTGGCCGTGCTCAAACAGATCCAGATGCTTGCCCCCGAACGCGATGACGTCTACCTACGCCTGGCAGAAGCATACGCGGCAACAGACCTCATACCTGATGCCTTGTACCAGTTGGACAGACTACGCATCCTGCAGGAACAAAGGGGTGACACCGATGGTCTCATAGACACCATGAAGAGGATGGTGGAGCTGGATCCGACGGGTTATACCCAGCGTATAAACCTGGCCGAGGCTCTCTCGAAAATGGGCAGAAGAGCCGAAGCGGCCCATGAGTTCAAACTGGCGGGTAATGTACTGTGGGAGAGGGGCGAGACAGGCATGTTCGTCAAGGTGGCCGAACGGCTGCTATGGCACGATCCCAACGACTTCGAGACCCTTCACAAACTTACCCAGGCCTGCCTCAAGGAAGACTGTACGAAGAAAGTTCTCAAAAGACTGCTGCAGAAGTACAGGGAGGAACCCGAAAACCTGGAACTCCTCGAACTCCTCGGCAGTGTGTTCGTCCATCTAGGCAAAAAGGACAAGGCCCTGGCCATCTATCTCGAACTCATGAGCATACTCTCCTCCAGGGGCATGCATGATAAGGCCAGGTCTTTTGCACAGAAGGTACTGGAGTTCGATCCGTCCAATTCCAAAGCCATGCGTATACTCGGCATAGAGGAGGAAGCCGATGAGGAAGCCGAGATCATAGAACTCGACGAGGAGGAAGTCGAGGTCATAGAGCTCGATGACGAGGAAGTCGAGATAATCGATTCAGAGGACGACGGAGAAGAACCACTGGAAGGGGATGTACTCAAAACCTATGAGGATGCCCTATCCTTCTACCTGTACAACCTATATGACAAAGCCTGGGAGACCCTCGAGCAGATGCCCGAGGAGTACAGTTCTCATCCAAAGGTGTTGGAACTTCAGAAAAACTTGTTCCTAAAGGAAGACAAAACCTCCGAAGCTCTAAGCGTGTTGATAAGGCTTTATGAGCAAGCGAAAGACAGGGATCCCGAAAAAGCCTCACGGTACAGCCAGGAGGCTCTCGAGATCGATCCAGCCACGGCTTGGGCTCAAGGCGACGACGACATCACACTGGACATTTCCGTCATAGAGGAGGACATCAATCTCATGGAGGGTGAAGACCCATCTGGTGAGGAAGAACTCGTCCTTTCACTGGAACTCGACGAGTTCAGACCGTCACCCACATCGGAGGCATACCGTCTAGAGGAGGAGGCTCTCGAAGACAGTGACGTCAAGGGCATCATATCCTCTATAAAAAGCCTGTCACAGCAGTTTGCCATACCTGCTGAAGTCATGGAGGACACATACGGCACAGACGAGCTCCAGGGCTTCAACGATACCAGTCAGGCCATAATAAGATTGGACAATCTAGGCATAAAGGAGTCACTGCCATCAGAAGACGATGAACAGGAGCCTGCCTTCTCTGATCTAGACGACATCTCCTTCGATATGGCCGACGAGCCCCTGGATGAGGGAGAAGATCTCCTGTCAATCGATGAACTTCCACTTGAAGACGAATTCGGAATGGATCTCCTCGACGACTTCGCTGCTGCCCCGGACGCTGTTGAAGAACCAGAAGAAAAGTCCACCCCGCCAGTCACTGCTGACTTCGAATCCATATTCGATTTCGAACAGCAGGTGGGAAACCAGATTCTCGGTACCAACGACAGTATGACTCCAGAACCAGAGAACGAGCCAGAATCCCCAGAAGACCTCACTCCTGCTGAATCACAGGCCAATGCCGAAGAAGAACAGCCAGAACCCGCATCAGACGAAAAGTCGCAGGATGCCCCGGATGAACTCCCTCAGGAAGTATCGGATGCCCTGGATGAAGTGGAGTTCTATGTGAGCACGGGCTTCATAGAAGATGCCATCTTCGCCCTAGAAGATACGATGTCCCGTATCGATCATCCGGCCTTACACGAAAGGCTGGCCCAGCTCAGGGCGATGCTGGAAGGCGGAAATGCTGAGGAGGACGTTCGGTCCGAACAGGATGTCCCGAACGCAAAGACATCAGAGAGCGAACCCCAAAAAGCCCAGATTTCCGACGCTTCAACCTCTGTCAATGAGTCGGAGGACACCGACGAGCCAGAAGAGATCGAGATCCTAGACGATGCAGACTTCATAGAGGAACTTGACGAAGAAGACGACGTCACTCCCCTCGTCACAGAGGACATACTCGACCCGCTGGTGGAGATGACTGCCCAGCCGGAAATCGAGGAGGATGTAACCCCGCTCGAGGACGAGATTCCCACGGCAGTGTCTGCACCACTGTCAGACGAGCCAGGTGTAACCACGTCAGAAATCGAGGAGAATGCAGACGGGGATGCAGAACCTGCGGTTGAATATGACACAGGATCAGACCTCCTGGAGGATGGTGGATTCAATCTGTATGACGATCTGGAAGACGATTTCTTGGAAGAGGCCTTCTCATCCCTGGAAGCGCCGGACACGCCGGACGCAGCCCAGCACAGCCAGTCTTCTGGCAGTGAACAGTATGACGAGCACTATGATCTCGGTATAGCATACAAGGAAATGGGACTCATCGACAAGGCCCTGGCCGAATTCGAACTGGCCATGGAGAATCCCTCCATGCAGGTGCCGGCTGGTCTCATGATAGGCAGCTGCTACAAAGACAAGGGTCTATTCTCCAAAGCCACCGTGGAGCTCAAGAAGCTCCTGCACCAGGAAGGACTCAGTCAGGAGCAGGAACTGGAAATATTTTATGCTCTGGGCGATGTGTACGAGAGCATGAACGATGCTGAAGAGGCCCTGTACTACTACGAAAGAATCCATAAGAAAGCTCCACAGTACAGGGATGTCAGTGAAAAAATCAGTAAACTCAAGAATGTCTCATCCTAAGGAGACCTTCCCGCATGGCAAAACAGAAGATACTCGTCATAGACGACAGCCCCACCATTCTCAAGGTAGTACAGCTGGTACTGTCCAAGGCCGGTTATTCCGTATCCGTGTCAGATGAGGGAGAGAAAGGAATAGGTCTTGCCAAGACCGTAAAACCGGACCTCATCCTTCTCGACTTTGTCATGCCCAAGATGAACGGATACCAGGTATGCAAGAAACTGCTCGAGGATCCCGAACTCAGTCAGATCCCCGTGATACTCATGAGCGCCAAGGGAGAACAGGTGGGCACGAGGTTCATCAAGGTGATGAGTAACGTGGTGGACTACATCACGAAACCCTTCAGTCCCGACACCATCCAGTCCCTGGTGGAACACACCCTGAAACGCGTGGACAAACTGGACGACGACACCACTGCGACGAACTATGAGCTCACGGAAGACGAGCTCGAACAGGAGACCGAAGACGAGGCAGCACGCCGCAGCAGAGTACTCAAAAGCACCATAGACCAAATCCTCAGACCTTCCGTCGAAGCCCTGGCTCAGGCAGGGGTCGACGAAGAAGTGGCAGAAGGAGCTCTGCGTCAGGCCTGGAACGAACGTTTCTTCGAAAAGTTCATCTCCCACATAAAGACACAGGCACCAGAACTCATCACCGGAGAGATAGCCCTTGCCGGCAACCTCGAGGTGGTACCCATATCCGACGTGCTGATGCTGTTGGACAAACAGCGCCACACGGGAGAACTGACAGTAACCGGTCCCGAAGGTAAGATAGACATATACTTCAACGCTGGGGAAGTCGCATTCGCCACATCATCCGGTACCCACCGCAGATTTCTTCTGGGACGCTATATCCTCGAACTGGGATTCATGACCGAGGAAGAACTCGAACGCTTCTTACAGCAACAGCCCGAACGCAGACTGGTGGGACTGATGCTGGTAAAGGCCGGTCTCATAACCAAACAGGAACTGCGTCAGGCCATGGCCCTGCAGGTGTCCCACATCGTCTATGAAGTTCTGCTGTGGACCGAAGGCAAATACGTCTTCACGCCCCTGGAAGATCTGCCTCCACGAGCCCGTGAGGCAGGCCTCCAGCTCCATGTGGATGGGCTCCTCATGGAAGGATTCAGGCGTGTGGATGAATGGCACATGATCGAACGGGAGATAGAGGACTTCGACATGGTCCTCATCCGTGACGAGAATGCCATATCCCGCTTTGGAATACACAGACTCACACCTGAAGAGGTGAAAATTCTAGAACTGGTCAACGGGCGCAATACCGTAAGAGACATCATCAAGAAAACACGCATGGGGACCTTCGAAGTGGCACGCCTGCTGTACAGACTGCTGTCCACCGGACTTATACGCAAGAAGGTGACCCCAGTAGCAGTATGAACCCATGGCTCTGATACTCATCGTCGACGACTCCAGTACTGCCAGGACGGCCTACAAAACCCTCCTGGAGCGCCGCGGGCACCGGGTGGAGCTGGCAGATGACGGATTCAAGGCTCTGGAATTCCTCCGAAGAACCATTCCAGACCTGATTCTGCTCGACCTCCTGATGCCCGGAATGGCAGGCTACGAAGTCCTCAAGAGAATCCGTGAGGAACTGGGCATCGGCAAGGTGCCCATAGTGGTGGTCACATCGGTGAATGAAGATGCGAGCCGCTACATGGTTCTGGATCACGGGGCCGATGATTACCTCGTAAAGCCGTTCTCCTACAACGAGTTTTTCCGCGTCATCGAAAGGTATCTGCGATCATGAAGGATTCCGTTCTGCTGGTTTCCATCGGAAACTCCCTGGCTGCCCTGCCCATGGAATTCGTGATGAAAACCATAACGGTACAGGATCCCGTTCCCCTGCCCATCGAATATCCCATGGTCTCCTACGTGATATACGAAGAAGGACTCACGATGCCCCTCGTGGATCCCTCCGTATTTTTCGGACTCATGCCGCGTACGGATCCGGAAAGAATGGAGGCCGTAATCATAGACAACGGCGGAGAGGACGCCCTGTTTGCCCTTCTGGTGGACCGCATAAAAGGAATCAGCGATGTCTCGGTGCGCTCCCGCAGTGATGGCAATCCCCTGTTTGCCGGAGAAACGGAAGTGGGGAGCCGTACAGTACCCGTTTTGTCCCCCATGAAGCTGGAGCGCCTCGTCACGGCCCAGATAGAATATCAAGGAGGTTTGAGTTGAACTCTGATAGCTCTCCCATACAGAGGCGCAAATTCTCAAATCTCACGACATATGTGAGAGGAGTGGCTCTCCTTTCAGTCGTCGTGTCTGTGGGTACGGCCGCGGTCATGATGTTGCAGACCAAAACACTGCTGGAATATTTCCACAGAACCGTCAATGCCCATCAGCAAGTGAGCCGCAGAGCCATGGAGCAGGCAAAGAACCGTTCCGAGGAATGGAGATCGAAATTCACCGGATTCAAGGAGCTCCTTCACAAAACACTAGAAGAGCAGTCTCACAAGATACTGCTGACCAATTCCCTGCACTGGACATACCGCATCTCCTGTATCTACGATCCGGATGCCTGTGATACGACCTTGAGACACGTATATCTCGAACCTGGAAGATGGATTATCACCGACAAACTGACAGGTTCGGAATTTCTCAATTATATCAAGGAGATACGCCATAAAAACCCTGAGAAACTGTACTCTGCGATGATCAGTTCCTTTTCTGCCACACAGAAGAAGAGCGATCCTCTGGATCGCATACTATCCCCAGACAAGTACGACGCTTCGACATCTGTACTCTACCATCTGATCCTCAAGACGGACCTGTACACACGTAGTTCAAGGATACGTATCCTGAAACTGATGCCCCCCGTAAAAGACAGGGACGGGTATTACACTGTCCACAACCGCATAGTGTACGACAACCAAGATCCCATGGCTATCGGCAAGATACTCCGCAAAGACGACATACTCCGGCCAGTGGTGGACAA
Source organism: Polyangiaceae bacterium (assembly GCA_027013865.1). Lineage (GTDB taxonomy): Bacteria > Myxococcota_A > Polyangia > HGW-17 > JALWFW01 > JALWFW01. The sequence goes on along the minus strand of JALWFW010000046.1, from coordinate 19,803 downwards.
CACGACCTATCTAAAGTACATGTCCTACTTCCAGTATGGGATAAGCAAGGGGCAGACCACATTCTCTCCGATACTGATTGCATTTTCGGTCCAGAAGGCATCATCTGGTGGAAGCATCGATCCTTACACCTTTAAAGGTCGTAGGTACATATTCATAATCCCTGTGGCCTCATCTCCCTATGCCGTGACACTGGAAATAAATCTGCAGCGTCTGGTGGGACACCTGTGGGACACTCTGAGTGAAACTCTCAACAGGGAATTCCTCTCGCAGCTTCATGCGATAACTCTCAGATTCGATGAAATTCTCCATGGCTCCATGGACAAATACGTCTCCATACACAAACGTATAGAAAAGATGCGTATGTCCTCATATGCCATGATGGGACTGAGTACAGGCCTCATAATACTCTTTGTCCTGCTTCTGTATATGCTCATAAGCCACTATGTACTGCGGGATCTGCCACTACTGGACGATCTCTTCGAGCTGGCGGCACGTTACAGTGAAGAGAAATCGGGGCGCAGGAGACTGGCCATAGAGCAGGAACTCATGGACTTGGACATCGGAGACAGTACCCCACTGGCCCAAATGTCTGCATTCGTCCAGAACATGATGCTGGAGCTCATGGATCTGAACAAGAAATACGACGATCTAGCAGGACGCCATGAATATCTGAACAAGGGCATCTCAGAACTTGCGGACGATATAATGGAAATCACGGTGAAGGATCTCTGGGATCATGAATTCAAGGGAGAACCCACGGTCCTCACTGTTCCACTGAGAAGTCTGTTCAATAAGTTCCGCAGAGAACTGTATGACATAAAAGAAGAAAATCAGAGCATCGAATCCGGAATCAGACAGCTGGGCAAATTACTGACACAGCTCATGCAAAGTGCGCGTCAGGAAGAAGTGGACACTCTCCTCAACTCGTCCCTGGCAGTGACCTCAGAGATGGAAGAACACTTGGACGGTCTCGACACCACGTTCGAGCATCTCCTCGACGATTACAAAAATCTTCATGTAGTAGTCTCCAATATCGTTCTTGAAGGAACGAAACAGCGCCATTCTGGCGGACTTCAGGAAATATTCGATCACATAAACCAGACTTACGACAAACTCGAGTCCTCTCACTCCGACGTACGCAAGACCATATCGGAAATGCGCCGTGCCCTGGGAGAACTCAAATCATTCATAGAACGTTTCAGGAATCACCTGAATCATGTACGCAGACTGGAAGAGGACGCCCTGGGCAGACTGGACAGCATACACCAGCATTCTCAGTCACTCATGAAAAAGATGCAGGTGTTCAGGGTCACTGCCATGCACGATGAACGTTTCGAAAAGCGTCTGTACGATACCCTCGAACAGGTGAAAATCACCCTGTCCACACTAAGAGACGTAGTGTCCGAACGGGGCGGCAGAGAGACCGAATCCCTTGGTCGTATGACCAACGACTACATCACCTCCATTCACGGAATGATGGAACAGCTGGAGAACAGACTGAGCCACGGCAACGTGCCTGAAGCTCCACTGCTAGTGGGTGGGACCATATCCGAAATAATGGAAGCCCACCCGGAAGAAGGCTCTCCTTTCCTGGAGGAACGCTCTGGGGACGATGACGGTGATACAGACTGATGATGAATCCTTCCGTCCTGGCAGCATGCGCTACACTGTTCGAAGGATATTCCTGGCTCGATACCCTGAGGCAGCAGATGTGGTCGCGCTTCTCCCCTGCCGATTCTGCCTGTCTACTCCCACCGCCTTCGGATACCCCCATCAGTATGCAGGAACTTGGCCTCGATGAAGAGACCGAGTCACTTCTTCTGGACGTCTTCATGGGCGAGCTCGAGGAGATTCGCAAAAAAACGCTCGCAGATCTCGCTCTAGGCCCGAATGACATCTCACACCGTCTATACAGGGCTTTTCATACTATAAAAGGAGCTGCTGGAACCGTAGGCAACCGTGCCGTATCCGAAGCAGCACTTCTGTTTGAGCAGATCTATCACTCCCTTCATGACAGAGGCCAAAAACCTTCGGAATTGGAAGAAGCCGGCGCCTATCTGGCCCTTGGTCTCCTGGAACTGGCCGCACGGGAGCGGCTGGATACCACACCAGCCCTGAAAAAGCTGGCTGACATCCTGACCCACCCGGAGTCCGCAGGGGATATGACCTCGAGTCCTCGGTCTGATCAGGAAAGTTACCTACACTCTGAGAAACCCGAAGCAAGAGATGATGACAGCGAATCCACTGAATACGGAGAGCTCGGTTCCTTCTCCAGTGAAGAACGCGAGAGCCTGCTGGAAGTATTCCGGGAAGAAGCCGAACGCCTGATAACCGAGCTGGAGGCCCTCCTGGACGAGCTTCAGGCTGGCAAGAATGTCATATACAAGCTCTTCAGGGTAACCCATACCCTCAAGGGATCCGCTGCTACAGTAGGATTCGCGGATTTTGGCACAGCAGCCCACCGCCTAGAGGATTATTTCGAAAAACTCCATGACCAGCGTCGCAAACCCGGCATAGAGACCCTAGCCAAACTGTATCACGTGGCCTCCCTCATGGTCTCATACACCAAGGGTGAAAAGGTCGGCGATACCCTGCTCAATGCTGTGGAAGAGGCAATATCCGTGGGAGACGAGCAGCCTATGGATTCCGGGGAGGACAGTGCCGCGTCACAGGATTCCAGCGATGAGCAGTTCATATCCCAGAACGCGGACTCCTACGAGGTTAACGTGGGAGGAGAAGCCCTGGAAGAACTTATGATTCAGTCAGGACGGCTGCTCATGGGCCAGTCGGTACTCAAGAAGCATCTGGCCTCCATGCATGATATCCTGTATGAGCTCAGGAACACCAGGGCCACGCTCTTAAAATATGTGGCATCCGATCGTCTCTCTATGCCTGAGGAAGCCAGACTGGAACGGCTTTTCGAGCTGGAATCCGAACTCAGAAGTGCCACCGGCAAACTCTCCTCTGTGCTGGAAACGGCACGCCCCATGAGCAAGGACCTGGAATACAACGTACTCAATCTCCAGGATTTGCTCCTTCGCCTGCGTTACTCATCCCTCGAACTCGTATTCTGGCGTCTCAAGAGGGCTGCCAGGGATACTGCCTATCACCTTGGTAAGAGCATCTCCATAGAACTGAAGGGCTCCTCCGTGATGCTGGACAGGGCGGTCTTGGACCGTCTTGCTGCCCCCCTGCTACAGATTGTGAGGAATGCAGTGGTACACGGGCTGGAACCCACCGAAGAACGTACTGCTGCAGGAAAACCCGAGACAGGACACCTTACGATATCAGCCGAAACCAGTGGTACAGAAGTCACCATATCCATATCCGATGACGGCCGCGGCATAGACACTGAAAAAATCCGGCAGATCCTGACAGAAAAAAAACTCGTACCCGAAAACAGGCTGTTCCTCCTATCAGACGAGGAACTCCTGGACGCCATATTCCTGCAGGGGTTCACCACACGCAGTACGGCTGACCGTCATGCTGGACGCGGTGTGGGACTTGACATGGTGCGCCTGCACATACGCGAGATGGGCGGCGACGTATTCGTGCATACCACCAAGGGTAAAGGCACCACTTTCATAGTAAAGGTTCCGGTGACCACCTTCATCATGGAGATGCTCTTGGTGGAAGTGGGACCAAGAGTCTTGGGCTTGCCCCTCAACTACATTCAGTCTGTGTTCCGCACTCCGGAAGGGCGCGAACTCCTGCCCGGAACTCGAATACTTCACGGCACGGAAACCCTTCCAGTGGTGCCGCTACAGTATTTCTTCAACATAGGACTGCCCCTTGACGGTTCACGTAAACTGTGGGCTGCCCAGGCCAGCTACGGCAAACGTCATTTCGCCGTAACCTTCGATTCCATAAAGGGAATTCGCAAAGTTATGGTCTTTCCGGTGAGCCGTATCCTCAAAAAGACGGGCTTTCTCATGGGCAGCACCTTCGATATGGACGGGCACCTGATATTCCTGCTGAACCCAGCTCATCTCGCATCCCTTGCCCGTCCCCTTCTCAATACAGGCATGAAATCAAAGCAGCCACGGCGCAAACCCCGTATTCTGGTATGCGACGACTCTGCGAGCATCCGACAGAGCGTGTCCACCATCCTGCAGCGTGCGGGCTATGAACCTGTAAGGGCCCATGACGGACAGGAGGCCCTGGAAATCCTGCAACACCAAGAAATAGATCTACTCCTGACCGATCTGGAAATGCCCAGGATGGACGGGTTCGAGCTCATCCAGGTACTCAAGGAAGACCTTTCCTACCGTCAACTGCCTATCATCGTACTGAGTTCCAGAAGCGGCAAACACAACAGGCTCAAAGCCATGGAACTCGGGGTCCAGGCATTCCTCGCAAAACCGGTAACACCACTTACACTTACCGAGCGTCTCAGCCACTTCGTCGATCACCAGGAGGGACCGGTGCGTAAGATAGTACTCTTTGCCACCAAAAACAGAGGCAAACTGTCGGAACTTCAGGCACTAGTGGCGGATCTTCCGCTGGAGATCTGGGATCTGACCAGATTCAGGGACATCCCCGAGGCCATCGAGGATGGTGAATCCTTTGAGGAAA
>JALWFW010000046.1:8304-15217 GCA_027013865.1 Polyangiaceae bacterium | reverse complement strand
TTGAGGAAAACGCCATAAAGGAAGCGCTCCACTACTCCTCCATAGCTGGACTTCCCACCCTAGCGGACGATTCGGGCCTGGAAGTGGATGCCCTAGATGGCCAACCTGGAATACACTCTGCTCGCTGGGCCGGTGAAGATGCCTCTGACGGAGAGCGCATCGCTAAACTTCTGTCCGCACTGGACGGGAAGTCCGACCGTACCGCCCGATTCGTTTCAGTCATAGCCTTCTGCAGTGATCCCAAGACACGCAACGTTATTACCGTCCGGGGTGAACTGGAGGGCTCCATAACCGCATCCCCACGCGGGGAAAACGGATTCGGATATGATCCCGTGTTCGAACTCGAAGACGGCAGAACCCTGGCCGAGCTGTCTCCTGAGGAGAAAAACCAAATCAGTCACAGGGCCAGAGCATTTAGTGCCATAACGCAGTACCTCATGGAATTCGCAGGTTCCTGACCGCACGGTACTGGCACCAGTTTTTAGCAAGATGAACAACACTCCTTACAGACTCAGGAAAACCAGCCCACTTCCCCTGGGCACGAGAACCCTTGACAATGGCGTATCGTTCTCCATTTTTTCACGCCATGCCACCAGGGTTCACATACTCGTATACCGTACACCCGAGGATACCGAACCCGAACACGAGCTCGTCATGGATCCCAAGAACCACAGATACGGGGACATATGGTGTGCCTTCGTCGAAGGGCTCAGACCCGGTCAGGGATATGCTCTGCGTATGGAAGGCCCATGGGATCCATCGAGGGGTCTGAGATTCGATCCCTCGAAAATCCTCGTGGATCCCTACGCCAGAGCAGTAGCAGGTCCCTACACCATGGAAAGCGGTCCCTATGCCGACAGCTCTTTGCCCAATGCCCCCAGAAATGTAGTGGTGGATTGCGGCTGTTCCCCTGTATGGACCACCAGACCAAGGGTCCCTTGGGAAGAAACCATCATCTATGAGCTTCATGTCCGGGGATTCACCAAACATCCGTCATCGGGGATACGTCATCCGGGAACTTTCAGAGGGCTCGCGGAAAAACTAAATTATATCAAAGAGTTAGGAGCCACATCCATAGAATTGCTTCCCATAGCGTCCTATCCCAGAGACGAGAACATCAACCGTAATCCCCTTACGGGTGAAAGGCTGGTCAATTACTGGGGATACTCTCCTTTGGCACCCATGGCACCCATGCCTCTTTATGCGGCGGCCCCGGATCCCATGGCCCAGCTCCGAGAGCTGCGGGATATGGTGGATGCAGTGCATGAAGCCGGTATGGAGGTCATCTTGGATGTGGTGTTCAATCATACCTGTGAAGGCGGGGACTCGGGACCCATCATGTCCTTCAAAGGTATAGACAATCCCGTCTACTACATCCTGGACAGCGAAACGGCCTCCTATGCCAACTTCTCAGGTTGCGGCAATACATTCAACTGCAACCATCCAGTTGTGAGGGATTACATACTGGATGTCCTGCGGTACTGGGCCGTGGAGTTCGATGTGGATGGCTTCCGGTTCGATCTCGCTTCCATACTGGGCCGGGATTCTGATGGCAACCTGGTCAAGGATCCACCTGTAATCGAGCGCATAAGCAGTGATCCCATCCTGCGTCATCTCAAGCTCATTGCTGAAGCATGGGACGCAGCCGGTGCATACCAGGTGGGCTCTTTCCCTGGTCATGAGTGGTCTGAATGGAACGGCCGCTACCGCGACGATGTCCGGCGTTTTTGGAGGGGAGATCCCGGCATGTCGTCAACCATGGTCACAGGCCTCACAGGAAGCGAGGATCTTTACACCGGCCGGGGCCCGTTGAAGTCCATCAATATGGTGACCTGCCACGACGGTTTTACCCTCAGGGATCTCGTATCCTACAGCCACAAACACAATGAGATGAACGGCGAGGACAACCGCGATGGCTCTGATGAGAATTTCTCCTGGAACTGCGGCATCGAAGGAGACACCACCCAGCCAAAAATCCGAGAATTACGACTCAGATACATGAAATCCCTGATGGCAACCCTGCTCATCTCCCGTGGCGTCCCCATGATCTTGGCCGGAGACGAGTTCGGCAACACCCAGTACGGCAACAACAACGCCTACTGTCATGACAATCCTGTCACCTGGCTCGACTGGAGACTGGCAGGCAGCACACATGAGGCCACGGTGTCCGGATACCCGGATCCCTCTGAAGACGATATATCAGAGGGTCTTGCCATGCTGTCATTCGTAAAGGGACTCATTGCCATCAGAAAACGGTTTCCTAGACTACACAGGGGGGACTTTTACAGGGGAATTCCCATGGGTCCTGGACAGCTACCGGACATAACCTGGATATCCACTGATGGCAGATCCATGGACTGGACCAGCTCTGAAAATACTCTTGGTGCGATATTGGGCCCCGAAACCGACGAAGACGGTCTCCTCGCCGTACTCATGACAGCAGTCCACGACCACCGCAGATTCATACTCCCCTCCCCTCCTAGGGGCCATGGATGGCACCTCCTGCTGGATACATCCCTGAATACCCCTCCTGTCACCTCTGCAGTAACACCTGTACAGAATTCCGAATACATGCTGCGCGGTCCTGCACTGGCCCTACTCGCCACGTTCCCTGAAAAAGACGTGCTTTCATAGACGCATGAAATATCGAAATGCCGGTCAGTCGCATTTTCAACCTTTGATTGCCGCTGCTGCCGGATATAATCTGTCAAAACGCACTCCTCACCAGGAATGACACCGGCCATGGCAGACATCCTCACTCTCCTGGAGCGCTTCGAACGGCACGAGAACATCAGGTGTGCCATAACCAGACGTGTATCATTCCCCACGACCCACAACGAAGAACTCTTCTTCGCTAATCGGATGTACGGGGACATGAAGTATCTCGAGGAACACAGACCACTCAAGAGATCCCTGTCATCCGTGCTGCCATCCGTGCGTTCCGTGGTGATATGTGCCATCCCATACCGAATCCCGGAACAGACTCCCAATCCCATTGCCGGATATGCCTGGGGTGAAGACTATCACTCGAAGGTAAACCGCATACTGAGTAAACTAGTGGCCATACTGGGTCTGTCCCCGGGCTCGTGGAGGATCTGCGTGGACTCCTGCCCTGTTCCAGAAAGAACCCTGGCTGCCACTGCCGGACTGGGATGGATTGGACAAAGCGGTAACCTGGTGGTTCCAGGAATAGGACCCAACGTATTATTGGGAGAAATCCTCACATCAGCCGACCTGCCTGAAACTCGACCTCTGATAACGGATACCTCACCTCGGACCTGCGGTACATGCACCATATGCATCGATTCCTGTCCCACAGGGGCGCTCCAGGGAGGTGGGCTGGTGGATGCGCGTCTGTGTCTATCCTACCACACCACCGAGTCACGAGAATATCCGGCCCCAGACATCCTAGATACCCTGGGGCCCCGCATATTTGGCTGTGATGAATGCGTCAAGGTATGCCCGTACTCCCACTCTCCTACACATGACACGGTTCCTCTGGTGGACATGGAACACCTGCCGGACGCAGTTCATTTCACCAAGAGAAACCTTAGGAACACTGCGCTAGAACACCTGTCCATGTGGAGATTCCTCCGAAACGTGGCCCTGGCCCTCAGGTATCATCCGGACGGCGCCGATGCAAGGAAAGAGCTCGAAGACCATCCCCATCCACAGGTGAGAAAAGCCGCACGGCAAACCCGCTGATCGGCTTCAGCGCACAGACTGCTGCACCTTCTCAACGGAATGATGCATCATCTCCACGAGTCGAGAAGTCAGTTCCACCAGACGCGACTGAGTCAAGACCAGCTTCTGGAGGGCAACCATCTGTCCAGGAGACAGTGTTCCACCTCGCTCCACCCTTTTGAGCATCAGCGAGATACGCCGCTCCATACCCTCCATGTCCCTGAGCATCCCCGTGAAGACTCCGGAAATACCCGCCGGTGATGTCGCCTCCCTGGCCGTATCTGAGTGAACGATCCCGTCCGAAGCGGCCCTGCTTGACCAGCTGGGCTCGACATCGAGGCGAATACCTGCGTTCTTGTGGACCTCACGTCCAGCCATACTGCTCATATCCGACGATAGCGAAGGCAGATGAATATTCATGCCCTTTGTATTCGACAGTAGTCCCCAACAGTTGCAGTAAAATTGTGCGCTACGAGATTCTTCTTTTATTTCAGATAGTTATACGTAAGTAGCAACAGAAGTGGGAGCGGTTACCACATGACAGGGAAGTAATACTCACCGTCCTCGGGGAAGGAATCGAAGTAATTGAGATTACCGGACTCTATGATCCCCACTGCTGCTGAGGTAACTATTCTGTTGGTGAAGATGTCCACTTCAGGAATCTCGTCAGCAGCTATGGTGTAGTCCACATGATCAGATGATGCACCGTCCGTCTCCACCACGTAGGAAGCCGGATTGTTCACCTTGCCCCAGTTTGAAGAGCTGGAATATATGGAGGTAATCATATTGCCCTGATCGTCAGGCTCATACGTCAAGGTGATACACGTATCATAATTCGTGTCACACACGTATATATCGTTCACCAGTCCAGAGTGATCGCACTCGGAATAGAATTTCATGCGGAAATGGAGCAGCCCGTCACTGGAAGCGTAGAAGAGAATGTTTTCCAAATCGCATACTCCCTGTCCATTGTCTCCCTGAGCATCGGGTGTACTGGAGACAGGCATGAAATCCCTCTCTCCCACGTGGAACATCCAGTCGTACTCCCATGTGCGGCTGTCACTGGTAACCGTGAAATGAAGCGGGATCTCCGTCTCACTGAGACCTGAATCGAGTGATATGGTCCAGCCGGTGCAGGTCGTCTTCGAACCTGCTGCCAGGCTTGCTGTGCACTGAGTAGAACCGGAAGGAGTGATATTCACACCAGACACGGATGTACTGACCTGAACGTTGAGTGCTCCTGCATCAGCATTGCCGGTATTGCGGAGACCGAAGGACAGGTCCGCTGTCTCACCGGCATCAGGGTAACCGTTACCATTGCCACCGCTGCCCTCTGTCAGTGAAAACTGACCAGCCTCTATGACGGAATTCAACACCTTCAGATCGATGTCGAACTTCCAGTGTTCAGAGGTATTGGAATCCGTCACCTCCACGTTCAGATGTATGGGATCCGCAGAAGCATAGGTATCAGCCAGGCTGAGCTGGAACGTGGACTGGAAATCCTCTCCAGGATTCAACTCACCAGTACTGAAAGTAGACTGGCTGAGGGTCACGTACTGGGTCGCATCCGCAGACACGACTACGTCGAAACTTCCAGCCGTACCACCGACGTTCTCGATGGTGAAAGACACCTCAGCAGTGCTGCCGGGCTCCAGCGGGGTGGGATCCACCGTGACATTGGTAAGATCAGGTGTGGCAGGAGCCACGTCCAGGTTGAAGTGATAGGCCCCAATGGATTTGTAGTAACCGTGAACCACCACATAGTAGCCCTTGCCCTGGGTGGCATTCCACCGGACGGTCTCCACGTTGGAGAAGGATACACTGCTGTCGAGGGCCTCATCCGTGTTGGAGGCATCGTATACGTAAAGATCCAGATCTCCGTTGTCATCGTTGTGAGTGAAAGAGATCTGAGCCTGATACATCGTGGACTCGGGAGCAATGAACAGATACCAGTCCTCGTATGAAGGACCGCATATGTTGGCATCCACGTCATAGGGAACTGCCGTCACTTCCCCAGCCGTATCCATGGTGGTATTTCCAAGGGAGTCTTCAGGGCAGCCACAAGCGGCATCTCCGGCACAGTCATCGTCGTCGCAGTCGGCGTCACTGTCGAAGTCGTTGTCCACTCCGTCACTGCAGTTCTCGGGAGGAGCATAGCAGTACCCGGTGTAATTCTCGCCGTACTCGTCACCCACGGCACAGTCGCCGGTGATGACACACTGGGAATCATCGGTACATGCAGGCCAGCATGCATAGATAGAGCCGTCACCTGCCATGTCCTGACACGAGTACCCCGGACGGCATTCGCTTCCGTCGCCGTTGGGATCACAGCCCTTCAGACAGTAACCTCCAAACATGGTCTGCATGCATACGGAGCCCTCGGGACAGTCGGACTGGGTGTTACAAGAACTGTAGCAGTATCCGGCAGGGAATCCTGATTCGGGCTCATTGGCACACACGGTATCCACACCTTCTGTACAGTCGGAGGCATCACGACACGGCGAGCCTACTGCCCCATCCATCATGCATATTACGTTCTTGGAGCAGTCACTGTCATCGCAGTCCACGGCACCGTCACCGTCATTGTCCTTGTCATCATCACAGATCTCTATGCCGTTTATCTCACAGGCTGGATCGTCCTTACAGGATGGGTCCTCACAGTCCATAAGGCCATTTCCGTCGTTGTCCGTAGAATCGTCGCAGATCTCTACGGCATCGTTACCGGAATTGTTTGTGTTGTTGCCGGAATCACCGTCATCATCGCACGCAGCGAACATGAACACGGCAGCCGACATCATCAGCATGGCAAATAGTCTCTTCTTCATGGTAATCCTCCAGTAATCAGATTTCAGGCTCATATCCAAAGCCCGAAGGCGCTATCATAGCCGTATTCGTCCGCACCCTCAAGATTCGGAATCACTCTCATCGTATTCGATACGGTTACCCGATCCACTGGCACGGATGCTACAACCAGAAACAACAGACTGCAAACCGTCTTATCCTGCACAACGGTGTTGACAAGACCTACTCTTTAACTAAAGTAGCACCGCCTTGGTGCAGGCAGAGTAAAAGTCCTTTATGGCGCCTGGCATCAGGAAAGGAGGATATACCGTGTTCGCTATAGTCAAAACGAGCGGCAGGCAGTACAAAGTAGAGCCTGGCAAGAAGATTTTCGTAGATCGCCGCAAAGAGGAGGCGGGTAGTGAGATAGTCCTCGAGGACGTACTTC
>JALWFW010000046.1:0-8294 GCA_027013865.1 Polyangiaceae bacterium | reverse complement strand
ACGTACTTCTGGTGGCCGACGGTGACAGTGTAAAGATAGGCACCCCCACCGTTCAGGGCGCCAGGGTCAGGGCAAAAGTAGTGACTCACGGGAAATTCCCCAAGGTCATTGCCTACAAATATCTCAGGCGTAAAAACGCTCACAAGAAAATTGGACACCGTCACCAGTTCACCCTCCTCGAGATTATGGACGTTCAGGGATAAGGGAGGTGGAAGATGGCCCATAAGAAAGGTCAAGGTAGCAGTAGAAACGGTCGAGACAGCCGCGGCCAGCGTCGTGGTATAAAGAAATTCGGTGGTGAGATAGTCCGCGCAGGCAATATTCTGGTGCGTCAGCTCGGCACGAAGATCCATCCCGGCCTCAACGTGGGAATGGGCAAGGACTACACCCTGTTCGCTCTTACCGATGGAGTGGTTCAGTACGAAAAATTCCTGGGTGGCCGTAAGACCCGGGTGAACGTAAACCCCATCGAGAAATAATCTCCCCTCCATACAGGCAAATATCCTTATAACCTACTATAATTAAAGGGTTTTTTAGATAATTCGTACATATTGTATATCAGATAAAGGGGTGTTGGCACATGGGATCCAATAGGATACCATGTTTCTCCATGAGCTTTGATAAGTGAAGAGGTGACCGTATGCTCTCCGTCTATCTGTTCGCCCTGGGTGCCGGAATCGTTCTCGTAGGCCTGTCTCTCATCGGTATTGGAGGCCATGAGACAGATACTGGCGATTCCACCGAGATGAACCTGGATGCCAATCCTTCCCTGGATCTGGATGGAGCACACATTGACGGCAGCCTCACAGTGGATTCAGTGGGGTTGGATGCCCATGCAGATCTGGATCCCTCGGGTGTCCCGGACGTCCAGGCATCGCCCTCCCTTCCCGACAGTGTGGAAGATCTCCAGGAATTTGCAGAACTCAACGTCGAAGCCCCCCATACCACTGGTGAACACCACATCGAGGGTGCTCCCTTCGCCCTGGATCTCCTTCTCGTACTGGTATCCTTCAGGTTCTGGTCGTTCTTTGCCCTGTTCTTCGGGATCACCGGGACTGGTCTCACCTTCATCGGAGAAAGTGGCCCCACCCTCACTCTGATAATCTCACTAGCCATGGGCACTTTCGCTGGTTATGGAGCCCACTGGCTGACCCGTCGTCTTCTCAGGTGGCAGACTACCTCACACCTCGACGAGCTCACTCAGCTCAAAGACGCCACCGGAGAGGTCATAATACCCATTGAACCTGGCAAACCTGGACGGGTGCGCTTCATTCACAAAGGAACCATGGTGGATCGCAGGGCATATGCAGGCATGGAAGCCATACCTGCAGGGGCCAAGGTGCGCATCGTGCGCATGGACAGTGTATCCGTATGGGTACGCAAAGTGGACGGGTAAACGGCCACACCCCTTCGATAGACATCGAAAAAATCATTTATTTCAATGGGTTATGTCAAAAAAAAGGGCGGACGCACTCAACAGAGCGGTCCGCCCAATCATCCAATCAACTGTTCGGTCAGTCGCCTGTTCAGGCAGATTTGACGGTGATTTTGTGAGCCTTCACTTCTTCATTCTTGGGCAGGTGAACCACCAGTACACCACTGTCGTACTCGGCCTTTATCCTTGAGGGATCTATATCCGAAGGCAGCTTGAAGGCCCTGTGATACCTGCCTACGGAGAACTCCACCGTGGATGGCTGCCACTGCTCGTCCGGCTCACTCTTGCGACCGCTTATGACAATGGAGTCCTTCTCGAAGGTTACTTCCAGGGTATCCCTGGATACTCCCGGCATGTCGGCCACCAGGAGGAACTCCTCGTCGTTCTCGTATATGTCTACACGCGGAGTGATGGTTCTCTCGTCAGCTTCCATCATCTCCATGTCACGCTCATCACGATTGACAGGCAGATTCTTCTTGCTCATGATCTCACCTCCTTTCAGTATTTCTTTCGGGCTGTCCACTGCTGTCTCCTCCGTCCTGTCACCTGGCCTTCACCTTTATGACTCTGGCCTGCTCCTCAGGATGGCGTGGCATCTCCACGGTCAGTACTCCGTCATGCAGCACAGCCTCTATGCCTGAAGGATTAACTCTGTACGGAAGTTCGAAGGAACGTGTGAACCTGTATGCAGCACGCTCCTTGCGGTGGACACTGTAGCCCTCAGGAGCATCATCCCTGCGTTCACCCGACACGGTGAGTACGTTCTTCACCAGACTAATGTCAATATCATCCTCCTTAAGACCAGGAACCTCCATCTGGAGAACGAGTTTGTCCTTGGACTCGTAAAGGTTGGCCCTGGGACCACTCACCATCTGGGCACCTGCCATCTCCACGGGCAGACGCATGGCCTGTTCCATCTCCCTCATGAGCCTGTCAAAAGCCGCAAAGGCAGGATATACATCATACCATCTGGTCAACATGGTTTACCCTCCTTTCTCCTGCATATATTTGAACCTATGCAGGAAAATATTATTTTATTTATACCCTTTATTTTATTCTATTTTCTTATAGACAACCGGATTTCCGGATGCCCACCCTATCAACCAGGGAGTCATCCTTGACGTTTTTTCATTTAACCATTCACAACGGAGTGTCAACCCCTGCAGCGCATCAGAAAATACAACTATATACCCAGTGACGGAGGTAGTGACGGCAAAGGAGATGCAAAAACTGAGATCCATGGAGGAGGAGGCTCTTCAAGGTGAAAGAATGGACTCCACGTAAACGGAGAGGCATATTCTGGAGGGCTATCGCCGTAAGGAACGAGGGACAGCACTGGTCCTGGAAAAGCCACGGGTTCGTGCACTATGGCCGGCGGTACCGGATACGACCACAGGCATATGGGGATAGCTCCCTCAGGAAGAGTGTAAACCTGGAGATACGGGTAGTCCGCTCCACTGTGATCCCTCTTTGCGGCAGTACCCCATATATCCCTTGGCGTAATTGGAGCCACCACGGCAAACAAAAGTTCCTTGAGTCGTGATAGGGCTGGCTCGTGCACGAATAGCACACCAAGGGAACCACGTCGTCTTCCAGCACATGCAAAGGCACGCCACGCAATCTTGCGCGCCAGAAGCTCGGTGGGAACGGTGCCGCGGGGTAGGTATTCGGCAGTCTTGCGCCTGGAGACGCGGCGTATCAGTGCCCCCATCCCTGTCAAGTGAGGAAGACGGCTGAAAGCGTGCTGACCGGGAACCAGCATGATACCATCAGATATCCCAAAAGCAGCCCCTCTGTCCGTCATGTCACGGCCCAGGGCCACATTCCACAGCAGCGGAAGCACATCCATCAGGGCCACATGCGATGCACTGCACCCCATGTCCTGCGCCAGTATTCCTGCTAGTTCCTCCCGTATACCCAAAAGACGTCCCGCGACCTGTGCCCTGCCTACGAGCCGGTTGAAATCAGGTGTATTCATCGTATTCCCTCACCCATGGACACACCTGGAACTGACACACCACACGAAGCGCAGCAGCCGTCGGGCGTGACTCCATCTGAAATTACTTTGTATCCGTTACGCACCACGAGCTCTTTACCGCATACATGACATCTGGTCACCTCTGGACCAGCGCTCACGTTGCCCACGTAAACGAACGTAAGACCCTCCTCCATGCCAATGGAGCGCGCTTTTTCCAGAAGCTGGATATTCGTGGCCGGTCGGTCATAGCCGTAATGGGGAAAATAGCGACTTATGTGCCAGGGTATGTGTTTGTCCAGGGATACCAAGAATCTGGCAATCGAACGAAGCTCTTCTTCGGAATCATTGTAACCGGGCACCACCAGGGTGGTCACCTCGACCCACACTCCAAGTTCCTTGAGCAAAGATATGGTGTCCATGACCCATGAAGGTCTGAACCCGATGAGGGAGCTGTGCTCTTTGTCGGAATATGCCTTGAGATCGATGTTGGCGGCATCCAGCCAGGGAGACAGTTCCCTTATTGCATCCGGTGACAAAGAACCGTTGGTTACCCACACATTCAGCAGACCGTACTCCCTTGCCAGACGGGCTACATCCAGGGCATACTCGTAAAAAACGGATGGCTCACTGTAAGTTGCTGCAATTATTGAAGATTTTGTAATAACAGCCTGAGCGACCAGTTCTTCGGGAGCAAGGGAATACCCCGGAGGGGATGCATAATCGTGATGATGGGGCCAGTGTGCGAGATCCGCATTCTGACACCATGGACACCTAAAATTGCAGCCAACGGTTGCGAATGAAAAAGCCCGGGAACCAGGGGCGACGTGATACAGTGGCTTTTTCTCCACGGGATCGACGGACACGGCAGCAGCCCGGCCATATACAGTCGTGTATAGTCTGCCCCCTTTAACCGTCCTGACACCGCATACGCCATACTCCCCCTCTGACACGACGCAGCCGATACGGCACAGGGTACACTTGACGCGCCCCGGTGCCAGCTCGTGCCAGTGCTGTGCCTCGTGAAACATATCCTGCATGGTTTCAGGTTATACCGTGCATACGGGAAATCTGAACCCCATTTGTCCGATAAGTTCCTCCCATGACTGGCAAACGCAACCTCAGGCCCCTGAAATCAACACCAAGAAGGGGTAATCTCAGTATGTCATGCCATCAAAACCACATGAGTGACACGCCAAATTGAACGAAGTAACCGTACAGTCCGGAGGCCGACACTTCATACAGCGTACGGCTGCGGGGAGACCAGAACTCGATGGTACGTTCCAACCCCTTGTCAAGCAGGTGCATCCCACGGATCCACAGACCAACCGTCTTGGAAGGCGATACCCTGAATCCAAGGCTCATTCCCAGGGAAACGGCAACACCACTCACCGTGATGTCGTTGTAAGGGTCCTGAACCACGGCAGCCCCTGCCATTGGAATCAGTGATACTGTAAACCTGCTAAAATCCCAAAACACTGCACCGAACAAGGCGAGTTCCCCCACAGTGAGATACAGTTCGCTGTGGGTGTCAAGCTCCCTTTTCACCGTGGCTCCAAAGGAAGCCATACCCCCCATACCCCAGCTTCCCATACGCACACCAACGGAATACGAGCCAAAAACATGTGGGGCATACTCATCGGAGATGGGGCCTGTGCTTCCCATAGGCCCCACTGACACATACTGAAATACCCCTGAATGCACTGGAAGTTTCAGACCAGAGGCAGGATCCCCAGGAACCGGAGGCGAAAGGGATTCTATGACGGGCACGGAACCGTCCGTCATGGTCTCGGTGACCGGACATGAAACGGAAGTCGTCAGAAATGCCAGCAGTACTAGGGGATTCAATGCCCTGTCACCTCCACCGACCGTCCCCGGACCCGGTACACCACTATGGAACGCAGGGCATGGCCGCGGGAATCGAACATCGGAGGCTCACCGGGGGCAGGAGACACACTTTGGAGTCCCTGAAGCAATTCCTGTCCTGTCTCGTGGTTAGAAGACACCAGGGTATGCAGCATGGTATAGGTCATGAATGCCTCATAGGCAGGGGCGATGACCCGGGTTATGCCGTGGGAAGCGAGCACCTTGAGAAAGTTGCGCTCTCGTGGGGACAGTACCGCAGGTTCTGCATAAAATCCGGGCACCAGAAGGGCTCCCTGCAGATACCTGTGGGATTTCCTTACGTCATCGGGAACTATTCCCTCTGCAGTGGACATTATGATGAGTCCCCGCTGGGTTCTGCGCCGCCTCCCCCGGACATCAGAAACGGTGAGGGGTCCGGGGAATCTGCCTCCTGCAGCTATGCGGCGGGCTACGAGTCCAAGTCTATGCCCAGACTCAGGCACGAGGACGGCATCACAGCGCGCCGGTACCCTGAACTTCACCGGCATCCCCGACCGGCTGTAGAACTGCTCATCGAGCACTCTGTGAGAGCCGTGCTCCAAGATGGAAGCAAAAACCGAAGCCATCTTTCTGCCGTAACCAGTATCTGGAGCTATGGTACAGAAGTTTCTAGCACCCATCTTCTCGGCTCTGAAAACGAGGGCCTGAAGCCTCCTTCTGGCAGAAGGACGGGAAAAGAACAACGCGCCGGTATCGGCCGGGATACCCTGTACCGGAGAGGTGGGGAATATGATGGGTCTGGTCCACACCTGCATGGCAAGAAGTCTGATGGAAGCCCTGTCCGGAGGTCCAATCACTGCCACCGGGCTTTCCGAGAGCACCAGACGAACCGCCTGACGCAATGCCTCGGCTGGAGAAGAATGAGTATCGACCACCGTGAGGGCAAAACCCTGAAACCCTGCCGCCAAAAGACCAAACAGTACCTGACGTCCCAGGGGAGCGTATCTGCCGCTCAAAGGCAAAAGTGCCACGACTTTCCATGGCACGGTGTCCGGGAACGGAGTATCCAGCCCCAGTCTGTTCTGGAATCGAATAAAACGCTCCATCATGGCCTCATCTGGAATGTCTCCGGCCATGCGCCTCTTGAGGATGTTCCTGGCCATCATCCTGAAGGAAACCAGACCGCCGGACCTCCATGCAAACCGGGCAGGAACCATGCGCACCTTGAGCATGACCTCAGATGAAAGCCACTGGCGCTCCCAGGACATGGTCAGGTGCGGATAAAGGGCATCAGCCAGGGCGAAGTAGCTCTCCAGGGGACAGTAGCGGGGCAGTGAATTATAGGCCTTGTAAAGAACGGTCCGAAGGGTGGCCGCATCAGGACCAGAGGGAACCACAAAACCACGGGGATCCTCACAGGCCCATCTTCGCACCAGGTCCGTCATGAGGGTAGCATCCCCTGAAGCTGCTGCCTCAAGAATCTGTGAGCGGTATGTAGAAACCTGTGACGTTGTAAATACTAGCAAAGTTGCGAACAGGTAACCCATTGTTATTATTGAACTTTTACCAGATGATACCGTTTCTTGCCAGACCGCAGGACCATCACGCTGCCATCTAGCAGATCATCTGACGTCACCTTTGCATCCTGACTGGTGACACGCTGGTTGTTGAGGTAAAGGCCTCCGCCTTTAATGAGCCTACGGGCCTCTCCCTTGGACTTGGTGAATCCCACCTTAACCATGAGATCCGGGAGCATCATGCCTTGGGCAAGGTCACCGGAGGCTATCGTACCCGAAGGAACATGTGCGAATATGTCCAGCAGATCCGCTGCCGACAGTCCCTCCAGGGAACCGCCAAATAGCGCCTGGGTGGCCCGTTGGGCTGCTTCGAGTCCCTCCTGGCCGTGAACCATACGGGTCATCTCCTCGGCCAGCTTCCTGTGGGCGACACGAGCTTCGGGCCTGGACTCGTGTTCGCTGGCGAGCTCGTCTATCTCTTCCATGGGCAAGAAGGTAAACATCCTCAGGAACCTGATGACATCGGCATCCTCGGTACGAATCCAGAACTGGTAGAACTGGTACGGGCTCGTGCGCCTGGAATCGAGCCAGACAGTGCCGGCTTCTGTCTTTCCGAACTTGTGACCCGAGGAAGTGGTGAGAAGCGGGATGGTGAGTCCGTAGGAGGGCTTGCCGCCCCTACGACGGATGAGATCGATACCTGCGGTGATGTTGCCCCACTGATCACTGCCGCCTATCTGCAGGGTGCAGCCCTCATGGGCGTTGAGGTGGGCGAAGTCGTATGCCTGAAGCAGCATGTAGGAGAATTCCGTATACGAGATCCCCTGCTCTCGGTTTTCGAGACGTTGACGGACGGATTCCTTCGCTATCATGGAATTGACGGTGAAGTGCTTGCCCACGTCCCTGAGAAATTCGATGAAACTCAGCCTGCCGAGCCAGTCGTAGTTGTTCACCACCATGGCCCCGACCCTGGAATCCTCCATGTCGAGGAAACGGGATAGCTGGGCCTTTATTCCGGTGATGTTGTGTTCTATGGTCTGCTCGTCCAGAAGCTGGCGCTCCTTGGACTTACCCGAGGGGTCACCTATCATGCCAGTGCCACCACCCACAACGGCGATGGGTCTGTGGCCGGCCCTCTGGAGTCTGACCATGGTCATGATGACCAGTAACGTGCCCACATGTAGGGAATCGGCAGTGGGATCGAATCCGGCATAGAAGGTCACCGGAGCATCGTCTGAGAGATGAGCAGTAAGGGCCTCCTCGTCAGTGCAGTCGTAATACAGGCCACGCTGCTTGAGTTCTTCGATGATATTCATGAGTCATAGCCTCCAACTCAAAATCTGGGAGCAGGGGTGACCACCGTCGTCGTACTGATGGTACCCGAAATCAGGTTCACTCCTGCTCATCCGGGTTGGGGAGTTTATCCATATCAGAAACACCGTCCACCTTTTCCTTGCCCTCCGAGTCTCTCCCAGTGGAAGGCTCTGTGGAATCCTGCCCAACTTCAGAACTGGTGTCCTCA
>JALWFW010000045.1 GCA_027013865.1 Polyangiaceae bacterium | reverse complement strand
GTTTTAGACGTGGCCACCCGCGGCCACCCAGGCGACACGTCTGAAATTCGCCAGTATCAAGGGCTTTCGCGCGCCCTTAAGAACCCCCTGGTGTCCAACTTGGATTAAACAAACATTGACACAGAGTTTTTAGTCCTGAAAAGAGCTTTTATATCAAATAGTTACGCGTATGGCATCATTATTGCATCAAGCTAGTCATGATGGTTCAAATGACATCCTCCGAAGTAATCGGGGTTGACGCCCTTCCTGTAAAGGTTGAGGTTGACGCCCAGGTGGGAATACCCGGTTTTCACATAGTCGGGCTTGCATCCGCTGCTGTGGCCGAAGGCAGGGTACGCATCCGCTCGGCCCTGGAAAACACGGGGTATCAACTTAAATCCAAACGAATCACCGTAAATCTGGCTCCTGCACAGTTGCGCAAGGAGTCCCCCGGTTTTGACGTCCCGGTGGCCCTTGGTGTCTTGGCGCTCAACGGATACGTGCCACCTGAAACCCTCGATGGGGGTGTCTTCATAGGTGAGCTGGCCCTGGATGGAAGCATACGACCAGTACGCGGGGTGCTGGCAGTGGCACACATGGCCTTGGTCATGGGGTTTAGATTTCTGGTGGTACCCCTGGACAACGCCCAGGAGGCTGCTCTGGTTCAGAATTTGGAGATAAGGCCTGTGGCGCACATCACCGAACTGGTGGAGAAACTCGCCGGAAGACAAGACTGGGCCGTCCAGCCGCCCACGCGTATGGAGGTATCGGCCCGCGATGCTCTTGATTTTGCTGATGTCGCCGGCCAGGAGCAGGCAAAGCGTGCCCTGGAGATAGCTGCGGCAGGAGGGCACAACGTTCTCATGACCGGACCTCCCGGATCGGGCAAATCCATGCTCGCAAAAAGGCTTCCTGGGATACTGCCTCCCATGTCCCTGGATGAGGCCCTGGAAACCACGAAGATTTATTCAGTGGCAGGGCTGCTGGATCAGATGGGTCTCGTGCGAACACGCCCATTTCGGGCACCGCATCACACCATCACTGAACCGGGACTGGTGGGTGGCGGTCCGGGTCCGCGTCCGGGGGAGGTGAGTCTGGCACATAATGGCATACTTTTTCTGGATGAACTGCTGGAATTCCGTAGGCAGGTTCTGGAGACGCTACGCCAGCCCTTGGAGGACCGAAAGGTCACTGTGACCCGGGCCCGTGGAAGCATCACTTTCCCGGCATCATTTCAGGTGGTGGCGGCCATGAATCCGTGCCCCTGCGGTCATCTGGGCGATCCCCGTCATGAATGCACCTGCTCCATAAATGCCATACGCAGGTACAGGGCAAGGCTGAGCGGCCCGCTTTTGGACAGGTTCGACATCCAGCTTGATGTGCCGCCGGTGGAGTTTACTCAGTGGCGGTCGCGTGGAGGTGGTGAAACCAGTGCCACGGTGAGACAGCGGGTGATACGGGCACGGGAGATTCAGTTGGAGCGATTTGCTGGGACTCCGGTGCGAGCCAATGCAGGGATGGGACCAGGGGAGGTCAGTTCTTTCTGTGTCCTGGACAGCCGGGGAGAGGCTCTGTTGGAGCGGGCAGTCTCTGCCATGGGACTTTCGGGTCGAGCAGTGGAACGTCTTCTCAAGGTTTCGAGAACGATCGCGGATCTGGAAGGTAGTGAAAGCATTGCTCCGGGTCATTTGGCAGAGGCCGTAAGTTACAGGGCACTGGATGCCTCGCAGGTGTGAAAATTGAAAATATCATTTTATTACAATATGTTACGCAGTTTATTCCTAAAAATGGCATGGAGCGGACGAAGCCCGGGTATCATGTGGTCAATGCTGGTATTTGTATTAGGCTTTCATGTCCAGGCGTGTTCATCTGACAGGAAATCCAAAAATGCGGGCCGTCTGGATTCCTGGGAAAGGAAATCACTCACGGTCTACATATCGGACCACGTAAGAAAAGTTGTTCCCCCGGGGCCGAAGGCCTCATGGTGGCCCGTGGTGGTGTTCGCTCCAGCAACTGAACCGCCTCCCGGGGCTCATTGGCTATACAGGATTCTGAATCATACTGATACGTTTTCAGAGTTCTTTCTGAGAGAGCGTGTACGGTGCGACCGCATGCTTCGCAATAGTCACGGTACCCGCTGGAGCAATATGAAGTACCGCTATTCGTGGCTGTTCAGGGCGCTCATCTCCGTAGGACAGTCAGTGCTTCCCGGAAGGGGATTTGCAGGCAGTTCAGGCACAATGGGGCATATACGGTGGTATGGACGGCCACGCAGGCATCGTGATGTCTGGGTGGCCCGGGGAGGTGCTCTTGAGTTCGGACGCAGGAAGCATCTGACGCGTATCAGGCTGCAGTGGAAAGGGTCAGAAGTGTACGTCTCTCCATGTGTGTGGCCCCGGGTATCCAACGTTTTCTTAGCATGGCAGGAACAACGTAAGGGTGTACGTAGGGGTTCCTTGGGTTCCGGGGAGAAGGTCCAGGCCACGGCAGAACAGGGAGGCGTACGGTCTGTCCGGTCTGATGAAATCAAAACGCGCACCATCAGGCTCAAACAAGGCCGGGGAATCGTGCTTCCACGCTGTCGTGATGGCATGTCCACGGGTGAATACGTGTTCGTACTGCTGAAAGCAATTCATCCAGAAGGTGCGGTGTTCTATGTACAGGGTCCAGATCGTGTGCTTGGCGTGCCAGCCCGCGGCAGCCCCTGGCGTACTCAGGAGATTGCCGCGTCTTTAGTGACGGCACTTTGGGGAGAGAAAGACAGCTCGTTTCTGTATGTACCGCAGTTTATGTGGGCCTACAGGCGTAGCATGCCACCGGATGACCTCGAAGGACTCTTCAGACGGTGGTGGTCAGAGCAGACAGGCATGGCAAGGCTGGTGTGCATGATTGGAGTGTCCGGCATTGCACATGTACGAAAACGTTTGGATCCCAGGGAGATTCTGGACAGACGCTGGCTCAGGTGGACTTTTGGGACAGGGTGTCTGACAGTGGGGTCATTGGGTCCGTCACCGGATGTTCTGCTGAAGAATCTGCCCCAGGGCATCGAAGTTTTCAAGGCTAGGGGAGGAACACGGGTGCTTTTGGCACCTCCGGGTATGACCTGGGGACGCTGCAGCGATGGGGATGAGTCATGTCAGGGTCATGGTATGGCATGGGAAGGCAATGCCAGGGCGTGGATTTACTGTTCTCCCGAGGGATTAACCCGGCTGGCTCATGCGCTGTTGTCTGTAGTACACAGGGAAAGCGCGGTAGGTTTTGGAAAAAAGAAGGCAGCAGAGCATGGCCGTAAGCCGGATTCTGTTCCCGAAGCGGTTTCCCGCAGCCGGGCGGCACCCATTCCTCTAGGTCCTGCGTTACCACAGGACTCGTGCGGCCACCGGAAGGACAGGAGCCCGGGCGCTCCGACCCCGAAAGGTCGCCTTCCATCTGCCTTGCTCCAGGTGGGGTTTACCGTGACACCTCCTGTCACCAGGAGGCCGGTGCGCTCTTACCGCACCCTTTCACCCTTACCGGTCCGACGAGCGGGCCGGCGGTTTGCTTTCTGTGGCACTTTCCTTCGGCTTTCACCGACAGGGCGTTACCCTGCACCCTTCCCGGAGGAGTCCGGACTTTCCTCCGACACCACGCGGATGCCGGCGAGTGCCTCACCACCTCTGCTGCCTTCGGCATGTTGATAGCAGAGCAGGCAAAAGGTTTCAACGTAGGTATGGCGTATGGCTTATTGCACGCGGAAAGGTTTTCCTTTATCACTCGCGCCATGGCCAAGTTTACACAGGAACATGCACGCATTCTGTCAGAGCTGGGTCCGTCCAAGGTCATAGAACTGCTGGAGCCGTTTTTCACCGAAAGGAGAACGGCGCGCCTTCGCAGGATTCTCGACAGCCGGATTCCCGGTCTGACGGTGGTGATAGAGAGAGTATACGATCCCCGGAACGCCGCTGCGGTGATACGCACTGCTGAGGCCCTGGGACTTACGGATGTCTACCTGGTGGATGTTCAGGGAAAGGATGTCTCTCGCAAAGTGACCATAGGAAGTGAGACATGGATAAACGTCCACCAGCGCGAGGGAGCCATAGAGCTCATGGAGGAGTTGAGGGAACGCAGCATTCAACAGATTGCCGGTATTCCTCCGGAACCAGACACGCACTCCGGACTGCGGCAAATACCCGATTATCCTGATTCTATACCCCACAGGAAACTCGTGCCCCAATGGCCCGTGGCCGTATGGATGGGGAATGAACGTGAGGGACTAAGTGCAGCAGTGGTACAAGGTGCCGATGTAGCCTTTCACATCCCCATGTACGGACTTACCCAGAGTCTCAACCTTTCAGTGTCGACTGCGCTGATTTTGGAACATCTGGGGTATCTATACAGACAGCAGGGACAGCCAGGTCTTCCTGAAGATGAGAAGGAGAACCTGCTTGCCCGTTTCATGCTGGTGGATCAGCGTGATTCCTTGACTTTGATAAGGCGGCTGTTAAGGTCGTCTGACAGTTAGGAGGTTTACGATGTTTCGTATTTCAAGAATTGTACTATTGGTGTTTTCTTTAGTCATTTCAGTTGGTTATGCAGCGTGTGACGATGACTCCGATAGTACGGGGAATACAAATTCCGCTACCAATAATGTCACCAACAATGGCACTGACACGAATAACGGAACCGATACCAACAACGGTACGGATACCAACAACGGTACGGATACCAACAACGGTACGGATACCAACAACGGAACCGATACCGGGTGTCCAACGCCGACACGTTCCTTTTGGAACTGGGATCTTTCGGTCATGCCGCCTTCCAATATAGAGATCCCCTCCACATGCCGTGGCGCGGGACAGCACGTATACGTCTACGTGTCGGATGATGCCTGGAATAACGGCATGGTGACTCAGGAGATGGTTGACGATGTGATTCATGCCTGGGAAGTGGGCACTGAGAAACACCCGGACATGGGCATTTATGAGCATACCACCACGGTTTTTGGAGAGCCACCGGACGTAGACGGCGATCCTCACATCATAATTTTCATAACTCCGCTGGGACAGTACAATGGCACCACGTTTGACGGTTATTTCAAATCAGAGAATGAGGTTCCCGGCCAGTATTCCAACATGACGGAAATGGTGTATCTGGACTGTGAGCATCATGCCCCGAATTCAGAGTATCTACTTGGTGTTCTGGCTCATGAATTCCAGCATATGCTTCAGTGGAACGTAGATCGCTCCGAGCTTTCATGGCTCAATGAGACTCTTTCTCAGGCCTCCATGTATATAAACGGTTACTGGGGTGATCTCCAACTGGGAGAGACGTACCTGTACAACACGGCTGTCAGCAAGTTGGAACTGACTGGCAATGATCTGCCTTACGACTACAACTATGGAGCCGGATTCCTTTTCGCTGCCTACTGCGTAGACCGTTTCGGCGAGGGATTCTTCCATGACATCGCCATGAGTCAGGAGAAGGGGCGAACTTCCATCAATGAAGTGCTCGATTCCATGCCGGATTTCGAGGGCGATTTCTATGATCTGATACTGGACTGGGGCGTGGCGAACATGCTCAATGATTCTTCCATATCTGATGGGATTTATTCCTATGCGGAAATCACCCTCAACACACAGCCTTCCATGAGGGACGTGACACTCGGCGATACATATACTCCAAATCTGGTATTGGGCGGTTATTACTTCTACAGGGTAAGGGGCGTGTCTGCCAACGGGGATGTAAAGATCACGGTAAACAGCAGTCATAACTACAGAGTGAGAGCCATCGTCACTGAAGGCGGCGTCAAATCGGTTGTGCCCGTAGATATCAGTTCCGGAAGCGGTACAGTGGACGTGTCCTCCGATGGTGCTGAGGTAATTTTCGTTATAGAACGCGTGGCTGGTCCGGATGGTCAGGCTTCGGTGACCTTCGAGGCCGCCAACTGACTTTGGATGCCATGGAACGGCACACGGAGAGGTTGAGATGCGTTTCATCCTGACGTTGGATACTTCCACGCCCAATACGCTGGTGGCCGTGGGTACGGCACCCCCTCAGGGTCTCATGGTGCTGGCGCTATCAGAAAAACCGCACAGCCATGGTCCGGCACTCCTTCCTCTCATGGAACGGGCACTGGCTGAGGTGGGCACCAGACCTAAGGACCTCTTCGCCGTGGGAGTAGGCATAGGACCGGGGTCTTTCACAGGTGTCCGAATCGGCCTGTCCACGGCCAAGGCTCTGGCCTATGCTGCTGGGATTCCGCTGGTGGCAGTGGACTGGTTCGAACTGCTTGCCGGACAGTTCGACGACAGGAAGGTGGCGGTTATTCTAGATGCTCGCCGGGATGAGGTTTTTTTTGCCAGGTATGATCACGGAACTCGCATGGGTGTGCCCTCTCTGACGTCCCGGAAGGCTCTGTTCGGAGAGCTTTCACCTGATGATGGCTGGACCCTAGTCGGTCCGTGGGTATATGAGCACCGAGAAGAATTGATACCCGTGTATGGTGCACAGGCAATTCCCCAGAAAGATGCACATTTTCAGACCCCGGAGTTGCTTTTTTCCGGAGTGCTATCCAGGGTAGTTTCCGAAGGATATTCACCGCTAGATGTGGAACCCCTGTATCTGAGAGAACCTGATGCTGTAATCAATCTGCGCAGAAAACTGCGTGAACAGGAGGGGTTGGATGCCTGATCTCCTGCTTGCCTCGGCTTCACCACGTCGCAGACTCCTTCTGGGATATCTCGGTCTGGAGCTTTCCGTTCTGCCTGCATCCATCGATGAGACTCCTCTGTCAGATGAATCCCCCGAAGCCCTCGTGAAGAGGCTTTCAGGCCTCAAGGCACGGGCATCACTCCAGCGTTACGGAACGGCCCCGATTCCTGTGCTTGCAGCCGATACGGTGGTGGTCCTGGACGGTCATATACTGGGCAAACCGTCGGATAAAGATCATGCCCTGAAGATGTGGTACCGGCTGGCAGGCAATGTGCATACGGTCACGACCGGCTATACCATACTGGCTCCCGACGGACGTTCTGTGTCCAGGTGTGTCACGTCGGAAGTCGAGTTCAAGCATCTGTCTGATGAAGAGCTTCATGCCTATCTGAAGACGGATGAATGGCGGGACAAGGCAGGTGGCTACGCAGTGCAGGGCATGTCAGGCATGTGGATCAAGAGTATCAGGGGCTCTTATACCAACGTGATGGGTCTTCCCCTGGCCGAGGTTTCCGACGATTTGCGTGCTCTCATGAACTGGCCGGCATTCCCTTGGACCGAATGAGACACACTCATGTCTGTATAATCGAAAATGGTGGTCAGCACAGGTGGACCGTGATACGTTCCGGCTGATGTACCGATTTTCTGTAAGGAGGAAGAAATGGCACTTGAAGGAATCATAGCTGCGATGGCTACTCCCATGGACCAGGACGAGAACATTTACCTGCCTGATGTCCGTAAGTATGTAGATTTTCTATTGAAAAATGGTGTGGAGGGTATCCTGGTAGGCGGTTCCACAGGGGAGGGTGTGCGTCTGGGGCTCTCGGAATACGAAGACCTCCTAAGGGAAGTACGTAAATTTGCTGATTCCTCGGTTACTCTCGTGGCGGGCATCACGGCCTTCGATTACACGGCCGCAATGCAGAAAGTGGATATCGCCACCCGTTCTGGATTTGATTATGTGCTCATCGCCACACCTCCATATATAAAGCCGAATCCCAACGGCATAGTAAACTTCTACAGCAACGTTGCCCAAAACTCTGATCTGCCGGTTATCGTATACAACGTCCCCAGCAGAACCGGGCTGAATCTGTCCATTGAAGTCATAGAAAGGTTGATGCAGATCGACAACATAGCCGGCCTCAAGGAAGCAACCGAGGATGTTTACAAGGTCGCCAAGATAGTGCGTCTCGCCAACGACCACTCAGTGGACTTTCCAGTACTGTCTGGTACGGATTCCCTGAACGTTCCCATGTTCTCAGTGGGAGCCAGGGGAGCCATATCAGTGCTGGCGGCCATAGCTCCGGAAATAATGGAAGTCGTGTATTCTCACATGAAGGCAGGAAATTTCGAGGAAGCTCACATACATCAGTGGAAGAGTCTCTCCCTCATGGATGTCCTGTTCATAGAGTCCAATCCTGTGCCCCTCAAAGCCGGTCTGAAACTCCGCCAGATCATTTCGAGCGACATGGTGCGCAATCCTCTTGCTCCGGCTTCCCAGAGCACCATAGATGCCATGGAGGCAGCCCTGAGTGAGGCTGGGCTGGCTTCAGTGTGAAGTTTTTCAGCCTGAAATAGTCCTGGTGCGCTCTGCGTAGGCAAAAATCCATTCCGGAAGTGGAAAAAAATTCAGAAAACTTCATAATTGAGGCTAATGAGGGAAAGGTCGGCATGAAAATCCGTGAACTACTGGTGCTAGTCATTGTGCTTTTCGTCTGGAGCTGCTCTTCGGACAGGTACCGGCCTCCTGCTGATCCAATATGTGGCAACGGTAAGGTAGAAGAAGGGGAGGAATGTGATGACGGCAATACAGCGGCTGGAGACGGATGTTCTCCTTACTGCAGGGAGGAAGGCCGTTGCGGTGACAGCCATCTAGATCCCATGGAACAGTGTGACGGTTCCGACTTCGGGGGAATCACTTGTCAGTCCATAGGATTTTCAGGGGGTGACATACGGTGTACGGCGGCATGTACACTAGATGTGAGCGGCTGCCTGCTGAACACATCCGGGAAATGCGGTGATGGAATCATCGAATCCGGTGAGCAGTGCGATTCGGACGACCTTGGAGGGCAGACTTGTGAATCCCGCGGTTATGCGGCAGGCCAGTTGCGCTGCACTTCAGGCTGCCGTTTTGACGAGTCACTTTGTACAAATGAGGTCCCTTCTACCTGCGGTAATGGAATCATCGAATCCGGTGAGCAGTGCGATGGCCAGGATTTTGGAAGCGAGACCTGTGAATCCATGGGTTTTGACGGAGGGACACTGGGGTGTACTTCAGAATGTATGATTGATACGGCTGGCTGTCATAGATGCGGCAATGGTGTGGTCGAGGACGGTGAAGAATGCGACGGGACGGATCTCGCAGGGCATACCTGTTCTGATTACGGTTTTACCGGCGGATTTATAATGTGTTCCGGATGCCAGATAGACACGTCGAACTGTGAGAACGTGGACTTCACCTGTGATCCCATGGCGACTGGAGAATGTCCTTCGGGGGACAAATGCTTGGTTATTCCGGGTGGGGATGCCACATGCATTCCTGAAGGTTCTGGGACAGACGGTGATGCCTGCGACGATCATGAAGACTGTGCTGCCGGATACTACTGCATCCAGAGTTTCGATAATGGCCTTTGCACCAAGTTGTGTCATGACAATTCCGATTCTGTCTATGACACACAGGACTGTGGCGCTTCGGATTCATCCGTATGCGCCTACAGTATCAGTAATTTTGATTACGCACTATGTAGTACGGGCTGTGATCTCATGACTGGAGCACCATGTGAGAATCCTCCATTTACATGCCAGGTACTGAGGTTCAGAAGAGACGGCAACTTGATCACGATGACCGACTGTATAGATGACACGGAGTGCCCTCCAGACAGCGGAAATTACTGTATTCAGGGACAAGCATGCGTGAGAGTTTCAGGCACGTATTATGAATGTATGGACTGGTGCCGCATGGGCCAGTACGACTGTGAGGATGAAGATACGTGTGAGTCACTAGTTCCGCCAGTAGTCATAGACGGTCAGGAATACGGTGTGTGCAGGTGAGTTGCCTTCAGGTAATTTTGCGCTCCGGAGATTGGGTAAACGTCTTGTTAAAAGGGGAGTCTCCCTATAACCTTGCGCATCTGGAGGATATGAGTCATGCCGGGCAACTCTGACGATTTTGCAATTCCGGTTCTTGGACCGTGTACCATACAGTCTCCCCTTTCTCTGTCTGAGGTAATGGGAGACCTAATCCCAAATTTCGTGGAAGAGGATGAACGGGTACTCCTGAATGCAGTGGTACGTGATGGCCGCGTGGATACGTCCAGGAGTTTCGAGCTCGCTGGGCCCAGACGTAACATCTACTTCGATCCCCCCAAGACCAGGGCTGGCATTGTAACGTGCGGTGGTCTGTGTCCCGGAATCAATGACGTGGTCAAGACCCTGGTGAATGAACTGTACCGATATGGAATAGCCTCGGTTACCGGGTTTACCTTCGGTTATGCAGGCCTGATCCCCGGTGGCCCATCTCCTGTGGTCTTGACTCCTGAAGTGGTGTCAGACTGGAACCTTCACGGGGGGTCCATGCTCGGTTCCTCTAGAGGCCCGCAGGATCCGGCTGTGATGGTCGATACTCTACAGCGCATGTCCATAAACATTCTTTTTGCAGTAGGAGGCGATGGCACGATGCGCGGAGCGAGGGCCATATGGGAAGAAGCCACCAGACGCGGTTATGGTCTTGCCGTGGTAGGAGTGCCCAAGACGATAGACAACGATATACCGTACATAACCAGGACCTTCGGCTTCGAAACAGCGGTTTCCAGGGCCGCGGAAGCCATCCGGTCGGCCCTGGTGGAGGCACGTGGAGCCCCCAGGGGTATAGGCCTAGTAAAACTGATGGGACGTTATTCAGGTTACATCGCAGCGTACGCTTCTTTGGCGGTGGGAGACGTGGACCTTGTACTCGTTCCGGAAGTGCCCTTCACCCTGGAGGGCCTTTTTGCTCAGATATCGGACATCTTGGAGAGACAGGGGTACTGTATGATAGTGGCGGCCGAGGGCGCCGGCCAGGACCTGTTTCCTGAGGACGATATTCAGTACGATGCTTCGGGCAACCGAAAACTGAAAGACATAGGACTGTTCCTTAAAGAACGAATAGTCGCCCGTTTTACTGAAGAGAAGTCCATAAATCTCAAGCACATAGACCCCGGATACATCATTAGGGCCGCTGTGCCGACTCCCAATGATGCAGTATTCTGCCATGAGCTTGGTGAGTATGCCGTACACGCCGCCATGGCAGGACGTACCGGATTGGTGGTGGGATACTGGAACGATCACTTTACCCATGTTCCCCTGGTATCTGCCACGTCCAGGCGTAAAATCATCGATCCTGATGGAGCTCTGTGGAGATCCGTACTGCAGATGAGTGGACAGCCGGCCACATTCTGAGAATCATCCATGACGAGATACTGTTTTTATTCACTGCTGACGATGATGCTGATGAGTTTTTCGGCCTGTAGTTCTGTTTCAGGCGGCACCCCAGAGACCCTTACATCTCTAGAGGAATCCCGTTCACGCCTGCAGTCGGCCGTGGAACATGGGGATTCTAAAACAGTATATTCCATGCTTTCGGATGACGAACGTCAGAAGTTCAGTTCATACAAGGCATTTCAGACGGTATGGAAGGACAACCTGGCATATATCAGGGATGTGGTGGGCACACGCAGCCACGCCGATCTGTATGCAAGGTTGGAACTTGCCGATGGCGGCCATGTCACGATGAAATGGAAAGATGGCCGCTGGTATGTGGTATCGGCTCCAGAGCTCACTGGAGGGGGATCTCCTTCGGAAACTGTTACTAGGCTCATAAGCGCTTTTCAGGCTCATGATATGCTTGGCATATATTCAGTCATGCTGCCCGAAGCCCGCAAACGTCTAGAAAAACGTAATGCCCGCCGCCTGGCACTTTTACGGCAGGCCATGCAGATAATAAAGAGACGTCCTGTGGATTCTGGGGACAGTGAGATCTCGATAGAAGTAGGTAACAGCCCTCGACTCAGGCTCACCCTGATTAGGGTGGGAAATCAGTGGCTTGTTCAGGAGATGATTTTTCAGTAGGCACTTCCGATACAGGGGGATGGAGTACGTGAACAGGGTCATGGAGGCCCAGGCATTTGGACTTGTCTATATTAGGTTTGCACGCTATTGAAATAGGACGGAAGAGAAGATCTTTCACGATTTTCGTGTATCCAGGCACGAAAATTGTATAGGGCCAGGCAGGAAAGGAGGTCTGTCATGAAAAAGGCGATTTTGAAGCTTGCCGGTGTTTCGCTGTTTCTCGTATTCGGTGCAGCGGGTTGCTGGTTCGGCACCTGTGATAACGATTCAACAAGGGTGTGCACCGGTGATGGCTGCATGGACTGTGATGTCGACGCGTGTTATCCTGCCTACTGCTATGATAATTCAGACTGTGAACCGGGGGAATACTGCGAGAGCCTGGAAGGTGTGTGCTATCCGGTGGCCGAGTGCCAGAATGACTGGGATTGCCCGGATCCGATGGTTTGTGACGAGGCTTCCGGAACCTGTCAGGTGCGTACACCGGATAATGTGTGCTCCGATGACTGGGACTGCCCGGAACATTCGTACTGCGATGAGTATACCGGTCGTTGCGAGGTTGCAGATACGTGTTCCACTTCCAGTGACTGCCCGGATGGATACTACTGTGACGGGAATACCTGCCGTGAGCGTCCCAGCGTAAATTGTGAAACGAATTCCGAATGCGGTGTGGGTGCTTACTGCAGTGAGGGACAGTGTGTGAACTCCAGTACATGTTCCGATAACAATGATTGTCATGACACACAGGCTCCATACTGTGATGACAGAGGAACGTGTGTTCCTGAGGACACCTCCAACTCCTGTACGAATAATGGTGACTGTGCTGACGGTTATCAGTGCGTGGATGGTGCCTGCTCTGCAATGCCTGCCAGGGAGCCCTCCTGGAGCTGTCAGTTCGATGAGCAGTGCGGAAGCGGTATCTGCTATGACAGCCGCTGTTTTGCAGGATGTAACACGGATGAAGACTGCGGCACAGGTCAGATCTGCCATTCCGACGGATACTGCATAGACGTTTCAGTACCCGGCAGCGAGTGTGTGGTCAACAGTGACTGCGGAACAGACAAAGTATGTGTGAACGGGTTGTGTCATGATGCGTGCTCCCAGAACTCAGAGTGCTCGGATGCGCAGGACTTCTGCTGGGATGGCGTCTGCATGCCCGATGACAGAGCTCGTCCGCAGTGCTACACCAAGTCCGACTGTACCAACCAGGGTCTCGATGGCTACGACTGCGTCGAGGGGATATGCCGCATTCCGTGCGTTGACAGCGACGACTGCCAGGCCTGCCCCGGTAACCCCATCTGCTCTTCCGGTGGTTACTGCGTCGACGAAAACTATGTCAGCCCGCAGTGCTCTGCTGCCAGTGACTGCAGTTCCGGTGAACACTGCCAGGATGGAGCCTGCGTATCGGAGCGCTGATCAGCCTGTTTATTTCCACACCTATCTGCATTCCTAAAACATAGACACTGCTCCAGGGGATACAGACTGTCAGGTTCCCTTGACGATATTACCGGAAAATTGGAGTCTTGGCCGCAGTGGGAACGTGATTCCACAGAGCAGGATCAGAACCGGAATGTCCGATTCGACCTGGCACTGGTCAGTGATTCACAAATGATGAAACGACTTATTAGTGACAGGTGCGATATTCTGTATAATGACGTTCCCTGCGTGAAAGTACGTCCATGATCCATCTCCTTGTTTTTGCGATACTTATGGGACCACAGGCAGTCAAGGTTGAGGGCAACCTCATAGATCCCCCTGATGTACTGTCCCGTGTCCTTACTCCATATGTATCTCTTGACACGGAACGGCTGTCCCAAAAAGTTTCATTGCTGGGCTACAGACTGGTCAGGGTCGTGGACAGGGGAGGAGCAAGAGTGCTGGAATTGGCTCCCCTGGAGGTGGTGCGTCATGTCTTCATCAAGGGCAACTGGCCGCTTTTTGAAAATGATGTCAAAAGGCATGTGTTTTTGAGGGAAGGAACGCGTCTTCCTCCACCCGGGCCCAAACGACGTAGCCTGCTGGATGAACAGAGTAAAAGGCTCATAACTTATCTCCGGCATGAGGGATATTTTGACGGACGTGTACGTTTCAAGGTTCATACGGTTGAGAAGAACCAGATAGATCTTTACATAATTCTACACAAGGGTTCCCTTTATCGTCTTGGCAAGTTGATAATCAAGGGGAATACAGCGGTTCCGGCCGATAAGATCGACTCATTTTTCCGACACAGGATTTTGTTTTACGAGCTCCCCTTTTATAGACGGAGGTTCAGGAAAGACATAAAGAAGCTCACTGATTACTACAAGAGTCTCGGTTATTACCAGATTCGCGTCCGGCATGACTTCAGTCTCAAGTCTCTGGACCGCCGCCGGAAGAAGGTGGACATAACACTGTTCATTCGTGAGGGACGGAAAGTAGAGATAGAATTTCTGGGCAAACCCAAGTTGTCCCGTGATAAACTTCTTTCCCTGCTGACCTTCAGAGAGAGCGGATCTTATGATTTTGCCGAACTCAGGCGTTCGGCTTCTGCCATAGTACATGAACTTCAGAAGAAGGGTTATTACAACGCGGTGGTATATCCGGAAAGTTATCCCATTGCCAGAGGACACATAAGAATCCTGTTTACTGTCAATCCGGGAAGGGAATACCGCATAAGGAGAATTCTTTTCCCTGGTGCCAGAGGTATCAGCCGCTCCAGACTGATGAGCGTGATTGCTAGCAAGGTGTTTCCGGAGATGATGGCCAAAATAGGTCTGGGAACTGGAGGTTACATCACTCCGGTACAGGCCCGTCAAGATGCCAGAAAAATAGAGCAGGTATATACGAAAGCCGGTTATGTCGATGCAAAGGTGGACTGGAGTGTACGTTATGACACAGATAGAGCCATGTTCCTCACTGAGTTGGCTCTCGATTCTACCATCACCCATGGGGGGCGCAGGCGAACAAGTGTCGTGTTCACCGTGCATGAAGGTCGCAGGGTGGTGGTGGCAGCAAGAAAGTTTACGGGTTCGCGTCCACCTGAACGTGTCATCAGGAAGATGAGGCTGGCACCAGGGGCCCCTTTTTCAAAACAGGCCTACAGGGAAGACCTGAAGCTGCTCCAACATACCTTTGCAGACATGGGACATCCGTATTCCAAGGTGGAGGGGAACGTCGAGGCGTCGCCGGATGGTTCAGGAGTGATTGTAACCTACAGAGTAGAGCCCGGCCCTGAGGTGCGATTCGGCGATGTACTCATTCGTGGAGCTTTCAAGACGAAGAAATCGTTGATACTCAAGGAGATTACCTTCAAAAAAGGGAGGCCGTTTTCGCTGACCGATGTGGAGCGATCCACACGTAACATGCGTTCCTTGGGAGTGTTCCGTTCAGTGCGCATCAAGTTTCTGGATATTCAGGAGGGAAGGACCAGCCTTCCGGCAGTGGTGGAAGTGGTAGAACGATATGATGATCATGGACAGGTGGAGATAGGAGGCGGTTTTTCCACGGACAACCTGTATTTCGCCTCACTTGCCTACCGCAACAAGAACGTTTTTGGGAGGGCCAAACGCATAGAGGCAAAGGGTGAATGGGGGGCCGAGATAACCAGTGGTCGGCTGGTGTATCAGGATCCCCGTTTCGTTGGGACACGCTATCTTTTCGATATCTCCACTTACTACAGAAGGGAGAAGACCGTTAGGCTGGGCAATATCGAAACCTACGGACTGTCTACCACCATTCAGAGCCAGTGGGGACGTAGGTTCAGATGGTATGCACGGTATGAGATACGCAAGGTTACCTACAGGGAGGATCTCATCAGGATTTCATCTGGGGGGGATGAGGATCAGATGGTCAATTTTGCCACCATAACTGGTGCTCTGGGGGGAGGTTTGGTATGGGATTACAGGGACAACCAGCTCCTTCCAACTAGGGGATGGCGTCTTTCGTTGTCAGCACGTTTGGCATCCCGTTGGTTTGGTGGTGATGACGACTTCGTACACCTCCGCGGGACCATGCAGGTTCTTTGTCCTCTGCCTTTTGGTATGATTTTGGCACAGGGTGTGCGTTATGATCATGGTATTCCTTTTGCCGGAACCATGGCTCTTCCCAAGGTGGAACGTTTTTATGCCGGTGGTGATAC
Source organism: Polyangiaceae bacterium (assembly GCA_027013865.1). Taxonomy (GTDB): domain Bacteria; phylum Myxococcota_A; class Polyangia; order HGW-17; family JALWFW01; genus JALWFW01. Next base: position 1,243 of record JALWFW010000045.1, on the reverse strand, counting down.
GACAGTTCGAGGATACGAGGAAGACTCCCTGTTTACAGTAGTGGAGTGGATTCCGGTATTCCCGGGGGGTGAGACCATGATATACAGGGTCAGCCCAGTGGGGGGAGATATCAGGATGATCTCCAACACGGAGCTTCAGGTGCCCATACAGAAGCATTCCTTCCTGGCTGGACTACCGCTATGGGGAGTGCTGTTTTTCGACACCGGTTACATAGTGGTCAGTTATGCTGGATTTGGCCTCTCGTCATTTCATTCTTCTTATGGTGTGGCTTTGAGGGTGGCGACACCGGTGGGGTTCCTCTCCTTGGCCTATGGAATTCCGTTGAATCCTTCTTGGGGTACAGACCCCACTGGCCGGATACATTTCAACTTTGGCCTGATTTTCTGATTTCACCCATAATGAATTTTTCCATGCGAATATTCGGTCATATTGCCTGATTGGTAGGGCTACTCAGCAGGTCTGGATTCTTGTTGCCAAGAGGCCCGGGGTCCAGTTGCTATATATGTTTGGCAATTTTTGCCTTGCCATTTGGGTACATTCGGGCTTTGTCACAGATACGGAGATGTATAAAACACTGTATCCCCTGGAATTGGATTTGCTGCCAGCAGCGAGGTAGTTCAAAATCGAAAATACGGCCTATGACTACCGCAATATCCCATCCGGTGGATCAATTCACCAGCTTCAAGGAGTTCTATGAAACGCGGGCATCCAACATAAGATCACATACAAGTCCGGTCTTTGACGTCTTCGAAAGTCCTGACACCATATTGAGTCAAAAACCCTGATGTGTCTCGCGAAAAACCGTCCAGTAGCTCTATCCGGCACGGCATATCTGACGCGTCCTACGAAAACTTGGGCTGCGACATCCCGCCATCCCCTGACGAGCTCGAAGGGCGTGACCTATGATATAAGCCCCTGCATTGCCCGATGCCGCCCACAGACATTTCTTTCGAAAGGCATGGTCTGTGACGTGAGTTCCTGGGTGCCGCATTTGAATATCCTGCCACTTCGAGGCAGCACCCGTGATGCATCTTTCCAAAGGACGCGTGCCAACGCCGTTTTCGAAAAGCCAGGGTGCAATCAAGACATTGGCATTGACGTCTTCTTGGGCGGATGGCCAGCCTATGACGTGAGAGCAATGCTTCACATTGGGCGCAACCCCTGATGTTCCCACCGAAAGGCGCATCACCACCCGTTTTTGCTGCGTGTTCACGTAAGTGGAAAATCCCTACCCATCAAAGA